>DASSTR010000080.1:0-17484 GCA_035707825.1 Solirubrobacterales bacterium
CATTTACTCACCTTGAATTTGAGCGGAAGAGAGTTACCCTGGAAAACGTGGCTCACCAGGCTCTGCTGGCAACGAGGATCCCGTCTAGAAGACAGCCTCGTTCCTATGAGCTGATTGCCCAGCAGCAGCGGGAGCGAATCATCTTCGCCTTTGCCGAAGAGGCAAGCGAGAAGGGCTACCGCGGCGTCACCGTCACCGACGTCGTGCGCCGCGCCGGGGTCGCACGCAAAACCTTCTACGACTACTTCCCCTCCAAAGAGGTCTGCTTCATCGCCACCTCCGAATTCGGTGTCAAAGAGGCGCTGCGCCAGGTCGTCGACGCGGCGATCCAGGCGGAGTCGTGGACCGCCCGCATCCAAGCCGGCCTGGCCGCCTTCCTCGACTACGCGGCAAGCGAGCCGGCGCTGGCGCGCACGTGCATCGTCGAGACGCTCGCCGCCGGGCCTGCCGCGGTGGGCCGCTATGAGCATTCGATCCAGGCCTTCGTGCCGCTTTTTTGGATGGGCCGCAAAATCGCCTCGCGGGAGCTGCCGAGGCTGCTCGAGGAGACGATCGTCGGCGGCATCTTCTGGATCATCTACCAACGGATTGTCAGCGATGAGGCCGGGAGAGTCGAGGACCTGCTTCCGGAGTTGATCGAGTTCTCGCTCACGCCCTACCTGGGGGCGGAGGGGGCCAAGGCCGCCCGTACCGGCAACGCGGCGGCTCTGCCAATCGACTGACCGTGGTTCCGTCCTCTCCATATACGAACATGTGTTCGTATGAGGGTAGCCTGTGCTCTGATCCACGAGTCCGCTCTTCTGGAAGCTTGCGAAGAGCGATCGCTGCCTGCTGAGGATCTCTGGGAGGAAGTGCTGCGGGCCCTGGAGGGGATTGGCGCCGCGGTCGAGTCCGACCGCGCGGGAGAGGCGTTCTTCGGCGTTCAGGGCCTGCGCGGAATCCATGGCGGCGACGTCTTGGGAGTGATGACGGCGGCCCGGCGGGCCCTGGAGGGGACCGGTGTGGCGGCTTGCCTGGCCGCGGCGCCGTCGCGCTTCGCCGCCTATGCCGCCGCCTCGCGCGGGCGCGCTCTCGTCTCGATGGCGGACCTGCCGGGCTTCCTCGACCCGCTGCCCACCGGCCTGCTGGCGAGGAGGCTGGGCCTTTCCGACCGTGAGGCGGCGGAGCTGGCCGCGACGCTGGAGAAGCTCGGGATCGGCGACTTGGCGAGACTGCGGCGGCTCTCCGCCGGGCAGGTGGCCGATCGCTTCGGGGCGGCCGGGAGCGCGGCCCTGCGCCTCGCCCAAGGCGAAGACGGCAGGCTGCGCCCCCGGCCACCGCACGAGGAGCTGGTCGAGGAGATCGAGCTGCCCGACGGAACCGTCGGGCGCCAGCTCGAGCGGGCCCTGGAGCTGCTCGTCGACCGCCTCCTCGCCGCTCCCCAGCGCCGCGACAGGACGGTGCTCGGCCTGCGCCTCGGAGCGATCCTCTGCGGCGGCGGCAGCTGGAGCGTCGACCAGGGCCTGGGCCGCCCGACCGCCTCGGCGCAGACCATGCGCTCGCTCCTGCTTCCCCGCCTGGCGTCGCTGCCCCGGCCGGCCCTCTCGCTGCGGCTGCGCGCGGTCAGCCTCGGCCCCCCGGCGGCCGACCAGCTCGAGTTCTCGATCTGCGGCCGCGAGCCCCGGCGCCGCCGCCTCGGCGCGGCGCTGCGGGAGATCCGCTCCGCCCAGGGCGCCGAGGCGCTGCTAAGGGTTCTGCCCGTGGACGCGGCCTCCCGCGTTCCGGAGCGCTGGGCGATGCTGACCCCGGCCGCGGACCGATGAGCCCGCGTCCGCGACGCCTCTACATGCCGCGGCCGGTATCCGTGAGGGCCGAGCGCGGCGGGCGGCCGGGCGCGGTCGAGGGCCTCGCCGTCGAGGCCGTTCGCGAGGAGTGGCTGCTGGAGGACCTCTGGTGGTCGCCGGAGCCGATTCGCCGTCACTACTTCGAGCTCGCCCTCGCCGACGGGCGCGTCGCGACGGTCTTTCGCTGTGCCCGCAGCGGGCGCTGGTATCGCCAGCGGGCCTGAAGATGGGCGCCAGCGCTCCCTACGTCGAGCTGCACGCTCACTCCGCCTTCTCGTTCCTGGACGGCGCCTCCACTCCTCTGGAGCTGGCCGCGGCCGCCGCGCGGCTGGGATACCCGGCCTTCGCCCTCACCGACCACGATGGCGTCTGGGGCTCGATGGAGTTCGCCGAAGCCTGCAAGGACCTCGGCGTCCGTCCCCTCACCGGGGCGGAGGTGACCCTGCGCGAGGGCGCCCACCTGACCCTGCTGGTCGAGGACGCCGCCGGCTACCGCAACCTCTGCCGCCTGCTCACCCAGGCGCACTCCCAGACGCGCGATGGGGGCGGCCGTGGCCCGGGCCAGCCGTCGGTGACCCTCGAGCAGCTCGAGGAGCACGCCCAGGGGTTGGTCTGCCTTTCCGGATGCGCGCGCGACGGCGCCGTGGCCGGGCAATGGGAGCGCGGCGAGACGGCGGCCGGGGCCGCGATCGCGAAGCGCCTCCTCTCCGCTTTCGGCCCCGACAGCTTCCTGATCGAGCTGCAGCGCCCCTACTGGCGCCGCGACCGGGCCCGCAACCGCTGGCTCGTCCTGCTCGCCGAAAGGCTCGGCGCGAGGTGCGTGGCGACCGGCAACGTCCACTCCCACAGCCGCGAGCGGGCGCGGCTGCAGGACGTCTTCGTCGCCGTGCGGCTGGGGATGACGCTGGAGGAGTCCGAGCCGGGGCGGCGCGGCAACTCGACCTCCGCTCTCGCGGCGCCGGCGGCGATGGCGGCCCGCTTCGGCGAGCACCCGCGCGCCGTCGCCGAGACCCTCTACCTCGCCGAGCGGCTGCGCTTCGACCTCACCAAGGAGCTCGGCTACCGCTACCCGAAGGCGGAGGACCCCGACGCGGACCGCAGCCTGGTCGAGGTCTGCCGGAGCCTGCTGGCCGAGCGCTATGCCGGATCCGCCCACCGGGCCAAGGCGGAGGAGCGGTTGGAAACCGAGCTGGGGGTGATCCGCCACCTCGGCCTCTCCGGCTTCTTCCTCCTGCACCGAGATCTGCTCGAGCTCGCCCGCGAGGTCGCCGCCGAGGTGCGCGGCCCCGACTCCGCCCGCTCGGTGATGCCGCCGGGTCGTGGCCGGGGCTCCAGCGTCAGCTCGATCGTCTGCTACCTCACCGGCCTCTCCCATGTCGATCCGGTCCAGGCCGACCTCTTTTCCGGCCGCTTCCTGAATGAGGAAGTGAAGACGATGCCCGACATCGATCTCGACTTCCCGCGCGACATCCGCGAGAAGCTGATCCCCGAGGTCCATCGCCGCTACGGCAAGGACCACTCGGCCCTGGTCGCCGCCTTCCCGACCTACCGGCCGCGCGGCATCGTCCGCGACCTCGGCAAGGCGTTCGGCCTGCCGGCCGAGGAGATCGACCAGGTGGCGAAGATGGTCGGCTTCCACGAGCGCAAGGGGGAGCTCGAACGCGACGTCGGCGCGGCGATCGGCGAGCGGCGGATGTCCTCCCCGCGTTGGCGGGCGCTGCTGTCGCTCTGCGACGAAGCGATGGGGATTCCCCGCCACGCCTCCCAGCACCCGGGAGGGATGGTGATCTCGACCCGGCCGCTGATCGACGTCTGCCCGGTCGTGCCGGCGGCGATGGAGGGGCGCCAGATCGTCCAGTGGGACAAGGACTCCTGCGCCGACGCCGGCTTTCTAAAGATCGACCTGCTGGGGCTGGGGATGCTCTCGGCCGTCGAGCGCTGCGTGGAGGAGGTCGGCCGCGCCCGGGGCGAGCGCCTCGACCTCTCGCGGATCCCCTATGACGACGCCGAGACCTACGAATCGATCCGGGCCGCCGACACCGTCGGGGTCTTCCAGATCGAGAGCCGCGCCCAGATGCAGATGCTTCCGCGCACCCGCCCCCGCGATCTCGACGACCTCACGGTGCAGGTGGCCCTGGTCCGCCCGGGGCCGATCCAGGGTGGCGCGGTGCATCCATATATAGAGCGCCGCAAGCGGCTGCGCGAAGACCCCGGCTACGAGGTCCCCTACGAACACCCGCTGCTGAAGCCGGTGCTCGAGGACACCCTGGGCACGATCGTCTTCCAGGAGCAGGTGATCGAGGTGGCGATGGGGCTGGCCGGCTTCTCGTCCTCGGAGGCGGAGGGGCTGCGGCGGGCGATGAGCCGCAAGCGCTCCGAGGCGCTGATGCTCGCCTACCACGACAGCTTCATCTCCGGCGCCGAAGCGCAGGATGTGCCGAAGGAGGTTGCCGAGCGGGTCTGGGCGCAGATCCAGGGCTTCTCGGGCTTCGGCTTTCCGAAGGCGCACTCGGCCGCCTTTGGCCTGCTCGCCTACCAGTCGGCCTGGCTGCGGATCCACTACGCCCCCGAGTTCCTCTGCGCGTTGCTGAACGAGCAGCCGATGGGCTTCTATCCACCCGATGCGCTCGTCCACGAGGCGCAGCGGCGCGGCGTGCGCGTCGCCGGTCCCGACGCCAACCGCAGCGGCGTGCCGTGCCATGTCGAGCGCCGCCGCGGCGGCCTCGTGGTGCGGGTCGGGCTGGGCTACGTAAAGGGTGTGCGAAAGGAGGAGATGGAGAGTCTGGTCGCCGAGCGCGAGCGGGGCGGCCTCTACGAGGGGATCGCCGACCTGGCCTCCCGCGCCGGGGCCGGCCGCGCCGGGCTGGAGCTGCTTGCCTGGGCGGGAGCGCTCGACGCGCTCGTCGGCACCGGCAGCGAGCCGGCGACGCTCCCCGACCCGAACCTCGGCGCCGGTAGGCGCCGGGCGCTCTGGGGGGCGGGCGCCTCGGGGACCGGGGTCCGGCACGCCGAGGGGATGCAGATGGCGCTGCCGCTGGAGCCGCCCGAGACGCCGGCGCTGGAGCCCCTGGGGGACTGGGAGCAGGTGATCGCCGATTACCGCTCGACCGGGATGGTGCTCGGCCGCCATCCGATGTCGCTGATGCGCGGCGAGCTGGGCCCGCGGGTCTGCCGCAGCGACGACCTGGAGCGGCTGCTCAGCGGCCGGGTGGTGGAGGTGGCGGGCCTGGTCGTCGCCCGGCAGCGGCCGGAGACCGCCAAAGGGGTCGTCTTCATGCTGCTCGAGGACGAGCGCGGCACCGTCAACCTGGTCGTGCCGCCGCCTGTTTACGAGAGCTACCGCGCCCTGGTGCGAGCGGCCCCGTTCGTGCGCGCGAAGGGGCGCCTCGAGCGCCACGAGGGGACCACCAACGTCGTCGTCTCGCAACTCGGCGATCTGGACGGCCTCGTCTCGGCGACCGAGAAGGCGAAGCAGGACCCGCGGCGGCGAACCCGCGAGCGCGCCGCCGCCGAGTTGCAGGCGGTGGCGCCGCTAGCGAACAGCTTCGGCCGGGGCCGGCGTTGATGCGCCGCTCGGAGGCGCGCACGGCTCGGGCATCGGGAAGAGCCGCAGGAAGCGCCGAGCCTCCTTCTTGGAGCCCTCGAGCTTCAGCTCCCCGGATTGCAGCGCCTCGTCGAGGCCCAGCTGCCCGGAGATCACCGCGGCCAGAATGGCGGGTTCCGCTTCGAATGCCGCCGCCGGCTCGACGGCCGGACCGCGCCCCAGCTCCAGCGTCCCACTGGCGACCTCGACCCGGAACCGCCGCCCGCCGAGCCTCAGCTCATAGCTGCCGGAGAAGTCCGCCGCCGCGGCGGGGTCGAAGAGCGAGCGAAGGGCGAGCACGATCGAGTCGGTCCCGATCGTCTGCGACTCCGGCGCCACCGGCGCCCGCGCCCCCCAGGCACCCAGCCTGGTCACGATCGGCTCCAGCTCCCTGCCCCACTCGGTCAGCTCATAGACCCAGGAGCTCGCCGGCGGCTCGAGCTGGCGCCGCTGTATGGCGCCCGCCCCCTCGAGCTCGCGCAGGCGCTCTGCCAGGATGTTGGGACTGGCGCCGGGTAGGCCCGCGCGGAGGTCGGTGAAGCGCTTTGGGCCGAGCAGCAGCTCACGTACGACGAGCAGGGCCCAACGCTCTCCCACCAGGTCGAGAGCGTGGGCGAAACGACATGCATCCCCATAGGAGCGCTTCGTTGCCATGTAGCCAGTCTATTCCCTCTCGATACAAGTTTGCAAGTTGGTAGTTGTTTTTCTGAACCTTATGCTAGAGTGCCCGAAATTCGCGACCAGGAGACCCCCGAGATGACCGCTGACACAGCCCCCCGGCCCGCCCCCCCGGCGCAGGCCCTGCCGGACGACGGCCACAATCGCTGGCTGGCCCTCTACGTCCTCTGCGCGGGGATGCTGATGATCGTCCTCGACATCACGATCGTGAACGTCGCCCTGCCGTCGATCCAGGACGATCTCGGCTTCTCGCAGAGCAATCTCGCCTGGGTGGTCAACGCCTACCTCGTTCCCTTCGGCGGCCTGCTCCTGCTCGCCGGCCGGCTGGGCGACCTGCTCGGCCAGCGCCGCGTCTTCCTCGTCGGCCTCGCCATCTTCACCACCGCCTCCCTCCTCTGCGGCATCTCGCAGTCGCAGGAGATGCTGATCGGCGCCCGCTTCGTCCAGGGCGTCGGCGGGGCGCTGACGTCGGCGGTGATCCTGGGAATGATCGTGACGATGTTCCCCGAGCCGCGCGAGCAGGCGAAAGCGATCGGCGTCTACGGATTCGTCGCCTCCGCCGGCGGCACGATCGGCCTTCTGATCGGCGGCGTGCTGACCGAGGCGATCGCCTGGCACTGGATCTTCTTCATCAACCTGCCGATCGGGATCGCGACCTTCATGATGACTCGCCGACTCGTCCTGGACCCCAAGGGGATCGGTTTCTCCCAGGGCGCCGACATCCTTGGCGCGGTGCTGATCACCAGCGGTCTGATGCTCGGCGTCTACACGATCCTCGAGGTATCCGAGAACGGATGGACCTCGGCCCAGACGCTGATCCTCGGCGGCATCTCGCTGGCGCTGGAGACGGCCTTCATCCTGCGCCAGGCACGGATCGCCAACCCGCTGATGCCGCTGCGCCTCTTCCGCTCGCGCAACGTCTCCGGCGCCAACGCGCTGCAGGTGCTGCTCGTTGCCGGCATGTTCTCGACCTTCTTCCTCGGCGCCCTCTACCTGCAGGAGATCCTCGGCTACGACCCGCTCGAAGTCGGCCTCGCCTTCCTGCCGACCACGGTGGTGATGGGCACGCTCTCGCTCGGCTACTCCGAAAAACTGATCATGCGCTTCGGCCCGCGCAACATGCTGATCCCGGGGATGGTCCTGGTCGCGGCCGCATTGCTGCTCTTCGCCCGCACGCCGGTCGACGGCAGCTACCTGCCCGACCTCTTGCCGCAGCTGCTGCTCTTCGGAGTCGGCATCGGGATCTCGTTCCCCTCGCTGATGACCCTGGCGATGTCGGGGGCGACGCCCGAAGACGCCGGGCTCGCCTCGGGCGTCGTCAACACCAGCGCCCAGGTCGGCGGCGCGATCGGCCTCGCCGTGCTGGCGACGGTGGCATCGGGCAAGACCGACAGCGCGCTCGAAGCCGGCGCCTCGCACGCGGCGGCGCTCAACTCCGGCTTCCACCTCGCCTATGTGGTTGCCGCCGCGCTCGTCGGCGCGGCGCTGGCGATCGCGGTCTTCGTCCTGCGCTCCGAGCCGATGCCGGCTATGGGCGCGGCGATGGAGATGGAGCAGGGAGCGGAGGGCGAGCCCGCTTACGTGGAGGCCTGAGCGCCGCCTCCCGTTCGATCCGAGCGGCGGCCTAGTCTGGCCCGCGTGACCAGGTCGACGCGGGACACGCTTCAGTTCGCGATCACCTTGATTGCCGCCCTGGCGCTGGGGTTCGCGCTCTCCAGCGCCTTCGGCCATGCCGAGACGGCCCCGACCGCAGTCCGCAGCGCCCTCGCCCAGAGCGAAAAGGTGCAGGGCGCCCCCGGACGCACCCTCGCCCTCAGCAAGGTCGTGATCGGGCCGGGCGCGAAACTGGCGCTGCACCACCACCTTGGCACGCAGGTCGCCCACATCCAGTCGGGTGTCCTCACCTACACCGTCGAGCAGGGGTCGGTCGTCGTCCGCCGCGGCGAGGCGGACCAGCAGCCCAAGGTCGTGCGCTCGATCGAGGCCGGGCAGACCGGGCGGATCCGCGCCGGCCAATGGATCGTCGAGCAGCCTTCCGATATCCACCGGGCGGCCAACCACGGCTCCTCACCGGTCGTGATCTACCTGGCGACGCTGCTGAAGAAGGGCGCGCCGCCGTCCACGCCGGTCTCGCCCGGCGAGTAACCGGCCAGGGCCGGGCTCCGCGAACCGGCCAGGCTCCGCGAACCGGGCGAGGTCTACTCGGGCGACTCGAAGCCGAGCATCGAGACCGTGACCGAGATTCCCGGCTGCCCGTTTTCGGACAGCCGCCCGGCGCACTGGCTCTGGATTTCCATCAGGCCCTCCAGGGTCCGGGAGAGGAGCCCGGTCACCGCCTTCCATCCCTCCTCGTCGACCGCCATCGGCGTGCAGCTGAGATGACGGTCCTGGCGCCGGTCGAAGGTCTCCGCATCCAGCGCCTCTCGCGCCTTGTCGTTGATCATCTTCATCCCGGCGACCGAGATGCCGGTCTGCACCTCCGGCGAGAGTTGGCGCCAGGCATCGTCGCTCAGGAACGAGCGGGTGATGCCGCAATAGAAGTGCTCGTTGGCCCCCCGCACCGGGCGTTCGTCGACCAGCTCGATGCAGCCGTACCTCTGCAACTGGCGGACGTGGTAGCTGACGTTGGTCAGCCGCTCGCCCAGCAGCCGCGAAATCTCGACCGGGCTAGCCGTCCGTTCGTTGAGAAGCGACAAGATCTGAGCCCGGAGCGGGTGGCTCAACGCCTTGACGAGGCGCTGATCGACCACCTCGGTGGCCTTCGCCCTGCTCTTCTCGCTTTTCGCCAACCGCGCCTCCTTGGACACTGTCCCGCTCCCGACTACTCCACTGTATTGGCTCCATTCCTGCACAATGTTCAACTGATGAAGGGCCGTGAAGTGCTTGAGTGGTGTCCAGTAAGGGGCGCGACAAAGAGGCTCCCGCCGCGAGTCCAAACCGGCCCACGAGAGGCCTGGGACGCCGTTCCGCTCAGCGGCTGAGGCCCGGGTGGACCCCGCGGCCGAGGCCCTGCTCGGCGCCCAGCTTTTGCAGCAGCAAGGTCAGTCGCTTGCGCTCGGCGTCGCTCAATCCGCGAGCCAGCTCCTCTTCGTGTTCGGCCGCGATCTTTCGTCCGCGGGCGAGAAGGCGCCGGCCCTCGCCGGTCAGGTGCAGGGCGCGGACGCGCCGGTCGCTCGGATGCGGCCGCCGCTCGACCAGCCCCCGCCGCTCGAGCTCGTCGACGATCGCGACCATGCGGCTCGCCGGCGCGCCGATCGCCTCCCCGATCGCCTGCTGCGATTCTCCTTCGACGGCATCGACGACATTGAGGACGCGGAACAGGGGCGGCTGCAGGTCGATCGCGTCCAGTCGCTCGGCGAAGCGCCGCGACGCGTGGATGCCGACCTGGGAGAGGAGAAAGGCGAGGCTGGCCGGGGCCTTGTCGCCCGCGATGCGCCTAGCGGCCATGCGCCCTCCGCGAGGCCCTTCCCAGCGGACGTCTGCAACCGTGCTTTGGCATCATCGAAAGTCTAGCCGCTAGCAGTTCCGGTCCCAAATCATTCCTGCTATAAACCATTTCTCGTTCGAAGCTTCTTAGTCGAGAAAGGACTTCTCCATGACGCGCCGCCTCGCCCGCCTCGCCGATTTCAGCTACCGCCGCCGCGGCACCATGGTCCTCTGCTGGATCGTCGCGGCAATCGTGATCATCGGGCTCGGCAGCTCGTTCGCCGGGGAGTACGAAGCCGACTACAACACCCCCGGCTCGGAGTCCAAGGCGGCGAGCGAACTGACCGAAAGCGCCTTCGACGGCTATTCGGGCCAGGAAATCTACGTCGTCTGGAAAGACCCGAACGGAGCGACGAGCCCTGCGGCGAAGAGGAAGATGGACGCCTTCTTCACCGAAGCCGAAGCGGTGAAGAACGTCGAGCGGCGGGAGGCCATCCGGGTCTCCAAGGACGGCACGATCGCGACGACGACGCTGCCGCTGACCATCCCCGGATGGGAGGTCAAGAAGGAGCAGGGCGAACAGCTGATCGCCGCGGCCGAAGCCAATGACGGCGACGGGCTCGAGATCAAGCTCGGCGGCGAACCGATCTACGCCGCCCAGGAATCGACCAGCCCGGAGGGGATCGGCTTCCTCGCCGCGGCGATCGTGCTGCTGATCGCCTTCGGCTCCCTGGTCGCCGCCGGCCTGCCCCTGGCGATCGCCCTGATCGGCCTCGGCATCTCCTCCGGCGGCCTGATCGTGCTGCTGGCCAATGTGATCGACGTGCCCAACTGGACGACGGCCGTCACCGGCTTGATCGGCATCGGCGTCGGTATCGACTACGCGTTGCTGGTCATCACCCGCTTCCGCACCTCGCTGAAGGCGGGCAACGACCGCCACGACGCTGTCGTCGAGGCCGTGACTACGGCCGGCCGCAGCGTCCTGATCGCCGGCTGCACCGTCGTGATCGCCGTGCTGGGGCTGTTCCTGACCGGGCTCCCCTACATGTACGGGGTGGCGATCTCGGCCTCGATGGCGGTGCTGGTGGTGATGCTCGCGGCGGTCAGCCTGCTGCCGGCCCTCCTCTCCTACCTCGGCCCGCGGATCGACCGGCTGCGGATCCCGTTCCTGGGCCGCAGGCTCGACCGAGTCGAAGGGGATGGAAACTCGCCGGCGGCCCGCTGGAGCCACGCCGTGCAAAGGCGGCCGTGGACGGCGGCGATCGCCGCCGCCGCGGTGCTCCTCGCGCTTGCCGCGCCGGCGCTCGGGATGCGGCTCGGCTTCCCCGATGCCGGCAACGACCCGCCCGACACGATGACTCGTCAGGCCTACGACCTGATGACGGAGGGCTTTGGCCCGGGCACCAACGGCCCGCTGGTGATCGCGGCCGAAATGCCCGGCCCGTCCGGCAAGGCCGATGTCGAAAGCCTCGTCACGCGGCTGCGCGGCGAGCAGGGTGTCGCCTACGTGCCGGCGCCCCGCTACAACTCCGAGAGCAGCGCCGCGATCATCACCGTGATCCCGAGCACCTCGCCGCAGGACCAGGCGACCTCCGACCTGGTCGATCGCCTACGCGGCACGGTGATACCCGAGACCCTCGGCAGCTCCGAAGTCACCGCGCTGGTCGGCGGTGTCAACGCGGCGCTCGAGGACCAGAGCGAATACATCACCGGCCGCATGCCGTGGTTCATCGCCGGCGTGGTCGGCCTCTCGTTCCTGCTCTTGCTGATGGCCTTCCACTCGCCGCTGATCTCGCTCAAGGCGGCGATCATGAACCTGCTCTCGGTCTCCGCGGCCTACGGGGTGATGACCCTGGTCTCCAAGGGCGGCGCGGTAGGCGAACTGATCGGGATCGACCACGAAGTGCCGATCGCTCCGTTCATGCCGGTGATGATGTTCGCCATCCTCTTCGGCCTCTCGATGGATTACGAGGTCTTCCTGATCTCGCGGATCCGCGAGGAGTACCTGAAGGACCGCGACACCAGGCGGGCGGTGGCGGACGGCCTGGCGAAGACGGCGCGGGTGATTACCGCGGCGGCGGCGATCATGGTGGTCGTCTTCCTCGCCTTCGTCGCCTCGCCGGAAGTGTTCCTGAAGCTGTTCGGGATCGGGCTCGCCTCGGCGATCTTCCTCGACGCGACGCTGGTGCGGATGGTGCTCGTGCCGGCGGTGATGCAGCTGCTCGGGCCGCGCAACTGGTGGATACCCAGCTGGCTGGAGCGCATCCTCCCCCGCATCGAAGTTGAGCGGCCGGCGGGTGCGGAGGGCCGCCCCTAATCATCTAGGCGGGCTCCGCTCTGGTTCGCAAGGCAATCGAAAAAGCCGGCGCGCGGCGCTACTGGTTGATCTGGGCGGCGGCGGTGCCGCTGGCGCTGTGGGCCCTGGTCCGGGCCTTCGGGCTGGAGACGGGCGTCCTGCTGACGGGGCTGATGTGGTTCACCCCCTACGCGGCGGTCGCCGCGCTGCTCGTTGCCGGCGTCGCCGTCGCCCTGCGCAACTGGGCCGCGGCCGCCCTGGCCGCGATCGCGACCGTCGTCCTGGCGCTCGCCGTCCTGCCGCGCACGATCGGCACCGAAATCGCCCGGGCCGACGGCCGCGAAACGCTCACCGTGCTGTCGGCGAACGTCTATCTCGGCAACGCCGATCCGACCGCCCTGCTCGACCTCGTCGACCGCTACCGCCCCGACGTGCTCAGCATCGAGGAGCTGACGCCCTCGTTCGTCGCCAAGCTGCACCGGCTGGGACTCCAGCGGCGGCTGCCGTACTCGGTGCTGATGCCGCGGCCGGGGGGCCGGGGAGGAGGCCTGTACGCGCGCTATCCCCTCAGACGACTCGCCCTCCAGACCCACTTCGCCTTCCGCATGCCGCGCGCCATGCTCACGCTCCCCGATGGCAGGCGCCTGCGTGTGATCGCCGTGCATCCGCCGCCCCCGAACATGGGATACGAGAACTGGCGCAAGCCGCTGGAAAGCCTTCCGGCTGCCGGCGCCGGCGCGCCCTGGGTACTGACAGGGGACTTCAACTCCACCTTCGACCAGGCCGAGTTCCGCCGCGTCGTCGACCGTGGATACAGGGACGCCGGCGACGCCACCGGCAAGGGCCTGGAGCCGACCTGGCCGAGCCGCCGCGTCTTCCCCTGGGGCCTGATGACGATCGACCACATCCTTGCCGACCGCCGCCTCGGCATAGCCGGCTACGGGGTCGACGGCCTGCCCGGAAGCGATCACCGCGCCATCCACGCTCAACTCGTCCTGCCGCGCCCTCCCCGCTAGATCATCGATTCGACGGCGAGGTGGGACTCAGGACGCCAGGCGCTCGTGCACGAAGCGCACCACGGCGGCGCCCTCGCCGACCGCCGTCGCGCAGCGCTTGATCGAGCCCGCTCGCACGTCGCCCGCGGCGTAGACGCCGGGGACGCTGGTCTCGAGCAGCCCTTCCGCTCCGGCCTCGGCGCCGGTGAGGAGGAACCCGTCGGGGTCGCGCAGCACCACGTCGTCGAGCCACTCGGTGCAGGGCGCGGCGCCGAGGAAGAGGAAGAGGAATGAGAGGGGCAACTGCTCCCCATCGGTGAGGGTGACGCCCTCCAGTCTGCCGTCCTCACCATGCAGAGCGGCGACTTCGCTGCGGTCGCGCACCGCTACGCCATAGCGATCGAGCTCCGCGATCAGGTAGTGGGACATCGTCTCGCCGAGGTCGGCCCGGCGGTGCAGAAGCGTGACCAGGGCGCCGCCGCGCGCCAGCCAGACAGCGGCTTGGGCCGCGGAGTTGCCGCCGCCGACCACACCGACGCGCTGCCCGCCGCAGATCTTTGCCTCCGGAGGGCCCGCCGCGTAGAAGACGCTGATCCCCTCGAACAGGCCGAGGCCCGCGACCGGCAGGCGCCTGTATTCGGCCCCGGTGGCGAGCAGCACCGCCGCCGCGCTCACCTCGTGGCCCTCCTCCAACCTGACGAGGTGGCGGTCGGAGCCCGGCTCGAGGGTCGCGGCGCGATAGGGGGTGGCGGTCCGGGCATCGAACTTGCGCGCCTGGGAGACGGCGCGGCTGACCAGTTCGGTGCCGCTGATGCCGGCAGGAAAGCCGAGGTAGTTCTCGATCCGCCGCGAGGTCCCCGCCTGGCCGCCGAGGACAGTGCTCTCGACCAGCAGGGTGTCGAGGCCCTCCGAGGCTCCGTAGACGGCGGCGCCGAGGCCGGCCGGCCCGCCGCCGAGGATCAGCAGGTCGACCTCCTCGCGGCGCTCCAACTCGAGGCCGATCCCGAGCGCCCGTGAGAGCTGCCCGTTGCTCGGCGCCCGCAAGTCGGCGCCGCCGGGAAGGCGCACGAGCGGCACTTCCGCCGGCTCCAGGCCGGCGACCAGAGCCGCCGCCTCCTCGCTGTCTTCCGGCTTCAGCCAGACGTGGGGGAGCCACATGCGCCTGGCGAAGTCGAGCAGGCGGCGGGTATCGGCGGACTCGGCCGGCCCGACGATCTCGATGCCGATCCCATCCAGGCGCTGCAGCAGCTCGCGCCGCTGGGAAAAGGCCGAGAGGAGCAGGTCCGAGAGCGAGTTGTCCTCGAACAGCAGCCCTCTGAGCACCTCGCGGTCGACCGCTATGTAGCGGGTCGGCTCGGTAACCACGGCGGTAAGGAAGACGGTCTGGCCGGAGAGCAGGTTCATCTCCCCGAGGAAGCCCGAGGGGCCGTGGCGGACGATCTCGCGGCCGCTCGCGTCGGTGATCGCGACCTCGCCCTCGACGATCGCTATGAAGGGGTAGCTCTCGTCCCCGACTTCGAACAGCGTCTCCCCGACCTCGGCCGTGCGCGCCTCGCCGTGCTCGGAGAGGGTGGCCAGCTGCGCGGCCGAAAGGACTCGTGCCCCGTCCCCGGCCATGCGCTCAGAGAAGCGGGGACGGTGGGATCTGGGTCTCCCCCTGCACCTGAGGGAGGATCAGCGCCACCTCGTCCACGAAGCACCATGACCAGTCTTCGCGCGGCTCCAGCGAGCGAATCAACGGGTGCTCGCTGCTGTGCGCGTGGGCGCTGGCGTGCCGATTCGGGGAGTCGTCGCAGCAGCCGACCTTTCCGCACTCGAGGCAGATTCGAAGGTGCAGCCAGGGGTCTCCGGCCGCCAGGCACTCCTCGCAGCCATCGACGGACTCGGGCAGCCGAGTGATCCGGACGCGGTCGAGGTGAGTGCAGGCGGGCATTCGCTTCACCTCAGCTTAGAGCCCGTCTGGACGCTTAGGAGCACTTTTGTTCCCCGGCCCGGTTTAGGCTCCTACGCCTACAGGGCCGGATTCGAAGCGAGGAGATGGGATGACCGAGTTGACGGAGCTGCAGGCGGAGCTATGCGAGAGCAGCAGCACGGATTACTCCGACCTGCGGGCGCTGTTCATCAACTGCACGCTGAAGCGCAGTCCCGAGGTGTCCAACACGCAGGGCCTGATGGAGATCTCCATGGAGATCATGCGCCGCAACGGCGTCGCGGTCGAGTGCATCCGCGCTGTCGACCACGAGATCGCCACCGGTGTCTGGCCCGATATGACCGAGCACGGCTGGCCGCGCGACGAGTGGCCCCAGATCTCCGAAGAGGTGATGGCTGCCGACATCCTCGTCCTCGGCATGCCGATCTGGTTGGGCGAGAAGTCCTCGATCGCCACCCAGGTCATCGAGCGCCTCTACGGCAATTCGCACCTGCTCAACGACGCCGGTCAGTACGCCTACTACGGCCGGGTCGGCGGTTGCCTGGTGACCGGCAACGAGGACGGCGTCAAGCACTGCGCGATGAACGTCCTCTACTCGCTCCAGCACCTCGGCTACACGATCCCGCCGCAGGCCGATGCCGGCTGGATCGGCGAGGCGGGCCCGGGCCCTTCCTATCTGGATGAGGGCTCAGGCGGCCCCGAGAACGATTTCACCAACCGCAACACGACCTTCGCCGCCTGGAACATGATGCACCTGGCCCGCATGCTCAAGGACGCGGGCGGCGTCCCGGCGCACGGCAACCAGCGCACCGAGTGGGACGCCGGCTGCCGCTTCGACTTCCCCAATCCCGAGCACCGCGCCTAACTCCAACGCCGTATTGGCGCCATAGAGCCGCTGCGCCCAGCGAAGGACCCTTAATAGGAGGGGTTCGTAGGGAGCTGTTAAATGTCTGGGGATGGATTGGTCGCTCCTGCACTCCCTAAACGGGTTCCTCTACCGCCATGACGGGGTTGAGGATCCGCTCCTCACCTTCATCGAAGCCTCCGAGGCGCTCTTCGCGGGCATGCTGGTGCTCGTCTTCATCGCGGCCCACGGCGCCCGCAATGCGTCCTGGCGCCGCGCCGCGGTGGCTGCCGCGCTGAGCGCCGGACTGGCCTTGGCGATCGGCAAGGTGATCTCCGAACTGGTGGACAGAGCCCGCCCGTTCGTCGCCGATCCCGGCGCCGTTCACCTCTTTACCCACCATTCGCCCGACCCGAGCTTTCCCAGCGACCATGCCACCGCGGCTTTTGCGATCGCCGTGGCGATCTTGCTGCGAAAGCGCGCCTGGGGCGTCATCGCGCTGGCTGCGGCCACCGTCCTGGCCATCGGCCGCGTGGCGATCGGCGTCCACTACCCGAGCGATGTCCTCGCCGGAGCCGCGCTCGGAGCCGCCGCGGCCCTCCTTCTCTGGGCGCCCCCGCTGCGCCGCCGCATCGACTGGCTCTCGGACCTTTTGGGCCGGCCCGTGGACCGCGCGCTTGGCTGGACTGCCGCCCGTATCGGTCTTGCGCGGCGCGCCTGAGCGCGCTCCCTCACTTGCTCGACGGCATCGAATTTATCCCGCTGGGGAGTAGTATTCACGGCGGTCCATCGATGCTGCCGTACTTGGCGGGACCGGTGCTCCTTCATCAAAAGGACCGGGGCGTTTGATCGCGCCACGGGACTCCAAGACTTGATCCCTAAGTCGGGGGGACTCGGTGGGCGTTTTCGATCAGGGTGAGGTAAGCGAAGGGCTACTGGCGGTCAGGGCTACTCGCGAAGACGGGGGGTGCGTTATCGCCCTGGATGGCGAGATGGACCTGTCCAATGCGTCGATCGCGGAGGAGGCGGTGCGCGAGGCGCTGGCCGATGCTCCTCCCCGCATCGTCGTCGACCTGCGCCAGCTCTCGTTCATCGACTCGACCGGAATAGCCCTGCTCGTCCGCCTGCTCCACGAGGACGACGGCGCCGACCGGCTTCGTTTTCTTCCCAGTCAGTCGCAGGAGGTCGCGCGCGCCCTGCGGCTTACCGGAGTCGACGAGAAGCTCACCCTGGCCGAGCCGCCCTCTTAGCCGAGCCCGGCTGACTTTCGTTGCGATTCCCGCACCGCCGGCCTCATCCGCGGTTTTGACGTCTGCTCCTCGGGGGTAACGGACCATCGTCGTTTCCCCGATCGAAAGGAGCTGAAAATGGCCGAGTTGACGACTTTGGAGGAGAAGCTGGCAGAGGTTCTGGGTCTCGCCCAGGCCGCCCAGGGCGCCACCGAAAAGGTGGAGGGGATGGTCGAGGACGAGGAAATCGTCTCCACCCTGGAGCAGATGCGCGAGGAGGCCGAGGAGACCGAGCGACGCTGCGCCGAGTTGGCCGATTCCCGCGACGGCAAGAAGACCGCGATCCTCGAAAAAGCGCAGGAAACGAAAGGCGAGGCGACCGAGATGATGTCGACGTATCTCGGTGGAGATTCGGATGGCCTCGACGGCTTCGAGTTCCTGACCATGGCCGAGGCCGCCGAGGTCGGGCACTGGGCCGTCCTCGGGAAGCTCAACGAGAGCGCCGGAGAGAGTGAGATCTCCGATCTGGTCGAGTGGGCGCTGCCAATCCAGGAACGCCACTTCGCCGAGGCAAAGGACGGCTCCCTGAAGCTCGCCGGAGAGAAAGACCCTTACGAGGAGTCCTGAAGCCCGGTAGGAGGCGAGAGTGCCAGGCACTCGCCGCAGCTTCTTCCACTGCC
>DASSTR010000081.1:0-5644 GCA_035707825.1 Solirubrobacterales bacterium
CGGCGCGTGAGCTGTCCCGCTACTGCGAAACCGTCTACGACGCCTGACCGCGATGCCGCGCGATTACTACGAGGTCCTCGGCGTCGAGCGGGACGCCTCCGAGGCGGAGCTGAAGCGCGCCTTTCGCAAGCTGGCGCGCGAGCTGCACCCCGACGTCAATAGCCACGATCCCGAGGCAGAGGAAAAGTTCAAGGAAGCGGCGGAGGCCTACGAGGTGCTCTCCGACGCCGAGAAGCGCGGCACCTACGATCGCTTCGGCCGCGATGGCCTGCGCTCGGGCGGCTTCGACCCGCGCAGCTCCTTCAGCTCGATCGACGACATCTTCCAGGCCTTCTTCGGCGGCGAATCCTTCGGCTTCGGGGGCGGAGGGCGGACGCCGGGCGGCGACATTCTGGTCAGGGTTCGCCTCGACCTCGCCGACGTTCTCGACGGGGCGACTCGCGAGGTCAGCTACGACGCCGTGATGACCTGCGATCGCTGCCACGGCAATGCCGCCGAGCCGGGGACGCAGATCTCGACCTGCGAGCGCTGCGGCGGCGCCGGCCAGCTGCGCCAGGTCAGCCGCACGCCGTTCGGGCAGATGGTGCGTGGAGTCGCCTGCGACGCCTGCGGGGGCAGCGGCAAGGTCCCGGACACGCCGTGCGAGAAGTGCACCGGCAGCGGCCGGCAGCGGGGTACGCGGACCGAGGAGATCCAGGTTCCCGCCGGGATCGAGGACGGGCAGCGCCTGCGTGTCAGCGGCGCCGGTCACGCCGGTGACCCCGGGGCTCCCGCGGGGGACCTCTACGTCGAGGTTGCCGTCGCCGAGGACGAGCGCTTCCACCGCGAGGGCACCGATCTGGTCAGCGTCGTCTCGATCTCCGCCACCGAGGCGATGCTCGGCGCCACGATCTCCGTGCCGACGCTGGAGGGCGAGCAGGAGATCGAGCTGGCCGGGGGCACGCAGCCGGGGCACGAAGAGGTGCTGCGGGGCGCCGGGCTGCCGCGCCTCGGCAGCCGCCGGCGCGGCAACCAGCGGGTGATCCTCGAGGTGATCGTGCCCACCAACCTGAGCGAGGCGCAGCGCGATATGGCGGAGAAGCTCGACGAGTCGCTCGATGACGACAACCTGAAGCCGAAGCACGAGGGCCTGTTCAGCCGCGTGCGCAAGGCCTTCGGTTGATCCGCCTCGCCGTCCGCTGCTCACCGGCGCAGGCCGAGGCCGTGCTCGCCGAGCTGACCGTGCTGGCGCCGAATGGCGTCGAGGAAGAGCGCGGCCCCGACTACGTGGAGTACGCCCTCTACGGCGGCGAGGGCGAGTTGCCGGAGCTGGGTGAGATCGAGGCCGCGGCGGGCGACGGCCTGGTCGAGGTGGTGGCGACCGAGGTGCCGGACGACTGGGCGGATCGCTGGCGCGACTTCCACCGTCCGATCCTGGTCGGCGGCCGGCTCTGGGTGCGCCCGTCCTGGACCGAGCCCGATGCCGGCGCCGAGCGCGAAGATGGTGTCGAGCGCCGGGCCGGTTCTGACGAGCGCCAGGGTGGTTCTGTCCCCGGGAACGGGAGCGGGACGATCGACGTGGTCGTCGACCCCGGCCGCGCCTTCGGCACCGGCGCGCACCAGACCACCCGCCTCTGCCTGGAGCTGCTGCTCGAGCTCGAGGCGGCGGGGGAGTCCGGAGGCGAGCTGACCGATCTGGGCTGCGGGTCCGGCGTGCTGGCGATCGCCGCGGCAAAGCTCGGCTGGGGCCCGGTGAGCGGCTACGACCACGAGCCCGAGGCGCTGGAGGCCGCCGCCGCCAATGCCGCCGCCAACGACGTCGAGCTGGCTCTCGAGCGGGTCAACCTGCGCGAGCGGCTCCCGGCTCTGGCGCCGACGGTCCTCGCCAACATGACCTCGCCGGTCCTGATCGCCGTCGCCGGACTGCTCGCGAGCCGGCCGCCGGAGGGCTCCGGAACGCCGCGGGCGATCGCCTGCTCGGGCATCCTTCCCGCCGAGCTGGACGAAGTGGCGGCCGCTTTCGCCGCGGCGGGCCTGGCGGAGCGCCGGAGGCGCCGCGAGGGCGACTGGGCGGCATTGCTGTTCAAACGCCCCTGACTTGCCCATCCGCGGTGCCTGGAGGTCCCCGCCTTGGATGCTTGGGCGTCCCGTCGCGGGCGAGCTGGAAGTTCCGTCGCGTCGCAGGGGGCCTATATGTTTCCCCACGATGCCGCTCGCGTCGATAACCAGCGCCGACTACAAGATCGCGCTGTTCCTGCACGTGCTTGCCGTGGTGCTGGCGTTCGGGCCGACGTTCGGCTACGCGCTCTTCTTCTCGGTGGCGCCGCAGTTCCCGCGTGCCACGCCGGCGATCCTCGCGGGGGTGCAGAAGTGCGACCGCTACCTGGTCACCCCGGGAATGATCGTGCTGCTCGCCGCCGGCATCTACCTGCTGGCCGCGAGCGATGACGTCTGGGATCAGAGCGACGTCTTCGTCAGCGTCGGCTTCCTGGCGATCATTGCTCTCTTCGCCCTGCAGGGCGCCTTCTTCCAGCCCCAGACGCGTAAGGCGAAAGAGATCGCCGAGCGGGACCTGGAGCAGGGCGACACGCTGAGCCCTGAGTTCGAAGCGCTCTCAAAGCGGATCGGGCAGGTGGGTACGTTCGCCGGGTTGATAGTCGTCGTGACGATCTTCTTCATGACTTACAAGCCGTTCCTGTGATGCGGCGCCTTTGACGGGCGGTTCGGACCTGCCTGGCCCCGATTCGGACCTGCCTGGCCCCGATTCGGCCCTGCCGGTGGCGATGTTCGATTCCGGCGTCGGCGGCCTCACGGTGCTGCACGAGTGCCTTGTCTCGCTGCCGCAGGAGGACTTCCTCTACCTCGGCGACACCGAGTGGTTCCCCTACGGGGGGCGGGACGTCGGGCGGCTGCGCGATCGCATCGCCCGCATTTCCGATCTGCTCCTCGATCGCGGCGCCAAGCTGCTGGTGATCGCCTGCAACACGGCCACCTCGGTTGGCGTCGACGTCGCCCGCGAGGTCGCCGGCCGGCGCGGGGTGGAGGTCGTACCGGTTGTCGAGCCGCAGGCCGAGATCGCCGCCGCGATCACCGCCAACGCCAGGGTCGGCGTGCTGGCGACGCCGAACACGGTCAAGAGCGGCGCCTACCGGCAGGCGCTGGAAGGGCAGGGGCGCACGCTCGAGGTAACCGAGGTGGAGGCGCCCGACCTCGCCCCCTTCATCCAGAACGGCTCGCCCTTCGACGAGGAGACGATGGCGATGGCGCGCGCCTACTGCGCGCCGCTGAAGGCGGCGGACATCGACACCCTGATCCTCGGCTGCACGCACTACCCGCTCGTCTCGCCGATGCTGCAGCGCATCCTCGGCCGCGACGTGCGCCTGGTCAGCGGCGGCCACGCGGTCGCCGCCGCCGTGCAGCGAGCTCTGGAGGGGGGCGGCCTTGCTCGCGAGCCGCGCGGAGAGGGCCGCTACGACTTCCTCTGCACCGGCGACGCCGAGACCTTCCGCCAGGTCGGCACCCGCTTCCTGCAGATGCCGCTGGGCGAGGTCGAGCGGATCGAGATCTAGGACTCAGGACACTAGGCGCGCTGAGCAATACCGTATATACTCATCCAATGGCGAAGGTGATGATTTCCATCCCCGATCAGCTGCTGGCCCGAGTCGACGCTCGCGCCAAATCGGTGGGTGAGAGCCGCAGCGGATTCCTTCAGCGCCTGGCGGAGTATGAGCTCGAAGACGACGAGCGACGCAGGCTGAACGAGGTGCAGCGGCTGATGAAGAAGGTCGAAGCGACCTTTACGGGGGATGAACCTCACTTGGACGTCGTGCAGTTGATTCGCGAGGACCGGGAGGCCCACTGACCCTGCTCGTCGACGCGAGCGTTTGGGCGAGCCTGGCAGGCCCCGAGCAGCGGTTCTTCTCCGATGCGAAGAAGCTCTTGCTCGATGTGGAGAGACCTCTGGCGGCGCTCGATCTGACTTACTTCGAGATCGCCAACGCCGTGGGCGTGAAGATGCGGCAGCCAGAGCGCGCTTTGCGACTGTCCGAGATGATTACCGTCCGTTGTGGCGATCGCCTCTGTCGAGTAGACCCGGATCTGATTGCTGCGGCCCTTGAGCTGGCCTCCGAGCACGACCTGACCGTCTACGACGCTGCCTATGTCGCCGTCGCTCAGCGCCGAGCCTGGACGCTCGTCAGCGCCGACCTCCGCGACCTCGTCTCCAAAGGCTTGGCGGTTGCCCCCGACGCCGCCCTCTACCCTTAGGGCGATGAGCGTTCTAGAGCAGATGCAAAGCGACGTGCGGACAGCGATGAAAGCCCGCGAAAAGGAGCGGGCGGCTGCCCTGCGGATGGTCGTCGACGTGCTCCAGCAGGACGCCAAGCTGGGCAAGGGCGACGAGGTCGCGGTACTGCAGCGCGAGCGCAAGAAGCGACTCGAGGCGGCGAAGGCATTCGAGGAGGGCGGACGCGGCGAGCAGGCCGAGGCGGAGCGCTTCGAGGCCGGGCTGATCGAGGGCTACCTGCCCGAGCAGCTCTCCGACGAGGATCTGGGCCGGCTGGTCGAAGAGGCGGTGGCCGCGACCGGCGCCACCGAACAGAAGCAGATGGGCCAGGTGATGTCTGCGCTGATGCCGAAGGTCGGCGGGCGTGCCGACGGCAAGCGCGTCAGCGCCGCGGTGCGCGAGAAGCTGGGTGCCTGACCACTTGGCCCGCAGGCAGCTGACCCTCGACAACGCCGTCGCCGCCGAGCTGGCGGGCTCCGAGGACGCGGTGCTGCGAGCACTGCGCGGCCATCTCGGCGACGTCGACTTCCATCTGCGCGGCAACGTCCTCACCCTCGACGGCGACTCCGGCGACGTGCAGACGGCCGCCACCGTCGTCGACGAGCTGGTCGAGCTGATCGAGCAGGGCCACGAGGTGGCGCCGGGAACGATCGAAGCCGTCGCCGGCGCCCTCGACGCGCATGAGAGCCCGGCTCAGATCCTCGAGGACGTGGTCTGGCGCCACCGCAACAAGAAGGTCGCCCCGAAGACGCTGAACCAGAAACGCTACGTCGACTCGATCCGCCGGCACACGATCACCTTCGGGATCGGCCCCGCCGGCACCGGCAAGACCTTCCTGGCGGTGGCGAGCGCCGCCGCCGCGCTCGCCGAACACAAGGTCCAGCGCATCATCCTCACCCGGCCCGCGGTGGAGGCCGGCGAGCGGCTCGGCTTCCTGCCCGGCGACATCCAGGCGAAGGTGGATCCCTACCTGCGCCCGCTCTTCGACGCCCTCTTCGACATGCTCGACCCGGACCGGGTCAACGGCTACTTCGAGCGCGGGGTGATCGAGGTGGCGCCGCTGGCCTTCATGCGCGGCCGCACCCTCAACGACTCCTTCGTCATCCTCGACGAGGCCCAGAACACGAGTCCCGAGCAGATGAAGATGTTCCTCACCCGCCTGGGCTTTAACTCGCGCATGGTCGTGACCGGCGACGTCACCCAGATCGACCTGCCGACCGACCAGCGCTCCGGCCTGATCGCCGTGCGCGACATCCTCCACGAGGTCCAGGACATCTCCTTCGTTCACTTCGGCGGCGAGGACGTGGTCCGCCACAAGCTCGTGCAGGCGATCGTCGCCGCCTACGACGTCGCGGATCGCAAGTCGCCCGAGGGCGGCGA
>DASSTR010000082.1:0-4909 GCA_035707825.1 Solirubrobacterales bacterium
GCGCCGCAGATGACGACTTTGCCGAATGGCTTGACGGTGAAGACCGAGGTCGGGAAGGTGGCCCGGCCGACGTGCTCGAAGACGATGTCGGGTGCGTCGCCGAGGATCTCTTTAACCCGCTTGGCGAAACCGCGCGAAGCCTTGAAGCGCTCCTTGTCCGCGGCCGGGTCGGCGAGGTTCTCGTCGGTTCGCATCATCTCGCCGAACTCGGCCCGGTTGATGTAGCCGACCGCGCCCAGCTCCTTGACGAGCTCGCCCTTCTCGTCGGAGCTGACCACGCCGACGGCGTTGGCGCCCGCCGCCTTGCAGAGCTGTACGGCGAAGACGCCCAACCCACCGGCGGCGCCCCAGATCAGGACGTTGTGGCCGGGCTGCAGCTTGCACTGGTCCATCAGCATCCGGTAGGCGGTGAAGTAGGTGAGGCCGTAGGCCGAGGAATCGACCCAGGAGAGGTTCTGGGGGCGGGGGAGGAGCTGCTGCGCCTGCACCTTGGTGAACTGGGCGAAGGATCCCCAGGTCGTCTCGTAGCCCCAGATCCTCTGGCTCGGCGCCGCCATCGGGTCGAGACCGTGCACCTCGACATCCTCGTAGGAGGCCTGGTTGCAGTGGACCACGACCTCGTCGCCGGGCTTCCAGCGGGTGACGCCCTCGCCGACCTTCCAGACGATCCCCGAGGCGTCGGAGCCGCCGATGTGGTGACCGTACTCAGGATGGTCGCCGTAGCCGAATACCGAGACCGGCTTGCCGAGTGCCGCCCAGACGTTGTTGAAATTGACGCCGGCGGCCATCACCCGCACGACCACCTCGAAGGGGCCGGGCTCGGGGGTCTCGATCTGCTCGAGCTGGAAGGCCTCGGTCGGTTCGCCCTCGCGCTCCTGGCGAATCACCCACGCCGCCATCGTCTCGGGCAGCGTCCCGGGCTCTACGTCAAGCTTCGCGACTGCACTCGTGTCAACGGCCAAAAGGGGTCCTCCGCGGGTGGTGGGTGGGCGAGCGGCGAATCCTAGTTCAGCCCGGCGGCTCAGGCTGCTTCGGCTTCAGAGGAAGTTGGGAGCTGAACCGCCGGGCTCTGATCGCCCGCCGCTTCCTCCAGCTGCTCCAGCTCCTCGGCGACGACCGGCTTCGCGCTGGCGTCGATCCGCTTCGGCACTTCCAGCTCGTCATCGGAGGCCGCGCCGAGCTCCTGGAAGCGGCGCAGCTGGGGGAGGACCCGGCTCTCGGCCGAGCCGATCGCCTCGTTGTAGGCGTTGACGGCCGAGTTCAGCTGGCGCCCGGCCTTCGAGAAGTGCCGCAGGAAGACGCCGACCCGGCCGTGCAGCTCGTTGGCGGCGGTGGCGATCTGCTGCGCCTCGGCCGCGATCCGCTCCTGGCGCCAACCCAGCTCCACCGTGCGCAGTAGGCCGACCAGCGTGGTCGGGGTCGCGATCAGGATCTTCTGCTCGAGCGCGTAGTCGTAGAGAGCGGGCTCGGCCTCGAAGGCGGCATGCAGAGCGGCCTCCGAAGGCATGAAGCAAACGACGAAGTCGGGCGTGTCCCCGCTCTCGAACTGATCCTGGTAGCGCTTCGAGGCAAGTTTGGTGATGTGGTCGCGGACCTGCCGGGCGTGGCGCAGCAGCTCGCCCTTGCGGCTGCTTTCGTCTTCGGCTTCGAGCACCTCGAGGTAGGCATCCAGAGGCACCTTCGAATCGACCACGACCTTGCGCTGGCCCGGGAGGGTGACGATCGCGTCCGGTCGCAGCATCCCGTCCTCGCCGTGCAGGGTCGTCTGCACCTCGAAGTCGACGTGCTCCGTCATCCCGGCGATCTCGACGCAGCGCTTCAGTTGCACCTCACCCCATTCGCCGCGCGTCTTCGGCTGGCGCAGCGCCTTGACGAGAGTGCTGGTCTGCGAGCCGAGGTCGCCGAGCCCGACTTTCATCTCGCCGAGCAGCGTGCGCACCGCGCCGTCGGCCGCCTTGCGCTCGCGGCTGAGGGTCGTCACCTCGTGTTCGATCCGCTTCAGGTTCTCCCCGATCGGCTCCGTCAGGCGCCGGAACTCCGCCTCGCGCTTCTGCAGGGCGGCCTCGGCCGTCTGGGTATCGAGCTTGCGGGCCTCGGCGTTGGCCTGCAGGAAGCCCGGAAGGGCCTCGGAGACCGCCTTCGTGGTCGCCTCGTGGATGGCCAAGTCGAGATCGGGCGCTTCGTCTCGCGGCCTCGAGCGCAGCGCGTAGAGGAGGCCCGCGGCGAGCAGGACAACGGCAATTGCCAGCGCGATCGTCACCCGCCGGATGGTGACGGCCGGGGCAGACGCCAAGGCGCCTTCTGGGCGCTGTCTTGCACCCCGCCGCAAACGCCTCCCCGCAATTTGCGTAGGCCGCGACGGCCCTTGCCGCTAAGGCAGCAGGACGTCGTTCTGCGAAGAGGTGCGGTAGGAGCCGACCGTGAGCTTGGCGGGGGTGGCCTTGGGGAGGCCCGCGGCGCTGATCGTGTAGACGCCTTCGTCGAGGTGTGCGACGAGGGTTCCGTTGCCGTTGGCGACGAGCGGGTCCAAGGAGGCTTCGCTCGGTCCCCGCAGCACCAGCTTGGTTTTCGTGTCGGTCAGGTTCGCCGCCACGATCGAGATCGTCAGCGGTTCGCTGCCCTTCCTCTGAGGCTGGGACGCGTCGTGGTTCTGGGGGATCTGCTGGGTGGGTGGGCTTTCCGGCCCCGTGCCGACCCGGTTCGGTTCCACGGTGATCGAGCTGTCGGTGACAGCAACGCTGATCCTGGTCGATACCGCCGGCCGTCCGGCGTTCTCATGCGTTTCGACCCCGCATCCGGCGGCGGTCAGCGCCAGCGCTCCCAGACAGGCAAGCAGCACTCTGACTCTCCCTCGACCCATCGAGGCCGGAATCTAGCCGAACGGAAGGTCGGCTACCTGTGCCGTAACACCATCTACACCTACCGACAGCTCGGCGCCCTGCTCGGCCTCCCGCCGCACCACCGCCAGGGCGATCGGGCCGTGGACGGGGGAGACGCAGGCGGTGCCGATCCGCCCCACCTCTCTCTCGCCGAGGCGCAGGGGCGCGCCGCTCTCGGCCGGGGCGCTGAGCGCCAGCCCCCGCAGGTGGCGGTTGGGCCGGCCCTTGTAGTGGAGCCGGGCGACCGGCTCCTGGCCGATGTAGCAGCCCTTGGTGAAGCTGACCGCGCGCTCGACGATGCCCGCCTCGGCCGGCATCGTCTCGCTGCTCATCTCGGCGCCGAAGCGCGGCACCCCGGCCTCCACCCGCAGGATCTCGACGGCCTCGAGCCCAACTGGAGCGGCGCCGGCTTCGAGGAGCGCTTCGCGCAGGCGATCGGCCTCGGCGGCGTCGGCGATCAGGTCGATGCCCCCGTTGGTGCCGGCGGCGATGCAGCCGACCCCGGCGACCTTCGCTTCGACGAAGGAGAGCTCGGCGGGGGCTGGGACGGCGGCCACCTCGGCGCTGCGCGGCCCGAGGAGGGAGAGGATCGCCATCTCCCCGGCGTCCTCGACCTCGACCTCGCGCCCGATCTTGTACATCTGCAAGTGGCGGCGGGTCGTCTCCAGCCCCTCCGGCTCGGTGTCGATCCAGAGCTCGTCTGCGGCGAGGCGCAGGACTCGCATGTCGGCCTGGAGGTGTCCCTTGCGGTCGAGCAGCGCCGCGTAGCAGCCCTGGCCCGGCTCGAGCGCCTCGATCTCGTTGGTCAGCTGACCTTGCAGGAACTCCGCCGCATCGGCGCCCTTGACCAGGAGCCTGCCCCGCTCGCCGCGCTCGAGCAGCCCGCATTCTTCGCGCAGCTGGCGGTACTGGGCGTCGAGCTCGACTGTCACCGAATCGCTCATCACAGCGATTCTACGAGCCGGAGCGCGCCGGTCTTTTCGATGTGTCTAAACTATTTAGACGTGCCGAAATCTTCGCAGGCAATAGAGGACTACGCGAAGACGATCTACGCCCTCGCCCAGCAGCGGCCGGGCCCGGTCTCAAATGGCGAGGTCGCCGAGCGCCTCGACGTCGCGCCGGCGACCGCGACCTCGATGTTGAAAAGGCTCGCCGACCTAGGCCTTGTCGACTACCTGCCCTACAAGGGCGTCTCGCTGACGCCGGCGGGGGAGAGGGTGGCGCTGGAGGTGATTCGGCATCACCGGCTGATCGAGGCCTATCTCTCCGAGGCGCTGGGGATGTCGACCGACCAGGTCCACGCCGAGGCGGAGGTCCTCGAGCACTACATCTCCGAGGAGCTGGAGACGCTGATCGCGGCGAAGCTGGGAGAACCGAGCCACGACCCCCACGGCACGCCGATCCCCGGGCCCGACCTGCGCCCGCCGGTGGAGGGACCGGTCGAGCGGTGAAGCCGCCCCACGGCTCGTCGCTCGAGGCGCCGGTCGAGGAGAAGCCCGCCGGCTCGGCGAGCGTCGAGGACGTCTTGCCGGGGGAGGCGGCAGTCGCCCGGGCCGCGCGCCGCTCCCTGGACGGGCACACCAAGGGCCCGGCGCGGGTCTGGCCCTTCCTCGGCCCCGCCTTCGTCGCCGCCGTCGCCTACATCGACCCCGGCAACTTCGCCACCAACATCGCCGGCGGGGCCAAGTTCGGCTACCTACTGCTCTGGGTGATCCTCTCCGCGAACCTGATCGCGATGGTCGTCCAGACCCAGTCGGCGAAGCTCGGCATCGCGACCGGCAAGAACCTCGCCGAGCTCTGCCGGGAAACCTTCTCGCGACGGACGTCGATCGGGCTCTGGCTGCAGGCCGAGGTGGTGGCGATGGCGACCGATATCGCCGAGGTCGTCGGCGCAGCCCTCGGGCTCAACCTGCTCTTCGGCATCCCGCTCTTCCCGGCCGGCCTGATTGCCGGCGCCGGCGCCTTCGCGATCCTCGCCCTGCAGCAGAAGGGGTTCCGCCGCCTCGAGGCTGCGATCACCGCTCTGGTCG
>DASSTR010000083.1:0-3490 GCA_035707825.1 Solirubrobacterales bacterium
AAGCGCGCCCGACAGGATTCGAACCTGTGACCTTTCGCTCCGGAGGCGAACGCTCTATCCAGCTGAGCTACGGGCGCGGGCTCGGCCAGTCTAGTTGGTCGATTCGGCAATCCCGGCCACAGGTCACCTCGGTCGGCGGCCACAAGTGGCGCCTGCCCCGGGTCGCGTAGGCTCGGCCGGGCAATGGATCTATCGGTCATCTTCCTCGGCACCGGCGGGTCGGTGCCCTCGGCGCGGCGCTCGACGGCGAGCGTCCTGATCGCGCGCGGCGGCGACCGCTTGATGTTCGACTGCGGCGAAGGCACCCAGCGGCAGCTGCAGCGCTCTATCGGGCTGGCGCAGGTCGACGAGATCTTCCTCACCCACTTCCACGCCGACCACACGCTGGGGCTGCCGGGCCTGCTGAAGACCTATGACCTCAACGGCCGCGAGGAGCCGCTGACCATCTACGGGCCGCAGGGCCTGCGCGACCTCTTCGCGACGCTGCACCGGATCGTCGGCCGGGTCGGGTTCGACCTGCGGCTGGTCGAGCTGGAACCCGAAGATGCCGTCGCTCACGAGGGCTATGAGGTACGGGCCTTCCCAGTCGAGCATCGCGTGCGCGCCTGCGGCTACGCGCTCGTCGAGGAGGGGCGGCCCGGCCGCTTCGACCCCGAGGAGGCCGCCCGGCTCGGCGTGCCCGAAGGCCCCGCCTTCGCCGCCCTGCAGCGCGGCGAGGAGGTCGAGGGGGCCTCGGGCGCGGTGCGCCCTGACGACGTGATGGGGGAGAGCAGGGCCGGGCGGACAGTGGCGATCAGCGGCGATACGGCTCCCTGTCAGGCGACGGTCGAGGCCGCGGCCGGCGCCGAGCTGCTGATCCACGAGGCCAGCTTTGCCGAGGAGGAGGCCCAGCGCGCGGCCGAGACCGCTCACTCGACCGTCGGCCAGGCGGCGGCGGTCGCCAGGGAGGCGGAAGTGAAGATGCTGGCCCTGGTCCACATCTCCTCCCGCTACCACGTCGGCGCCCTGCTCGAGGAGGCGCGGCAGGTCTTCAAGCCCTCGGTCGCTCCACGCGACTTCGACCTGATCGAGATTCCCCTGCCCGAGCGCGGTGAGCCGACCCTCGTCCCAAATGGGGCCCGCGAGCGCCGCGAGAATGACGCCCAGGATCGCCGTGAGGGTGACGCCTCCGAGAGGCGCGGGGATGGTGCCCCCAGCACCGCGAGTGATGGGGCCCAAGAGCGCCGCGAGGAGTGCTAGCCTGCGAATCGTCCTTTAACCCGGTCCCGAGAGGCCAGGAAGGAGTAAGAGTTGAGTGAGAAGGTCGTGCTCGAGCACGACGACCTGAAGCGAACGCTGCGGCGGATCGCCCATGAGATCGCGGAGAAGAATCCCGATCCGGAGTCGCTGGCGATCGTCGGCATCCACACCCGCGGCGCCTTCCTCGCCCACAGGCTGCACGCCGTCCTGGCCGAGTTGACGGGAACCGAGCTGCCGATCGGCGCGATCGACATCTCCTTCTACCGCGACGACGTCGGCTCGCAGTCTCCGGCGGACCAGCCGGTCGTCCACGCCTCCCAGATCGACTTCGACCTCTCCGGTCGCACGATCGTGCTCGTCGACGACGTGCTCTTCACCGGCCGCACCGTCCGCGCCGCGATCGAGGCCCTCTTCGACTACGGGCGCCCGCAGCGGGTCCAGCTGGCCGTGCTCTGCGACCGCGGCCACCGCGAGCTGCCGATCCGCCCCGACTATGTCGGCAAGAACCTCCCCACGGCGCTGGGCGAGCGGGTCAACGTGCGCCTGGAGGAGAGCGACGACGTCGACGAGGTGACCATCTCCGAGGTCGAGGTACACGCGTGAGGCACCTGCTCTCCATCGCCGAACTCTCCCGGGCGGAGATGGAAGCGATCCTCGATCGCGCCGAGAGCTTCGCCGAGGTGGGCCGGCGCGACATCAAAAAGGTGCCGACGCTGCGCGGCCGCACCGTGGTCAGCCTCTTCTACGAGGCGAGCACCCGCACCAGCTCCTCCTTCGAGCTGGCGGCGAAGCGCCTCTCGGCCGATCTGATCTCGATCAAGGCGGCCGGCTCCTCGGTCGACAAGGGCGAGTCGCTGAAGGACACGGTGGCGACCCTGACCGCCTACGACCCGGCGGCGATCGTGATCCGCCACCCCTACGCGGGCGCCGCCGAGCTCGTCGCCGGTTGGGCCGAGGCGGCCGTCGTCAACGCCGGCGACGGCAAGCACGAGCACCCGAGCCAGGCGCTGCTCGACGTCTTCACCCTGCGCCGCCGGCTCGGCTCGCTGGAGGGGAAGCGGATCTGGATCGTCGGCGACGTGCTGCACAGCCGGGTCGCCCGCTCCAACCTGATCGCCTTCCGGGAGATGGGCGCCGAGGTGACCGTTTGCGGACCGCCGACGCTGATTCCACGCGGCATCGAGGAGCTGGGCTGCGAGGTCGCCTACTCGCTCGACCGCCTCGAGGAGGCCGACGTCGTCTATGCGCTGCGGATGCAGCGTGAGCGGATGAGCGAGAGCTTCGTTCCCTCGATCCGGGAGTACGCCGCGCACTTCCAGATCGACTCGCGGCGCCTTGGGCCGCGGCAGCTGCTGATGCATCCCGGGCCGGTCAACCGCGGCGTCGAGCTCTCCGGCGAGGTGATCGACTCACCGCAGTCGCTGATCGCCGAGCAGGTGGCGTCGGGCCTGGTCGTGCGAATGGCGATCCTCTACGAGCTGCTGGTCGTGGGCGGCCAGCGGCCGGCCCCGGCGGCGGGCGAAGGCGCCGAGGACCCGGCTCCGATCGGGCAGCCCGCATGAAGCCCGATCAGACCGTGCGAGCCGAGAGCGGCGCGATGAGCCTTGCCGAGGCGCTTGACCGGCGCGAGGGTGAGAGCGCCGAGCTGGTCCTGCGCGAAGCGACCGTGCTCGACCCGGTGGCGGGGCTGGACGGCGTCTACGACGTCGTGGTCCGCGACGGAGCCGTCGCCGAGCTGGCCGACCCCGGCAGCGCCGACGGCGGCGGCGAGGTGGTCGAGGCCTCCGGCCTGCACGCCTTCCCGGCCTTCTTCGACCCGCATGTCCATCTGCGCACCCCCGGTCAGGAGCACAAGGAGGACATCGAAACCGGCACCCGGGCGGCCGCCGCAGGGGGATATTGCGGCGTCATCGCGATGGCGAACACCGAGCCTCCCGTATCCACCGCCGCCGACGTCGAGGCCCTGCGCGAGGCAGCCCGTGAGGGCGCCTCGGTCCCGGTTGGCTTCCTCGCCACCGTGACCCGCGGAATGGAGGGGGAGGAGCTGACCGAGATGGCCGAGCTGGCAGACGCCGGCGCGCTCGGCTTCAGCGACGACGGCCTGCCCATACGAAGCGCGGGCCTGCTGCGGCGGGCGCTGCAGTACCAGCGCCTCTGCGGCGGCACGATCGCGCTGCACGAGGAGGACCCCGATCTCTCCGGCAAGGGCGTGATGCACGAAGGCCCCGTCTCGGCCGCGCTCGGCCTGGCC
>DASSTR010000084.1:0-27637 GCA_035707825.1 Solirubrobacterales bacterium
CGGGCACCGGCGGCGATTGCCGCGCCCTCTTCAAGGCCGCGAAGCCGCCGCGCGGGCCGCGTCCCACAAACACCCTGCAGGCGATCCACGACATCGCACTCAACCCGGCTGCCAACGCCGCCGCCATATTCGCGCTGCGCAAGGCGGGCGCCGCCTACAGGCCGCGACTGCATCGCGCGCCCAGCTCCTGGGTGCTCTCGCTCAAGCACACGAATGCCCCCTATGACGGGCCCGGCCGCATGGCGTTCGACTCGAAGGGGAACATCTGGGTCACCAACAACTTCGAGCCGCCTGGCACCGGACCGGGCTCCTTCGCGATCTCACTCGACCCGGCCGGCAACCCGCTCAATGGCATGGAAGGAGCGGTCAGTGGCGGCGGCATCCTCGGCAACTGGTGGGGGATCGCGGTCGACCAGCGCGACCGCGTCTGGTTGAGCAACTTCACCGGCGACGACCCGAAGGAATTCGACGAACCCGGCTTCGAAGGCGGCCACACGGTGTCCCTCTTCACCGCGGGGGGCAAGGCCGTGTTCCCACAGGGCATCACGGCCGGCGAGCTGAAGGGATCGCAGGGGATCGCCGTCAACAAACAAGGAGACGTCTTCGTCGCCAACCACGAGGGCGAATCGGTGACGGTCTACCCCAAGGGCGAGCCCGCGAAGGCCAGAGTCGTCCGAGGCGGCGGCCTCTACAACTCCTTTGCGATCGTCACCGACGCCGCCGGAAATGCCTGGGTCGACAACGGCTCGATCGATCCCAAGGCGGTTGGCAGCCTGACTAAGGTCACAAGGGACGGTCGCGCGATCGGTCCTTTCGTGGTGCCCAAAATGCGCTCGCCCCAGGGGATGGCGATCGACTCCGGCGGCAACATCTGGGTGGCCAGCCTGGAGAACGACAACGTGACCTGGATCGCCCCCGACGGGCACGTCAAGGCCCAGTTCAGGGTGCCGAGCATCGAGGGGGCATGGAGCGTCGCCATCGACGGCGACGACAACGTCTGGGTCGCGAGCTTCATCGGCGAGAAAGTCACCCAACTCTGCGGGCGGATCGTCGCCAACTGCCCTCCGGGGATGAAGACCGGCGATTCGATCTCTCCGCGGCTCCGCGGTTTCACCAACGGCGGGCTGCAGCACGTCACCGCGGTGCAGGTGGATCAGTCGGGCAACGTCTGGGTCGCCAACAATTGGGAAGACATCGAACCGGTCGTCGGCGGCGACGGCCTGGTCGAGTTCATCGGCGCCGCGCCGCCGGTTGCGACGCCGCTGATCGGGCCGCCTCAGCCGTTGGGATAGCGCTGACCGGTTAGTGGCCCGCGGCGCCCGCGGGGTCGTGTCAGCCTCGTAGGAGGTCGTCGAGCGTCTTGCCGGTGAGCACCGAGCTCGGCTGCTCGGCGACGACGTCGGTGCCGGGCTGCGCCTCGTCGTCGCGGCGCTTGATCAGCAGCCACTGGGGCTTGGGGCCCGGGCGGGTGCGCTGCAGGGCGAAGCCGCCGCGCAGCTTTTTGCCATGCAGGACGAAGACCGCGTGGCCGCGCTCGAGCGCCTCCGGCCAGGGGACCCGGCCGCCCTGCTCGTAGTCGCCGCGGTCCCAGACGATCACCCCGCCTCCGTCGGTGGGCCCCTCGAAGTCGTTGTGGGAGAGGGAGTGATCCTCGACCTCGATGGCGAAGCGCTTCACGGCCGGGTCCATCGAGGGGCCTTTCGGCACCGCCCATGAGCGCATCACGCCGCCGACCTCGAGCCGCAGGTCGAAGTGTCGCGCTGTGGCGGCGTGCTCCTGGATGACGAAGACGCCGGCGCTGATACCCCGGATCGCGAACTGCTCATGGCCCTCGACCTTGGCCGGCTCGGCCTCCATGGGGCCGGCCTCTCCGGGGGCCTCGCCGAGGAATCGCACCAGCTTCTCGACGGCGGCCCGCGGGCCCTCCGCATGGACCCGGACGGCGTCCTCGTCTTCGCGCACCCACCCCAGGACGCCGAGCCGGTGCGCCTCACGCACCACGGCCTTTGGGAGCTCCTCGTCGCCCGCCTTCAACGGCAGCACCGCTCGTACCGCGACGGCCCCTGACTGTTTGCCCTCAGCCACCTAGCGTCGCCCTCGAGTTCGCCGCGCCACCAAGCATCGTCCTCACGTTAGCCGCGCTGGCCGGCGCGGGCTTCGAGTAGCTCCCGTTCTCGGGCGTTGCCGGTCATCTCGGCGGCGCGGGCAAACTCCGCCGAGGCCTCTTCGTCGCGGCCGAGCCGCTCGAGCAGCTCGCCGCGAGCCGCCGGCAGCAGGTGGTAGCCGCCCAGTGCCGGCTCGGCGCCCAACCCGTCGAGCAACTCGAGGCCGGCGGCGGGGCCGAAGGCCATCCCCACCGCGACCGCCCGGTTCAGCCGCACCACGGGGGAGCCGGTGATCGCGTCGAGGGCGTCATAGAGGGCGACGATTCGCTCCCAGTCCGTTTGCTCGGCGCTGCGCGCCCGGCCGTGGCAGGCCGCGATCGCCGCCTGCAGCGCATAGGGGCCGAGCGGACGGCCGAGCGCTTCGGCCCGGTCCAGCTCGTTGAGGCCGCGGCCGACGAGGACGAAGTCCCAGCGCGAGCGGTCCTGCTCCAGCAGCGGGATTGCCTGGCCGCCGGCGCCGGTTCGCGCCGGGAAGCGCGACGCCTGCAGCTCCATCAGCGCCACCAGTCCCAGCGCCTCGGGCTCGCGGGGCATCAGCCCGGCGAGGATGCGGCCAAGCCGCATCGCCTCCTCGCAGAGATCGGCGCGGATCCAGTCCTCGCCGCTGCTGGCGGCGTAGCCCTCGTTGAAGATCGCGTAGATCACCTCCAGCACCGAGGCGAGCCGCTGCTCGCGCTCGGCGGCGCCCGGCACCTCGATCGGGACCCGCGCCTCGGCCAGGCTGCGCTTGGCGCGGACTATCCGCTGCGCCACCGTCGACTCCTTGACCAGGAAGGCGCGGGCGATCTCCGCTGTGCTCAGCGATCCGACCAAGCGCAGCGTCAGAGCCACCCGGGCCTCGGTTGCCAGCACCGGATGGCAGGCGGTGAAGATCAGGCTGAGCAGGTCGTCTTCGATCTCGTCGTCGGCCGCGGCGGCCGGGTCGCGCTCGGCGAACTGCGCCCGCAACTCGACTTCCCGTCCCAGCTCCTCCTCCTTGCGCGCCGCCATCGTGCGGTGGCGCAGGCGGTCGATCGCCCGGTTCTTTGCCGTTGCCATCAGCCAGGCGCCGGGGTTGTCGGGGACGCCCGTCCCGGGCCACTGCTCGAGCGCCGCGACGAGGGCGTCCTGGGCCAGGTCCTCGGCGACCCCGATGTCGCCGACCATGCGCGCCAGCGCGGCGATCAGCCGCGCTGACTCGATCCTCCAGACCGCGTCGATCGCGCGGCGGGCGTCCTGCTCGCTCATCGTCTCGCCCGCCGCGCCGTTTCCGCGGCCTACTGGTTCTGCTCCGCCTGGGTCCGGGTCCGCTCCTCCTGCTCGCGCAGCTCGGGGGTGAGCTCGTCGCCGAAGTCGTCGGCCTCGAAGACCTGGCGGATTTCGATCTCGCCCGGTTCGTGGTGGGGGTTGGGGCAGCGTTTCATCCACTCCACCGCCTCCTCGAAGGAGCTCACCTGCAACAGCCAGTAGCCGGCGATCAGCTCCTTGGTCTCGGCGAAGGGGCCGTCGATAACCGTCCGCTCGCCGTCGCCGCCGAAGCTGACCCGGGCGCCCTTGGAGCTCGCCTGCAGCCCCTCGCCGGCCAGCATCACGCCGGCCTTGACCATTTCTTCGTTGAAGTTGCCCATCTCGGTGAGCAGCTCCTCGCTCGGCATCACGCCCGCCTCGGAGTCCTTGCTTGCCTTGACGATCGCCATCACTCTCATTGCTGGTCCTTTCGGTCGTGTCCGCAGAAGCCCGAATGCCCAATGCTCCCGCCTTTTACCGACTACGACGAACGAGGCTCGCCGAAATCGACAGGGCGGCGGAAATTTCTTTCGGCGCGGCTAGATGATTGATTCCATCTAGGGTTCTCACTTGCCGCCGTTTGACGGCTACCCGGCGGCTCGCGATGCCAGCTCAACTCAAGTACGTCGACCCCACCCGTCCGATCGGCTGGTTCACCCGCGCCTATGCCTGGTTCTCGGCCACGCGTCTTGGCCGCTTCATCTCATCCAAGATCGTCTGGAAGCTCGACCCCCACCTGATGCGCGCGACCCGCGGTCGCGTCGGTATGGGCTTCGTCCTGCCCACCGCGTTGCTCGAAACGCGTGGCGCGAGGAGCGGTGTCCAGCGGCGCAACGCGGTGATCTACTTCCACGACGGGAAGAAGGTGACGATCGTCGCCTCGCTGGCGGGGGCGCCGAGGAACCCCGCCTGGTTCCACAACCTGCGCGCCGAACCGGACGTCGTCTTCGGCGGGGCGCCGATGCGCGCGACTGTGGTCGAGGACGAGGCGGAGCGCCAGCGGCTCTGGGGCTTTGCCGACCGGGTTTTTCCTCCCTATGCGGTATACCGCCGCGAAGCGGGCGCCGCGGGGCGCACGATCCCGATCGTCCAACTCGGCGAGCGCCCGGCTTGAGCCTGCAGAACGAGCTGATCGTGCGGGTGGGGCTGCCGCTGTATGGGCTGAAACGCACCCTCTCATCGGCCGAGCGCACCCGCCGCCGCATCGCCGCCCAGGCGATCCGGCCGCCGCGCTTCTCACCGCCGCGCATCCTCGGCCTCCATGCCGACGTGTCGGGCGGCCACCGCAATGGCTGGCCGCTGTACAGCCTGGCGCCGCGAAACGGTGCGGCGCCCGTGCGGCACGTCCTCTACTTCCACGGCGGCGCCTACGTCAACGAGATCGTCTTCGCCCACTGGTGGATGCTCGGCCTGCTGGTCAGGTCGGCACCCTGCCGGGTGGCCGTCCCGATCTATCCGCTGGCGGCGGCGATCGGCCCCGCGCAGACCGTCGCCACGGCAAGCGAGATCGCCCAAAGCCTGATCGGGGAAGTCGGCGCCGAGGGGCTCGTGCTGATGGGTGACTCGGCCGGCGGCGGGATGGCGCTCGCCGTCGCCCAGGCGCTGCGCGACAGCGGCCTCGAGCCGGCCCGCGTGATCCTGATCTCGCCCTGGCTCGACCTTGCCGTCGACCTGCCCGAGCAGCAGTCGATCGGGCCTCGCGACGCGATGCTGGGCATACCCGGCCTGCAGGAGGCGGGGAGGACCTACGCCGGAGGCCTCCCTCTGGACGATCCGCGGCCCAGCCCGATCCACGGTGAGATGAGCGGACTGCCGCCGATCACCTCGTTCACCGGCACCGAGGATGTCCTCAACCCCGACAGCCACCGCCTGCAGGCGGCCTGCCGGGCCGCGGGCACCGAGTTCGAGCTGATCGAGGCGGACGGCATGCCGCACGTCTACCCCTTGCTGCCGACGCCGGAGGGGCGCGCCGCGCGCCGCCAGATCATCGAGCGGCTGCGCTCCGCCTAGGGGCCGAGTTCGCTGATGGGCGGCGTTCAGGCGTGGCCGCTCGGCAGGTGCCAGCGGCGCGGGTCGATCAGGGCCGCCGCGCCCGGTGGGCCCCAGGACCCCGGCTCATAGGCTTCGAGCGGGGGCGGGTCACGCAGCAGCGGCTCCGAGACTTCCCAGAGGCGCTCGATCGCATCCGAGGTCGAGAAGAAGGTGCGGTGGCCGACCATGACGTCGTGGATCAGCCGCTCGTAGGCGTCCAGGGCCTGCTCGGGACCGCCGAAGCCATTCTCGTAGCTGAAGCGCATATGCGCCTGCCCCAGCCGCATGGACGGTCCCGGCACCTTGGCCAGGAAGCTGGCCGAGATGCTGCCGGAGCGGCCGAGCTCGAAGGTGAGGTGATCGCAGCCGAAGGACTCGGCGAAGTGGCCGCAGTCGAGCGGGAACATCCGCCGCGGCGGCTCGCGGAAGGCGACGGTGAGCAGGTGGCGCGTCTCGGCGAGGCGCTTGCCTGAGCGCAGGAAGAAGGGCACGCCCGCCCAGCGCCAGTTGTCGACGAAGGTGCGCAGCGCGACGAAGGTCTCGGTGTCGGAGTCGGGCGCCACGCCCTCCTCGTCGCGGTAGCCGTCGTACTGGCCGCGGACGACATCGCCCGGGTTGAGCGGCAGCATCGAGTCGAAGACCTTCTGGCGCTCCACCGACAGAGACTTGGAGCTCAGCGCGGTGGGCGGCTCCATCGCGACGAAGCCGAGGATCTGGAAGAGATGGGTGACGACCATGTCGCGGAAGGCGCCGGTCTGCTCGTAGAAGCTCGCCCGCATGCCGATCGAGAGGGTCTCGGGAATGTCGATCTGCACGTGGTCGATGTGGGCGCGATTCCAGATCGGCTCGAACATGCCGTTCGCGAACCGCACGGCGAGCAGGCTCTGCACCGCCTCTCTGCCGAGGTAGTGGTCGATGCGGAAGATCTGCTCCTCGTCGAAGACGGAATGCAGGCGCATGTCCAGCTCCCTGGCCGAGACGAGATCGGTGCCGAACGGCTTCTCGAGAATGATTCGCGAGCGGGCGTCCAAGCCCAGGGCGCCCAGCCCTTCGATCACTTCAGCATGGGCGCTGGGTGGCAGGGACAGGTAGTGGAGCAGCCGCGGGTCTCCGCCGAGCTCCTCCTTAGCGCGCGCCGCCGCCTCACCCAGAGGCTCGATGCCGTCGCCAATGGACGCGAACCTGAGCGAGGCGGCAAACCGACCCCATGCGTCCTCTGCCACCGGGCCGTGGCCCGACTCGTTGACGGCCTCACGCGCCAGGGCGACGAACTCGCCGTCTTCCATCTCCCTGCGCGAGACGCCGATGACGATGAAGCGCTCGGGCATCAGGCCCGCCTCGGCGAGGTGGAACATGCCGGGCAGGAGCTTTCGCTTCGCCAGGTCGCCGGTGGCGCCGAAGAGCACGATCACGTGGTCGTGGGGGACGGTCGGCGCCGGGGAGGGGGCCGGCGCTTCCGCCGGTTCGACTCTCGGATCCTCTGTGGTGACGCTGCTCATTCCGCTCTCTCTACCCGATTCTGAACTCTCGGGGCCCTCGCGCGGTCGCCTCCCGGCCCTTCACGCGTCCCCTACCGCCGCCGCGGTCGCCTCCCGGCGTACGCTTCCGCGCGATGTCCTACGCCGGCTCGTATCTGTGGCGGCTCCGCAAGGCCGTTGGCCACGAGTTGGTCCTGATGCCGGGCGCGATGGTGGTCGTGCAGCGCGAGGACGGCCAGGTGCTGTTGACCAAGCGGGCCGACGACGGCTCCTGGTGCCTGCCGGCGGGTGGCGCGGAGGCCGGCGGCAGCTTTGCCCGAACGGCGATCGACGAGCTCGCCGAGGAGACCGGGCTCGAGGTTGCCGCCGAGGACCTCGTCCCCTTCGCTTCGCTCTCCGAGGCGCGGGAGCACACGATCCACTACTCGAACGGCGACGTCACCCACTGCTTCGCGCTCTGCTTCCTGGTCCGGAGGTGGCGCGGCGAGCCGCGTCCCGACCTCGAGGAGTCGACCGAGGTGGTGTTCGCGCCGCCCGACGCCGCCCCGCAGCCTCTGCATGTGCCGTCCGCTCGCGCCCTGCGGCTTTTCGCCGCCTATCTCGACACCGGCGCCTTCCAGCTGCGCTGACGGCTTTCGGGCGCATACGCTTCGCCGCGTGGCCGCAACGATCGACGAGCTGACGGTCGCGGATCGGCCGGAGGCATGGTCGGCGCTCGGCTTCGCGGTCGAGGGCGACACCTGCGTCGCCGGCGGCGTGCGGATCCGCCTGGTGGGGGAGGGAGCCGGCCAGGGGCTGAGCGGCTGGTCTCTGCGCGGCGCGGCGAGCACCGAGCTGGACGGGCTGGCGACGACCCATTCCGATCGTCCACCGCCGGCCGAGCAGCCGGCGCATCCCAACGGCGTCGACGGCCTCGATCACGTCGTAGCGATCACCCCGGCGCTCGAGCGGACGGTCGCGGCGCTTCAGGGCGCCGGCCTCGACCTGCGCCGCATCCGCGAGGAGCCAACACCGGCCGGCGCCCCGCGACAGGCGTTCTTCCGCCTCGGCGCGACCATCCTCGAGGTGGTTCAGGAGCCAGCGGAGGCGATCGAGCGCGCCGGTGGCGACCATCCGGCGTTCTTCTGGGGCCTCGCCTTCTCGGCGCCGGACCTGGAGCGGACAGTCGCCGCCCTTGGCGAGAACGTCAGCGAGGTGCGCGAGGCCGTGCAGCCGGGGCGCCGCATCGCAACCCTGCGCCGCTCCGCCGGCCTGGCCCTGCCGGTGGCGCTGATCACGCCGCGGTGACAGGTTTGCGAGCCGCCTCCAAGGGCACCCGCTAGGGAGTGGAAACGACTGAAGGGAGCCGAAATGGCCGACGATCTACAAGGCAAGCGCGTCGCCTTTCTGATGGCCAACGAGGGCGTCGAGCAGGTGGAGTTGACCGAGCCGATGAAGGCGGTGCGCGAGGCCGGTGCGGAGACCGAGATCCTGGCTCCCGAAGCGGGTGAGGTCCAGGCCTTCAACCACCTCGACAAGGGCGACATCTTCGAGGCGGAGGAGGTCGGAAAGGCGGACCCCTCCGACTACGACGCTCTCGTCCTGCCCGGCGGAGTCGCGAACCCCGATCAGCTGCGCGGCAAAGCGGAAGCGCTCGGCTTCGTGCGCTCGTTCTTCGAGTCCGGCAAGCCGGTCGGCGTGATCTGCCACGGTCCCTGGACGCTGATCGACGCGGGCGTCGTGGAGGGCCGGACGCTCACCTCGTGGCCGAGCCTGCAGACCGACCTCCGCAACGCCGGAGCGGAATGGGTCGACGAGGAGGTCCATGTCGACGAGGGCCTGGTCAGCAGCCGCAAACCGGACGATCTGCCCGCCTTCAACGCCAAGATCGTGGAGGAGTTCGCCGAGGGCGTCCACGAGGGGCAGCGGGCGGCGACGGTCGGGAGCAGCTGAGGCAGAGATAAACGCGGGGCGGGCTGCGTGCCCGCCCGCTCAGAGGCCGAGCAGTTCGTCGAAGCGCAGCGCGGCCCGGGTCGGGACCACGAAGTCACTGCCGCGGTGGACGAGGCCGGCGGAGGCGAGTTCCCGGACCGCCCGCTCCACGGCGTCGCGCTGCGCGAACTGCTCCGGGTCGTCGGTGACCTCGCGGGCCAGCTCGGCCAGGGTGAGCTGGACGGGGTGGAGGACGAGCAGCTGCTGGAGGACCGCGGACTCCATTGCAGTGTCTTCCTCAGCGGAGCTTCGGCTGTCGTCCATCTCCCCCAAACGACCTCCCCTAGATAAGGCCGGCGCCGGTTGAACTCTTCCCTCAGAGGCGTCCCGAGATCAGCTCGCGGTATCCGAGAGCACGACCTGGGCCCACTCGTCCTTGACCATGGAGCGGTAGAAGTGCTGCGTCGAGCCGCGGACCTGGCGCGTCCGCACCAGGGACAGCACATGGCAATCGACCAGCACCCTGACGTGGTAGCTGACGTTGCTCAGCGGGTGGTCGAGAATCGTCGCCAGCTCGCGGGGGCTGATCGCCTTGCCGCCCGTCATCTGCTTGAGGATCTCCCTGCGCAGCGGGTGCCGGAGGGCTACGAGCAGCTCATGGGTCTTGGGACTCCTGCCTCGGGCCATTTCGAGCAGGAAATATAGAGCAGAGGAAATGTTTTGTCTGCACCGTTCAGGCGTCCTCGCGGACGCCTCCCATCTCGGTAAAGACGGCGGTCATGCCGTCGCCGCCGCGCTGCTCGTCGGCAATCACGTGGGACACCGCGTTGATCAGGGCCAGATGGGTGAAAGCCTGCGGGAAGTTGCCCAGGTGGCGGCCGCTGCGGGCCTCGAGCTCCTCGGCGTAGAGGTCGAGCGACCCGGCCGAGGCCAGGAGCCGTTCACAGAGCGCCCTCGCACGGGCCTGCTCGCCGATCTCCGAGAGCGCCGAGACGAGCCAGAAGGAGCAGATCAGGAAGGTGCCCTCCTCGCCGTGCAGGCCATCGTCGGTTTCCTGGACCTTGTAGCGCAGGACGAGGCCGTGCTCGGTGAGGTCCTCGTCGATCGCCTCCACGGTGGCCCGCACGCGCTCGTCGTCGGGGGGAAGGAAGCGCAGCAGCGGGATCAGCAGCGTCGAGGCGTCGAGGGCGTCGGTCTCGTAGTGCTGCCGGAAGACGCCGTCGCGCACGCCGCGCTCGAGGATCTCCTTGCGCATCCGCTCGGCTTCGCGCTCCCATTCCTCGGCTTTCTCATCGAAGCCGGCGCCGCGCGCCAACCGCGTTCCGCGATCAACGGCCACCCAGATCATCAGCTTCGAGGAGACGTAGTGTTTGGGGTCGCCGCGCGACTCCCAGATCCCCTGGTCGGGATGCTCCCAGGCCCCGATAGCCGCTTCGACCTGAGAGACGATCAGCTGGCGATCGGCGGGGGTCGCCGTCCCTTTCAGTGCCTTTTCGTGCAGGTAGATCGAGTCCAGCAGCGCTCCCCAGACGTCGTTCTGGCGCTGGTCGAAGGCGCCGTTGCCGATCCGTACCGGGCGCGAGCCGGCATAGCCGTCGAGGTGGTCGAGGATCTGCTCGGTCAGCTCGCGCTCGCCGCCGATCCCGTACATGATCTGCAGCCGCGGGTCCTTGTGGCAGATGTTGAGGACGAAGCGCATGAAATCGCGGGCCTCCTGGTCGAAGCCGAGCGTGTGCAGGGCCCAGAGGCTGAAGGTGGAGTCCCGGATCCAGCTGAAGCGGTAGTCCCAGTTGCGCTCCCCGCCGGGGGTCTCTGGCAGCGAGGTGGTGGGGGCGGCGAGGAGGGCGCCGGTGGGCGCGTAGGTGAGCCCCTTCAGCACCAACGCCGAGCGCTGCAGGTGGATGCGCCAGGGATGGTCGGGGAAGTTGCCGTCGCGCAGCCAGGCGCGCCAGAACTCTTCCGTGGAGTCGAGCCGCTCGTGCGCCTCCGGAGCGCTGCGCGGGCCGCCGAGGCTGCCGTCCCCCCAGGAGACCGCGCAGAAGGCGCTTTCGTCTTCGCGCAGGCGCATCCGGCCGCGCGCCATTTCGCCGTCGATGGAGATCTCCATGTCGCTGCTCAGGCGCAGCTCGGCGCCGTCGGGCCCCTCGGCGACCGCGGCGCCGAGCTCGCCGCCGTTCCAGCGTGGGGCCTCTGCGCCGTAGGCGAAGCGGGGCAGGCACTCCATCTCCATCTCCACGGTGCCGTCGATGCAGGTCATCGTTCGCAGCAGGGAGCGATCGGACTCGTGTTCGGTCTGCGGCCGCGACTGCCCGTCCTGCGCGACCCACTCGCCGATCGTCAGGGCGTCGTGGACCACGACCCAACCCGTGTCGGTGACCCAGGTGGTCTCGATCACCAGCGTGCCGGGCTCGTAACGGCGGCTGATCGGCACGACGACGCCGCGCGGCGCGAGCCTGAAGTGGCCGGCGTCGCGGTCCAGCAGCGCTCCGAAGGCGCTCGGCGAGTCGAAGCGCGGCGTGCACAGCCACTCGATCGAGCCGGAGAACGAAACCAGGGCCGCCGTGTGGCAGTCCGAGAGGAAGCCGTAGCTCCCGATCGGCGGGAAGCGGTGGTTGCCGGTGCTCAAAGCGAGCCCACGCTAGCAACGGAACTGGCGGCGACAGCCGAAACCGCGTCGCTAGCTACGCTGATTCGGTGATGCCGCTAGCGCACGTGGCCGGCGCCTTCGCGCCGATCGAGGTCGTCCCGCTGACCGCGGCGGGGCTTCTCTACTGGCACCGGGCCATGGTGCTCTCCCAGGACGGCCGCCCCGTGCCGGGATGGCGGCAGGCCTGCTTCGGCGCCGGCCTGGCGACGATCGCCATAGCCCTCTTCGGGCCGCTCGGCCACATCTCCGACGAGCTCGTCGTCGCCCACATGGCCGAGCACCTGCTGATCGGCGACATCGCCTCGCTGCTCCTCGTCCTCGGCCTGACGCGCGCCCTGCTGCAGCCGCTGCTCGCGATCCGCGCCTTCAACCGCCTTCAGGTCCTCACCCATCCGGCGGTGGCGCTGCCGCTCTGGGCGGTCAATCTCTACTTCTGGCACATCCCGCCCCTCTACCAGGACGCTTACGGAGCGGCTCCAGTGCACGCCCTGGAGCACACGACCTTTCTCTTCTTCGGCTGCCTGATGTGGATGCCGGTGTTCGGCCCGCTGCCGAAGCCGGAGTGGTTCGGGGCGGGCTGGAAAGTGGGCTACGTGATCGCCGTGCGCCTGGTCAGCGCGGTGCTGGGCAACGTGCTGATGTGGTCGGGCTCGGTGCTCTACCCGATCTACGCGCCGGGCGAGCGCTACTGGGGCATCTCGCCGCTGGCGGACCAGAGCACGGCCGGCGTCCTGATGATGATCGAGGGGACCTTCCTCATCCTCGGCGTGCTGGCCTGGGTCTTCCTCGATGTGGCACGGCAAGGGGACGAGAAGCAGCGCCTCCTCGACCTGGCGCGCGAACGCGGCATCCCGCTTGACGAGCGCCGCGCGCAGCGGGCCGTGGCGGCGGGGCACGCCGCGCTGCTCGAAGAGCGCCTCACGGGCGAACGTCTAATGGGCGAGCGCTTGACGGGGGAGCGCTTGACGGGGGCGGGAAGGGACGCCGGTGATTAGGGCCAAGGCGTGGCTCGTGACCGGCCCGCTCGGGCGCGGCCTCTCCTTCGCGATCGACTTCGCGGTCGCCCTGCGCAAAGGGCTGCGGGGCCGCGGCTGATGGCCGCCGGCTGGCAGATACCCCGATCATCTAGGGTCAGGCGCCGATGAGCCCCGAGCCGACCGAGATACAGACCAGCGTCGAGGAGCTGCCCGCCTCCCGTGTGAGCGTCGCGGTCGAGGTGCCCGCCGCCGACGTCGAGCGGGTGATGCAGCGGGCGGCCCGCGGCCTGGCGCGGGAGATGCGCATGCCGGGGTTCCGCAAGGGCAAGGCTCCCCCTTCGCTGGTGATCCAGCGGCTCGGCTTCGGCGTCGTCCTGCAGGAGGCGATCCGCGACGGCCTGCCCGAGTGGTACGAACGAGCGCTGCTCGTCTCTGGGGTGAGCCCGATCGGCGACCCCGACATCGAGATCGTCTCCGCGCCGGAGGAGGAGGGCGATCCGCTCTCCTTCAAATTCGAGATCGGCGTGCGGCCCAAGGCCAAGCTGGGCGCCTACAAAGGCCTAGAGGTGGGGCGGCCGGACCCCGAGGTCCCCGACGACATCGTCGAGCGCGAGATCGAGCGGGTCCGCGAGGGCTTCGCGCGGTTGGAGCCGGTCGAGCGGGCGGCCGGCGACGGGGACGTCCTGCTGATCGACTTCGAGGGCCTCGTCGACGGAAAGGCCTTCGACGGTGGCAAGGCGAGCGACTACCTGCTGGAGCTGGGCAGCGGGCAGCTGATCGAGGGCTTCGAGGAGCAGCTGTCCGGCGCCGAGGCCGGGGAGCAGCGCGACGTCAAGGTCACCTTCCCCGACGATTACCATGCCGAGCAGCTCGCCGGCTCGGATGCCGTCTTCGCGGTCGCCGTCAAAGAGGTGCGGGAAAAGGTGCTGCCCGACCTCGACGACGACTTCGCCTCCGAGGCCTCCGAGTTCGAGACGCTCGAGGAGTTGCGCGGCGACATCCGCACGCGCCTCTCCGAGGCTCTCGAGGGCCGCGCCGAGCAGGACTTCCGCATCGCCGCCGTCGACGCCGCCGTCGCCGAGGCCAGCGTCGACCTTCCTGACGCGCTGATCGCCGCCCGCGCCGGCGAGCGCTGGGAGCGGGTCGAGCGGCAGATCGCCTCGCAGGGCATAGACCCGGCCACCTACCTGCAGATGCAGGGCAAAACCCGCGACGAGGTGATCGGGGAAGCCAAGCCCGACGCCGAGCAGGAGCTGAGGCGGGAAGCGGTATTGGCGGCGATCGTCGAGGAGGAGGGGATCGAGGCCGGGGAGGAGGAGATGGTCGAGGCGCTCTCCCACGCCGCCGAACACGAGCGCACCACGCCGGAGAAGCTGCTCGAGCGGCTGCGCAAGGACGGCCGCGAGGCGATGGTCGCCGAGGACATCCGCGTGCGCAAGGCGATCGACCTGATCGCCGAGGAGGCGACTCCGATCGCGATGGAGCAGGCCGAGGCGCGCGAGAAGATCTGGACGCCGGAGAAGGAGCGCGAGGCGTCGGGCTCGCTCTGGACCCCGGGCGACGACTCCTAGCCCCTCGGGTGACTGGCGCCCGCTACGGGAGGGGCCTTCTATAGAGTGCCGAGCATGAGTCCTCTGGTCCCGATGGTTGTCGAGCAGACCTCGCGCGGCGAGCGCTCCTTCGACATCTACTCCCGCCTGCTGAACGAGCGAATTGTCTTCCTCGGTACGGCGGTCAACGACGAAATCGCCAACCTGATCGTCGCCCAGCTCCTGCACCTGGAGTCCGAGGACCCGGACAAGGACATCAGCCTCTACATCAACAGCCCCGGCGGCTCCGTCTACTCCGGCATGGCGATCTACGACACGATGCAGTTCATCAAGCCCGACGTGCAGACGATCTGCGTCGGCATCGCGATGAGCATGGGGGCGCTGCTGCTCGCCGGTGGCGCGCAGGGCAAGCGGATGGCCCTGCCCAACTCGAAAATCATGATCCACCAGGTTTCTTCCGGCTTCGAAGGCAAGGCCGCCGACATCGAGATCCAGGCCAAAGAGACGCTCGACATCCGTCGCCGCCTCGATGAGATCCTCGCCAAGCACACCGGCCATCCCTTCGAGAAGATCACCAAAGACACCGATCGCGATTACTTCATGAGCGCGGAAGAGGCGAAGGACTACAACCTCGTCGATCGCGTCATCGAGCACCACTAAGAGAGGCCATCCCGCTGGGATGGCCGTCCTCCTGGTTGTCCTGCTTTTCGCCGTTCCGGCGTCGGCTCGCGCCTCCAGCCGCGATGGCGGCGTCACCTTTTACGGGCACACGTTTCCCGTCCTGGGGCCGCATGGGACGAGGGGGGCGATCGGCGAATTCGGCGCCCCGCGCAGCGGCGGCCGGACGCATGAGGGCTTGACATCGTCGCTGCCTGCGGCACCGAGCTGGTCGCGGCTCGTGGCGGCAAGGTGCGCCGGGCGGGCTTCGACCCAGAGCTCTACGGCAATTACGTTCTCATCCACGGGACCGGAGAGCACCGCAGCTACTTCTATGCTGCGCAAAGTCGAAGAAAGCAGCGAACGCCAGGCGAACGGCTAGGCTTTTGGAGCCATGTTTTGGCTCCTGCTCTCAGTCGGAAGCGCCCTTTCCGCCGTTGGCTTCTGCGTCATCGGCGAGCTCGTCTTCCAGCCCGAGAACGAAGGCGACGTGCGCGCCCGCCGGGCCAATCTGCTGATGACCGCGCTCGCCGTCACCGCGACGATGCTCTGCGCCCTCTTCTTGCTCTTCTGGGTCGCCGACCTCATTTTCGCTCCGCTGCAGGGCCTCGAAGGCGCCGGCGGCGGCATGGACTAGACGGCGGGTCGGACTAGACCGGCAGCTCGTACTCGATCCAGGTTGAGCGCTCGGCGCCGAGCGAGTCGTAGAGCCGCTGGGCGGTCTCGTTGCTGGGTCGTGTCGCCCACTCCAGGTGGGGTGAGCCCCGTTCTCGGGCGACAGCGGCGCTCGTTTCGATCAGCGCTCGGCCGATTCCCTGGCCGCGATGCGCCTCGGCGACGAAGAGGTCGTTCATCAGCACCGTCTCGATGGCGCGGGTGGAGGAGAAGTGCCAGTACAGGCAGGCATAGCCGGTCAGCTCGGCGTTGCGCCAGGCTCCTATCAGCATGCCGTCCTCGCTGGGCGCGATGAAGCGGCGGAAGAAGGAGCGGTTGCGCTCCTCGCGGATGTCGCCGGCCTCGTAGAAGCCCTGGTAGGCGGCGATCATCGGCAACAGCGCCTCGAACTCCGGCTCTGCGATCGGATCGATGCGGAGCTCTGCCGCCATGCGCCCACGCTATCGCGCCGGCTGCGGGGCGGCCATAGGAGGGGGAGGGACCGGAGATGGCGGAGCTGCGGCCGCCGCGCAAGGCTGCGGTCAGGGGAAGGGACGGCAGCGCGGGCGACGTAAACGACCACACCGAAATGGCCGGCGCGCCGTCCCCTCTAAGCTGTGGGATGCGTCGCCGGTAGGCAACTACCAGCCCCGCGAGGAGGGGATCCAGCTGGCACGTCCCACAGACTCCAATGAGCAGCTCCTTTGCAGCTTCTGCGGCAAGTCGCAGCGCCAGGTCAAGAAGCTGATCGCCGGCCCCGGCGTCTACATCTGCGACGAGTGCATCGACCTCTGCAACGAGATCATCGACGAGGAGCTCACCGCTCCGCCGGCGATCGAACTCGAGAACCTGCCAAAACCGCGTGAGATCCACGATGTCCTGCAGGAGTACGTGGTCGGCCAGGATGCCGCCAAGCGCGCGCTCTCCGTCGCCGTCTACAACCACTACAAGCGGGTCCAGATCGCCCAGTCCGACGAGGCCGAGGTCGAGCTGCAGAAGTCGAACATCATGCTGCTCGGGCCGACCGGCTGCGGCAAGACGCTGCTCGCCCAGACGCTCGCCCGCATCCTCAACGTGCCCTTCGCGATCGCCGACGCCACGGCGCTGACCGAGGCCGGCTACGTCGGCGAGGACGTCGAGAACATCCTCCTGAAGCTGATCCAGGCCGCCGACTACGACGTCAAGAAGGCCGAGACGGGAATCATCTACATCGACGAGATCGACAAGATCGCGCGCAAAGCCGACAACCCGTCGATCACGCGCGACGTCTCCGGCGAAGGCGTGCAGCAGGCGCTGCTGAAGATCCTCGAGGGGACCACCGCCTCGGTGCCTCCGCAGGGTGGTCGCAAGCACCCCCATCAGGAGTTCCTGACGATCGACACGACCAACATCCTCTTCATCTGCGGCGGCTCCTTTGCCGAGCTCGACAAGGTGATCGAGCGCCGTGTCGGCGACAACGGCATGGGCTTCGGCGCCGCGATCAAGTCGAAGGAGCACAAGGACACCGGCGAGTGGTTCGAGCAGGTGCTGCCCGAGGACCTAATGGAATACGGGCTGATCCCCGAGTTCATCGGCCGCCTGCCGGTGGTCGCGGCGATCCACCAGCTCAGTCACGAGGACCTGATCACGATCCTGACCGAGCCGCGCCACGCTCTCACCAAGCAGTTCCAGCGCTTCTTCGAGTTCGACGACATCGAGCTCGTCTTCGCCGAGGACAGCCTGGAGGCGATCGCCAACAAAGCCCTGGAGCGCGAGACCGGCGCCCGCGGCCTGCGCTCGATCCTCGAGGAGACGCTGCTCGACGTGCAGTTCGAGCTGCCCTCGCGCCGCGACGTCACCAAGTGCGTCGTCACCAAGGAGACGATCACGCAGGGACGCCGGCCGACCCTCGTCACCGAGGCCGCGCAGCAGGACATCGGCCCAGCCGACGACGACCTGAGCGAAGAAAGCGCCTGAGTGGAGGGGGTCGGGCGCCCCTCCCTCAGAGGCCGTTGCGCAGCAGATCCTCTCGCCGATCTGGCAGGTGGTCCCTAAGCCTCTCCGAGAGGGCCGCCCGACCCCGCCCACGCAGTCCGCGGCTCTAGACTCGCGCTTCGTGGACGAGGCCAAGCGAAAGCAACTGGAGGCGACCACCCGGTATGAGCCGGGGGAGGTCGAGCGGCGCCTGTTCGCGGAGTGGATGGAGGGGGGCTACTTCCACCCGGTGGCGGAGGGGGCGCCGGAGGAGAACTTCTCGATCGCGATCCCGCCGCCCAACGTGACCGGCGCCCTGCACATGGGCCACGCGCTGAACGGCTCGATGCAGGACGCGCTGGCGCGGATGAACCGGATGCGGGGCCGCAACACGCTCTGGACGCTGGGCACCGACCACGCCGGCATCGCCACCCAGGCGGTGGTCGAGAAAGAGCTGAAGGCGGAAGGGAAGAGCCGCCAGGAGCTCGGCCGGGAGGCCTTCGTCGAGCGCGTCTGGGCATGGAAAGAGGAGTACGGCTCGCGGATCGTCGAGCAGTACAAGCGACTCGGCGCCTCCTGCGACTACGAGCGCGAGCGCTTCACCCTCGACGAGGGCTACGTGCGCGCCGTCTACCGCGTCTTCAAGTCGCTCTTCGACAAGGGCTACATCTACCGCGACAACTACATGGTCAACTGGGATCCCGGCACCTATTCGGCGATCTCCGACCTCGAGGTCGAAAACCGCGAGGTCGAGGACACCCTCTACGCGATCGACTATCCGGTCGAGGGCTCCGATCGGGTGCTGACGGTCGCCACGGTGCGCCCGGAAACGATGCTGGCCGACACCGCGGTGGCGGTCAACCCGGGCGACGAGCGCTACGCCGACCTCGTCGGGCAGCACTGCGTCCTGCCGCTGGTCGGCCGCCGCCTGCCGATCATCGCCGACGAGCACGTCGACGTCGAGTTCGGCACCGGGGCGCTGAAGATCACGCCCGGCCACGACCCCAACGACTTCGAGATCGGCCGCCGCCACGGGCTCGAGGAGATCGGCGTGATCGGCCCCGATGGGCGGATGAGCGAGGAGGCGGGGGAGAGGTTCGCGGGCCTGACCGCCGCCGAGGCGGGCGAGGCCGTCGTCGCCGCCCTTCGCGCGGAGGGCGCCCTGCGCGCCGAAGAGCCCTACGTCCACTCGGTGCCCTTCTCGGAGCGCTCCGGCGCCCGCATCGAGCCGCTGATCTCACTGCAGTGGTTCTGCCGCATGGACGAGCTGGCCAAGCCGGCGATCGAAGCGGTCGAACGCGACGAGGTGCGGATCGTCCCCGAGCAGTGGAAGCGCGTCTATCTCGACTGGATGCGCGAGATCCGCCCCTGGTGCGTGTCGCGCCAGCTCTGGTGGGGGCACCGGATCCCGGTCTGGTACTGCGACGCCTGCGAGGAGACCTACGTCGCCGAGGAGGCTCCCGAGCGCTGCGGGGCCTGTAACGGGGAGCTGCGCCAGGAGGAGGACGTCCTCGACACCTGGTTCAGCTCGGCTCTGTGGCCCTTCGCGACCCTGGGCTGGCCCGACGACACGCCCGAGCTGCGCGCCTTCTACCCGACCAGCTTCCTGACCACGGCGCGGGAGATCCTCTTCCTCTGGGTCGCGCGGATGGTCATGACCGGGCTCGAGTTCCCCGGCGCCGTTCCCTTCCGCGACGTCTACGTGCACTCGGTGATCCAGGCCCGCGACGGGCGGCGGATGTCGAAGAGCCTCGGCACCGGCATCGACCCGCTGGAGGAGATCGACGTCCACGGCGCCGACGCGCTGCGCTTCGGCCTGCTGGCGATGTCCTCGACCCAGGACGTGCGCTACTCCGACGCCAAGGTCCAGCAGGGGCGCGACCTCTCCAACAAGCTCTGGAACGCCTCACGACTGATTTTGCTGAATGCCAAATTCCAGCAAAATGAGTCGTCCTCGAATTCCGCGCAGGGCCAAGTTCCTGCGCGGGTTGCCTCAGGGCCGCCAAACCCTGGGGCGGTCGAGGATCGCTGGATCCTCTCGCGGCTCGAGCGCACGATCGACTCGGTGACCGAGAAGCTCGAGACCTACGACTTCGCGCACGCGGCGCAGGAGGCCTATGCCTTCTTCTGGTCGGAGTTCTGCGACTGGTACCTGGAGATCGTCAAGCCGCGCCTCTACGAGGGTGAGGAAGAGGTGTCGTCGACCCTGCTCTGGGCGCTGGAGCGGCTGCTCGCACTGCTGCACCCGCTGATGCCGTTCGTCACCGAGGAGATCTGGTCCTACCACCCTGCCCGTCAGGGCCACCTCGCCGTGCACAGCTTTCCGCGGGCGGAGGAGTCGCTGTTCGACGCCGAGGCGGAGGCCGGGGTCGAGGCGGGGATCGAGTTGACGCGGCGGCTGCGCGCCTGGCGCGACCTGGTCGAGGTGCCGGCGGCAAGCGAGGTCTCGGCCCGCGTCGAGGGCGCCGCGCCGCAGGAGTTCGTCGGCCGGCTTGCTCGTTTCGCGTTCGTCGACGGCGGGGCCGGAGAGGGGGGCGCCGGAGGGAACGGCGCCGCCGGAGGGAACGGCGGCGGAGACGGGAGTGCCGGGGACGGGGGAGACACGGTCGCCTCGGTCGGCCCGGTCAGGGTGCTCGCCTCCGAGTCGATCGACGCCGAGGCGGTCGCCGCCCGCCTCGAGAAACGCCGTGCGGAGCTGCGCAGCGAGGTCGAGCGCGGCGAGCGCAAGCTCGCCAACGAGGGATTCGTCGCCAAGGCGCCGGCCGAGGTGGTCGAGGAAGAGCGCGGCAAGCTCGAGCGCTACCGCGCCGAGCTCGGGGAACTCGAATAGACGCAGAGGCGTATCTCGACTCGCTGGAGCCGTTCGGCTGGAAGCTCGGCCTGGAGCGGATGCATCTCCTGAGCGCCGCCCTGGGGATGCCTCAGGAGAGCTTCGCCTCCATCCACGTCGTCGGCACCAACGGCAAGTCCTCGGTGACGCGGATGAGCGCGGCGCTGCTGCGGGCGCACGGGCTGCGCACCGGTGCCTACATATCCCCCCATCCCCGGCGCTGGTCCGAACGGACGCTGATCGACGGCGAGGAGATCGACGCCGGGCGCTTCGCGGCGGCGCTGGAGCGCACCGCGGCCGCGGCCGAGGCCGTCAACCGGGAGCTGGAGGAGGGAGAGGTGGTGACGCAATTCGAGATGGCCACCGCGGCCGCCTTCCTCGCCTTTGCCGAAGCCGGGGTCGAGGCGGCCGTCGTCGAGGCCGGGCTGGGCGGCAGGCTCGACGCCACCAACACGATCCCCTCCCGGGTTACGGCGCTGACCTCGGTCGGGCTCGACCACACCCGGTGGTTGGGCGACACCGAGGCGGAGATCGCGGCTGAGAAGCTGGCGGTCCTCCGCGAGGGCACGACCCTCGTCCTCGGCCGGCTCGACGAGAAGATCGAGGCGCTGGCGGAGCAGGCGGCACGGCAGCGGGGCGCGCGAGTGCTCCGCGCGCCAGCCGATCCCGGGGAGGACCTGCATCTGCGTGCGCCGGGCCGCTTCCAGCGCCGCAACTTCGCCCTTGCCCGCACCGCCGCGGGGGCCTTTCTGGGCCGCCTCGCCCCGGCCCGCGTGGAGGAGGTCGCGGCCACGCTCACCATCCCGGGCCGGCTCGAGAAGATCGCCGACGGTCCGCCGGTCTACATCGACGCCGCCCACAACCCGGAGGGCGCGCGCGCCCTGGCCGAGGCGATCGCCGAGATCGCCCATGCGCCGCCGGTGGTCGGCTGCCTGGCGATCCTGCGCGACAAGGACGCGGAGGGGATGGTCGCCGCACTTGCTCCGGTGCTCGACCACGTCGTCTGCAGCGAGCTCGGCGCCGAGGCGCTGGCCCACCGCGGCACGCCCGAGGCACGTTCGCACTCAACCGCGGAGCTGGCGCGGATTTGCGAGGCGGCCGGTCTGCCAACCGAGGCGGAGCCGGACTTCGCAGCGGCGCTCAGGCGGGGCCGCCTGCTGGCGTCCGGCGAGACGCCGGGGACGCTCCTCGTCGCAGGCTCTCACTACGCCCTCGCCCCGGCTCGCATGGAGCTGGGACTATGCGAGGATTGAGACATGAATCGAGGAGCAGGCTCGGAACTTCTCTCGATGATGGCCCTGGTGGCCGCTGTCGTCGCCGCAGTGATCCTGGTCTTTTTCGGCATCGGCTACCTCTTCGGCCGCCTCTTCCTATGAACGGCGAGCGGGAACGGCTCGAAGGAGCAGCCCCCTCTGCCTCGAAGACAGGTTTCGCAGGCGATGCGGCGAAGTAGACTGCCCGCCTCCCACTAGCGGGCCAAGCCATGTCCACAGCCATCTTCGGTATCAGCAATAACGGCCTCAACCTGGTCGCCAGCCTCTTCGTACTGATGCTGGTGGTCGTCTGGCTGGCCCTGATCGTCTACACCTACCTCGACGCCAAGCGCCGGGTCTCAGATCCCTTCCTCGTCGCCTGCGCCACGATCGCGGCCTTCATCCCCTACCTGGGGACGGCGGTGTACGTGATCGTGCGCCCGCCCGAGTTCATCGAGGACGCCCACGAGCGCGAGCTCGAGATCAAAGCGGCTGAGCTGCGCGTGCGCCAGCTGACCGAGCTCTCCTGCCCCAACTGCGAGTACCCGATCGAGAAGAACTTCCTGCGCTGCCCGCAGTGCCAGCGGCGGCTCAAGGACCCCTGCGGCAACTGCGGCAAGCCGGTGGACCCCCGCTGGGCTCTCTGCCCCTACTGCGAGACCGCGCTGGCGCAGCAGAAACGGCCGCGCCGCTCGCGCCCGCCGGCGCCGCGCAAGAAAACTTCCTCCCCCGCAACAGAGAACGAGCCGGCCACACGCTCCGCCTCCAAAGAGGGGGCCAGTCCACAACGAACTAAAAGGAGCCCCAGCCGTGAGCCGGACCCTGATCCTCGTCAAGCCTGATGCCTTCGAGCGCGCCCTGAGCGGAGAGCTGATCGCCCGCTTCGAGCGCAAGGGCCTGCGAATCAAAGCGCTGAAGATGATGCAGGCCGACGAGGAGATCGCCAACCGCCACTACGCGGAGCACACCGAGAAGCCGTTCTTCGGCGAGTTGGTCTCCTTCATCACCGGCGGGCCGCTGGTCGCGATGGTGCTGGAGGGCCACGAAGCCGTCGCCGCCGCGCGCCAGCTCATCGGCGCCACCAACCCGGTCGAGGCGGCGCCCGGCTCGATCCGCGCCGACTTCGCGCTCGAGGTCACCTTCAACATGGTCCACGGCTCCGACTCCGACGAGTCGGCCGAGCGTGAGATCGGGATCTGGTTCCCAGAGCTGACCTGAGCCCCATGGTCACCCTGGCATCCAGCTCGCCCCAGCGAGCTGAGATTCTCGCCAAGCTGGGGGTGGAGTTCGAGGTCGTGGCGCCGGGGGTGGAGGAGCTGATCGGGGGCGACCCCGAGGTCGAGGTGGTCGAGAACGCCCGGCGCAAGGCCGCGGCGGTGGGCGGCCGGGAAGCCGGGGCGCCGAACCGGCGGGCCGGCGCCCTCGTGATCGCCTGCGACACCGACGTCGTGATCGACGGCGGGGCGCTGGGCAAACCGCGCGACGAGGCCCAGGCGCGCGAATACCTGGAGTCGCTCTCGGGGCGCTCGCACGAGGTGCTGAGCGGGCTGGTGGTCCTCGACGAAGGCGAGGAGCGCAGCGGCCTGGAGCGCACGACGGTCGTCTTCAAGGTCCTCGACGAGGCGGCCAAGGAGCGCTACGTGCGCTTCGGCGAGTGGCGCGGCCGCTCCGGCGGCTACGCGATCCAGACGCTTGGCTCGACGCTGGTGGAGAGGATCGAGGGCAGCGTCTCCAACGTCGTGGGGCTCCCCGTCGGACTGCTCGCCGAGCTGGCCCCGGCGCTGTTCGAGCGCCGCTCGGCCGCGTAGCGAGGGCCCTGCCGACGGGCTCAGCCGCGGAGCGAGAGCACCTCGGACTGGTGCTGGAGCAGGACGTTGACGACGGCGGGGTCGAACTGCGTGCCGCGCCCCTTCTCGATCACCTTGATCGCGTCTTTCACCGGCAGCGCCGGCCGGTAGCAGCGGTCGCTGAGCAGGGCGTCGAAGACGTCGGCGACGGCGACGATCCGCCCCTCGAGGGGGATGTCGTAGCCGCGCAGGCCGTGCGGGTATCCCGCCCCGTCGAAGCGCTCGTGGTGGGTGAGGGCGATCGACGCCGCCAGGCGCAGGAGGTCGCTCTGCGAATCGGCGAGGATCCGGTGGCCGACCTCGGTGTGCCGCTTCATCTCTTCACGCTCGGTGACGGTGAGCGGACCGGGCTTGCGCAGGATCTCGTCCGGGATCGCGATCTTGCCGACGTCGTGCATCGGCGCGGCGGCGCGCAGCAGCAGCGTCCGTTCCCGGTCGAGGCCGAGCTGGCGGCCGAGGTAGGCGGCGATCGAGGCCATCCGGTTCACGTGGCGGCCGGTCTCGGCGTCGTGGAGCTCGATCGCCAGCGCCAGGCGCTCGACGGTCTCCTGCCGCGAGGCGCGCAGCTCTTCGATCGCCTGCTGCTGGGCGATCGCCAACTCGTCGCGAAGCTGCACAGCCTCGTTCTGGGCGCGGCGCAGGAGGCGGCGGTTGCGGTCCTGCTCGGCGAGCTCGAGTTCGTGGCGGCGCAGCGCGTTCATCGCCGTGATCAGCAGCTGACCGGGCCAGAAGGGCTTGACCAGGTAGCCGCAGACGCCGAACTCGAAGGCGCGGTCGGCGACGCTCGCGTCGTCGACTCCGGTGACCAGGACCACGCAGGTCTCGGGGTGGTTGCTGGTGATCTCCTCGGCCAGGATGAGGCCGGAGTCGTCGGGCATCTCGATGTCGCAGAGGGCCAGCTGGAAGGTGTCCTCGGCGAGCTTGCTTCGCGCCTCGGCGACCGTGGTCGCGAACTCGCAGGCGTAGTGGGGGCTGAGAGCGCGGCCGACGAGGCGCAGCATCTCGGGCCTGTCGTCGGTGGCGAGGATGCGCTCCTTCTGGGCGCTCGGCGCAGCGATCGCATTAGCCTCCACCGGAGCCTCCAATCGGGTGGCGAGCGGGGCCCGGATCGCCCGGAACGAAGCCGCCGTCGCCGCCCGCCAAGGCGGCTAGGCCGGGCTCAAACTCGGGGAGCTCAGCGGGAGAGCAGGCCTGATCAGGCCTCGATATGCCTGCGTGGGAAAGCACTGGTCTGGGTTGCAGGCCCTTCTATAGCCATTTGATCGAACCTGTTTGAGTATATGGACGCTTGCGAATGCGTCAATCTGACAAATGGATGGTTTTTGGGATCATTCCGGCGAAAGAATCATCAATCTGCACATGGGTGTTTTTAGCTATCTGAGAGGGCTGGGAGGCCGCGACATGGCGGTCGACCTCGGCACGGCAAATACGCTCGTCTACGTAAGGGGGCGGGGGATCGTCCTTTCCGAGCCCTCGGTGGTCGCGATCGACTCCCGCAACGGCCATGTGCATGCGGTCGGAGTCGAAGCGAAGCGGATGCTGGGCAGGACGCCCGGCACGATCACCGCGATCCGTCCTCTCAAGGACGGCGTGATCGCCGATTTCGACGTCACCGAGCAGATGCTGCGCCACTTCATCAAGCAGGTGCATTCGAATCGCTTCGCCCACCCCCGCGTCGTCGTCTGCGTCCCCTCCGGTGTGACCGGGGTCGAGAAGCGCGCCGTCGAGGAGGCCTGCCTCTCCGCCGGCGCCCGCAAGGCCTACTTGATCGAGGAGCCGATGGCCGCGGCGATCGGCGCCGGCCTGCCGGTCGCCGAGCCGACCGGCTCGCTGATCGTCGACATCGGGGGCGGCACCACCGAGGTAGCTGTGATCTCACTCGGCGGCATCGTCGTCTCGCAGTCGATCCGCGTTGGCGGCGACGAGCTCGACGAGGCGATCGTCAACTACTGCAAACACCGCTACAAACTGGCGATCGGCACCCAGACCGCCGAGGAGGTGAAGCTCGAGGTCGGCTCGGCCTCGCCGCTGCCGGAGGAGATCGAGACAGAGATCCGCGGCCGCGATCTCGTCTCGGGCCTGCCGAAGACGATCACCCTTGGCTCCGAGGAGATCCGCAACGCGCTCGACGAGCCGGTCGGCCACATCATCGACGCGGTCAAGGACACGCTCGACCGCACGCCTCCGGAGCTGGCCGGGGACATCATGGACCGCGGTATTACCCTTGCTGGCGGCGGCGCCCTCCTGCAAGGCCTCGAACAACGGCTTCGCGATGAGTGCCAGATGCCATGTCAACTGGCAGAGTCACCGCTTACGTGCGTCGCCGTCGGCTCCGGAATCTCCCTGGAGGAGTTCGAGGCGATCCATCGCGCGAGCAAATTGAGCTCGGGAGGGAAGCACATTGCGTAGGACCCGCCCCGGCCATGCATCTAAGGACTTAGGCACCCGTGTATCGAAAACAAGTTCGCCGCCGTAGGGCTGTACTGGCGCTGCTCGTGATCGGCTCTTTCGTCCTGCTCTCGATCACCTACGGCCAGAGCTCCAACGGCCTGCAGAACGGCGTCAGCACGATCTTCGCCCCGCTGCAGGAAGGCGCCGACCGGGCGCTGAAGCCGGCCCGCGACCTCGTCAACTGGTTCGACGAGACATACGACGCGAAGGGCGAAAACAGCCGCCTGAAGTCAGAACTGGCGAAAGCGCGGACCCAGGCCGTCGCTGGGCAGGTGGCGCTGCAGGAGAACGCGCAGCTGCGCAAGCTGGTGGAACTCGACAACGGCCCGGCACTGGCCGCTTCGGCCTACAAGGAAGTCACCGGTCGGGTGATCTCGCGCTCGCCGACCCCCTGGCACTCGACGGTCGTGATCAACCTCGGCAGCAACGACGGCGTCAAGGTCGACGACCCGGTGCTGAGCGGCGCGGGCCTGGTCGGCCGCGTCGCCTCGGCGCAGGCGAGCACCTCGCAGGTGACCCTGCTCACCGACCACACGAGCGCGGTCGCCGCCAAGGTTGTGCCGGGAGGGGCGCAGGGCGTGATCAAGCCCGACGTCGGCAATCCGGAAGACCTGATCCTCGACTTCCTCGACGCCTCCAAGAACGTCCATGTGGGGCAGGACGTGGCCACCTCCGGCTGGGCGGTGCAGGGGTTCTCCTCGCTGTTCCCGCCCAACCTGCCGGTCGGCGAAGTGACCGAAGCCTCGATCGTCGAGCAGGAGGCGAGCCAGCAGGTTCACCTGCGGCCCTACGCCGATCTGCGCAACCTCGACATCCTGCAGGTGCTCACGGGGGGCTCCAGAGGGTGATCGTCACTCCGAAGATCCTCGTCCGCATCGTCGCGATCGCGATCCTCGGAGTGCTGCTCCAGCTCTGCTTCTTCTCGCGGGTGACGCTCTTCCACACCAGTCCCGACATGCTGCCGGCGCTGGTCGTCTCGCTCGGCCTGCTGGGCGGGAGCATGACCGGGGCCGTCTCCGGCTTCTCGATCGGCCTGCTGATCGACTGCCTGCTGGTCGAGCCGCTTGGGGCGTCTTCTCTGGTCCTGCTCAGCACCGGCTACCTGGCGGGTCTCTTCCGCGAGCGCTTCGAGATCCACAGCTCACTGGTGCCGCCGCTGCTCTGCATGGGCTTGACGCTTTTTGCCGAGCTCGGCTTCGCCCTCGTGCAGGTGCTGCTCGGGGTCGACGCCCCGGTCAGCCCGATGATCGTGCGCGACATCCTGCTGAAGAGCATCTTCGCCTTCTTCATCGGCTGGCCGATCTATCTCGGCATCCGGCGCCTGCTGCGGCCCGCTCTGGTCGAGGAGACGAAGGTACGGCGACGCAAACAACCGACAGTGCTGGGAACCTAGATCGCGATGTACCTGCGCTCTGACGATCGCGGTTCCCGAGCGAACAAAGGCTTGGCAATGCGGATTGCCGTCTTCGGCGGCGTCGCCCTCGTGCTCTTCGGGGTGCTCTTCTTCCGCCTTTGGTTCCTGCAGATCCTCAACGGCGAGAAGTACCTCGCCGAGGCCAATAACAACCGCACGCGCGAGTACCGGGTCACCGCCCCACGCGGGGACATCCTCGATCGCAACGGCGATGTGCTGGTCGACAACCGAACCAGCCTGGCGCTGCAGCTGAACCCGGAGAAGCTTCCCTCGGACCCGGCGCAGCGACGCAAGGAGCTCACCGCGCTCGCCCGGCTGTCCCACTCGACGCTGCCGCGCCTGCGGCGAACGATCCACGAAGAAGCGGAACTCGCCCCGGGCGCCCCGATCACCCTGCGCCGGGACGTCGGCCACTTCGTCATCTACTACCTGGAAGAAAACCAGGATCGCTTCCCGGGCGTGACGGTGGAACGGGTCTTCGTGCGTCGCTACCCGCACGGCTCGATGGCGGCCCACCTGGTCGGCAACGTCGGCGAGATCAACGAAGACGAGC
>DASSTR010000085.1:0-11285 GCA_035707825.1 Solirubrobacterales bacterium
CGCCGTGCGCGACATCCTCCACGAGGTCCAGGACATCTCCTTCGTTCACTTCGGCGGCGAGGACGTGGTCCGCCACAAGCTCGTGCAGGCGATCGTCGCCGCCTACGACGTCGCGGATCGCAAGTCGCCCGAGGGCGGCGATGAGCCCGCCGCGGATCGCGAGCGCGGCGCCGGCGGGCGCGCCGAGGAGTGAGCGCGGTTCCCGGTGCGATGAGCGCGGGTGGACGGGAGCAGGACACGCCGGCGGAAGCCGGCGCGATCGATCTTTCCGACGTTCCCGCCGAGCTCCGCGGGGCGGTGGCGGCCGCTCTGGAGGCTGCCGGGGTCGCCGACGGGCATCTCGCCGTCGAGCTCGTCAACGCCGGCCGCATCGCCACCTTGAATCGCGAGCACCGCGGCCGGGACGCCCCGACCGACGTCCTCGCCTTCCCCGTCGACGGCAGCGGGCCGACAGCGGGCCCGCGCGAGCTGGGCGACGTGGCGATCTGCCCCGCCCATTGCTCCGACGTGACCGAGGCCGCGGTCCACGGCGTCCTGCACCTCTGCGGCTACGACCACGAGGCCGACGAGGGCGAGATGCTGGAGCTCCAGGCCCAGGTCATGGGGAAGCTGCGATGACGCGCAGTGGTTTCGTCGGGCTCGCCGGCCGCCCCAACGTCGGCAAGTCGACCATCCTCAACGCCATAGTCGGCAGCCGGGTGGCGATCGTCTCGGGCCGGCCGCAGACGACCCGGCGGGCGATCCGCGGCATTGCCACCGACTTAGAGGCCGAGCGGCAGCTGGTCCTCGTCGACCTGCCGGGGGTGCAGCGGCCCCGCGACGTGCTCACCGAGCGGATGCAGCGCCGCGTCGAGCGGGAGCTCGCCGACTCCGATCTCGTCCTGCTGGTCGTCAACGGGGAGGAGGGCGTCGGGCCCGGCGACCGCTTCATCGCCCGCACGCTGCTGGCGGCCGGCGGCAAGATCCCGACGATCTGCGCCGTCAACAAGACCGACCGCACTGGCCCCAACGAACTGGTCCCCGTCCTGGCCGAGGCGGCGGAGATGGAGGGCGTCGACGAGGTGTTCCCGGTCAGCGCCCGCAGCGGCGAGGGCCTCGACGCGCTAGTCGATCGCCTCGGCGAGCTGGTCCCGGAGGGCCCCTACCTCTATCCGCCGGCCGATCGCAGCGACCAGTCGAGCGAGCTGCTGCTGGCGGAGCTGATCCGCGAGCAGGTGCTGAACCGGACGAGGGATGAGATTCCCCACTCGGTCGAGGTGGCGGTGAACGAGATCGAGGAGCGCGAGGATGGCCTGGTCGCCGTCAAAGCTGAGATCTGGGCCGAGTCGGAGTCCCAGAAGGGCATCCTGATCGGCAAGGGCGGCGCGAAGATCGGTGAGATCGGCACCGCGGCGAGGCGGTCGCTCGAGCTCGAGCTCGGCAAGCAGGTCTACCTCGACCTCCATGTCCAGGTTCGTCGCCGCTGGCGTCGCGACGAGGACCTTCTCGATCGCCTCGGCATCGAATGAGCGCCGGTGGGATGGCTGCGTCCAGGAGTCGATGAGGGCCGATGGGACGGCTCCGCCCGGGAGTCGCGCCCAGATCCGATGATCGAGTTTGTTCTGGTGTCCGCATAGCGGACACCACTGCAAATTGGATCGGCTCTCACGGAAGGCGCTCTCACGGAGGGGCGGATCTCCGGGAGGGCATTCCCGCTCCCTGGCAGACCTGCCATACGATTGTTCGATGCTCGAGCAGGTGAAATTCGACGAGCGGGGGTTGGTGCCGTGCGTCGCCCAGGACCACGCCAGCGGCGAGGTGCTGACGCTGGCATACGCGAATGAGGAGTCCCTGCGCTTGAGCGTCGAGACGGGCGAGCTCCACTTCTACAGCCGCTCGCGCGAGGAGATATGGCGCAAGGGGGAAAGCTCGGGAAACGTGCTGCGCCTGCGCCAGCTGCGCTACGACTGCGACGGCGACGCGATCGTCGCCCTGGTCGAGCCGGCGGGGCCTGCCTGTCACACCGGTGAGCGCTCTTGCTTCTATCGCGAGGTCGGGGGGTCCGCCTCGACCGAGAAGGACGCCCCGGCCGTCGAGGGCGAGCCGGCGCCACCCGCCCACGAAGCGCTGGCGGCGCTGGAGCGAACGCTGCGCAGCCGTGCGGCGGAGCGACCCGAGGGCAGCTACACGGTGAAATTGCTCGACGACCCGAAGCTGATCGGCGAAAAGGTCGAGGAGGAGGCCGAGGAGGTGGTGCGGGCGGCACGCGAGGAGTCCGACGAGCGGGTCGCCGAAGAGGCCGCCGACCTCCTCTACCACCTGAGCGTCCTGCTGGCTTCGCGCGAGGTCCCGCAGTCGGCCGTGATGGAGGTCCTCAATGGCCGTCGCCGCTGAACCCGAGCTGCGCCTCGAACCCAGCCTCGAGGAGGCCCGGAGGCTCGCCACCGAGGGCAACGTGGTCCCCGTGCGCGCCCGGCTGATCGACGACTGCGAGACGCCCGTGTCCGCCTTCCTCAAGCTGCGCGCCGGCGAGCCGCAGGGTTCTCCCTGCTTCCTGCTCGAGTCCGCCGAGCAGGGGCAGGTGGGCCGTTACTCCTTCGTCGGCCTGCGTCCCCGCGCGGTGCTGCGCTGGAGCGACGGCGTGCTGTCGGAGTGGAGCGGCGAGGAGGCGGCGGCGGGGGCGCCGGCGCACGAGGCAAACGAGGCGCCGGATCCCTATGCGGCGGTGGCCGAGCACCTCGCCCGCTATCGCCTGGCCCCGGTCGAGGGCCTGCCCCCGTTCGCGGGCGGCGCGGTGGGGTTCTTCGGCTACGACCTCGTGCGGACCGTGGAGCCGCTCGGCGAGCCCAACCCGGACCCGCTCGGCCTGCCGGACATGGCGCTGATGATCACCGACGTTCTGCTCGCCTTCGACCACCTGCGCCACGAGATGACGATCATGTCCTGCGCCTTCGCCGACGCCGACGGCGATATCGACGCCGCCTATGAGCAGGCCGCGGCGACGATCGCCGAGGTGCGCCGCCGCCTGCGCGGCCCGGTCCCGGCGCCGGAGGGCCCCAGGACCGCCGAGCCGCCCCGATTCACCTCGAACATGGAGCGCGAGGAGTTCGAAGCCGCGGTCTCGCGAATAGTCGAGTACGTGCATGCCGGCGACGCCTTCCAGGTGGTTCCCTCACAGCGCTTCTCGGCCCCGGCGCCCGTCTCGGCGTTCTCGATCTACCGCGGCCTGCGCGCCGTCAACCCCTCCCCCTACATGTACTTCCTCGAGTTCGGCGACTTCCAGATCGCCGGCGCCTCGCCGGAGCCGCTGGTCAAGGTGAGCGGCGGCCGGGTGGAGACGCGGCCGATCGCCGGCACCTATCCGCGCGGCGCCAACGAGGACGAGGACCGGCGCCTCGCCGAGCGGCTGGTGAACGACGCCAAGGAGCGCGCCGAGCACGTGATGCTCGTCGACCTCGGCCGCAACGACCTGGGGCGGGTCTGCGAGTACGGGACGGTGAAGGTCGACGAGCTGATGGTCGTCGAGACCTACTCGCACGTCCTGCACATCGTCAGCCAGGTCTCGGGCGCGCTGCGCGAGGGGGTGGGGGCGATGGACGTGCTGCGCTCGGCGCTGCCGGCAGGGACGCTTTCGGGGGCGCCGAAGGTCCGCGCTATGCAGATCATCGACGAGCTCGAGCCGGTCAAGCGCTGCTCCTATGGCGGCGCGATCGGCTACCTGTCCTGGAACGGGGACCTCGACACCGCGATCCACATTCGCACGGTGGTGGCCAAGGACGGCCAGGTACACGTGCAGGCCGGCGGCGGCACGGTCGCCGACGCCAAGCCGGCCTACGAGTACAACGAGTCGGTCAACAAGGCCAAGGCGGTCTTCCGCGCCGTCGAGATGGCCTGCGAACAGCCCGACTGGGAGTGAGCGGGAGACTTACGCGAACCCAATGAAAGCCCTGGTCATCGACAACTACGACAGCTTCGCCTACAACCTCGTCCAGTACCTGGGCGAGCTCGGCGCCGAGGTTGAGGTGGTTCGCAACGACAAGGCGACGGTCGAGGAGCTGCGCGAGCGTGAGGTCGACCGGCTGGTCGTCTCACCCGGCCCCTGCACTCCCGCTGAGGCGGGGATCTCGGTCGAGGCGATCCGCGCCTTCGCGGAGGCGGGGACGCCGGTGCTGGGCGTCTGCCTGGGGCACCAGTCGCTGGTCGAGGCCTTCGGCGGGCGCACCGTCCAGGGGGAGCCCATCCACGGCAAGGAGGCCGAGATCGAGCACGACGGCCGCGCGATCTTCGCCGGGCTGCCCAGCCCGCTGGTTGCAGGCCGCTACCACTCGCTCGTCGCCGACCCGGACTCGATGCCTGACGAGCTCGAGGTCACAGCCACCTTCGGCGACGTGGTGATGGGCGCCCGCCATCGCGAGCTGCCCGCCGAGGGGGTCCAGTTCCATCCCGAGTCGGTGCTGACGCCGCAGGGCAAACACCTGCTCGCCAACTTCCTCGAAGAGCCTCGCCAGTGACCAACGACATCGTCACGCGAGCGATCGACGCCGTCTGCGCCGGCGACCACCTGACGGCCGACCACGCCTCGGCGGTCCTCACCGAGATCATGGAAGGGCGCACCGACCCGATCCAGACCGGGGCCTTCCTGATCGCCCTGCGCGCCAAGGGGGAGACCGTGCCCGAGCTGGTCGGCCTGGCGAGGACGATGCGCGAGCTGGCCAGCCACGTCGAGACGGAGCGCGTCGAGCTGGTCGACACCGCGGGCACGGGCGGCGGCCCGTCGACCTTCAACGTCTCGACCGCGGCCGCGCTGGTCGCCGCGGGGGCCGGCTGCGCGGTCGCCAAGCACGGCAACCGCTCCTACACCAGCCTCTGCGGCTCGGCGGAACTGCTCGAGGCGCTGGGGGTCAACATCGAGCTCGAGCCCGATGAGATAGCCCGCTGCATCGAGGAGATCGGCTTCGGGTTCATGTTCGCGCCCCGCCACCACGCCGCCATGGCCCACGTCGTCCCGGCCCGTAAAGCGCTCGGCGTGCGGACGGTCTTCAACTTCCTCGGCCCTCTCGCCAACCCGGCCGGGGCCGACCGGCAGCTGCTCGGGGTCTCCGACCGCCGCTACCAGGAGACGATCGCGGAGGCGCTGGTGACGCTGGGCAGCGTGCAGGCGATGGTCGTCTCCGCCGAGGACGGCCTCGACGAGCTTTCGATCTCGGCTCGCACACGGGTGATCGAGGTTGCCGAAGGCGGCACCCGGGAGTGGTTCGTCGAGCCCGGAGAATTCGGCCTCGTCACGGCGGAGCTCTCGCAGGTGGCCGGCGGCACGCCGGATGAGAACGCGGCGGTCGTCCGTGCCCTGCTGGAGGGCGAGCAGGGCCCACATCGAGACCTCGTGCTGCTCAACGCGGGGGCGGCGATCTACGTCGGCGCCGGCGTGGAGACCCTCGCCGAGGGCGTGGAGAAGGCCGCCGCCTCGATCGACAGCGGTGCGGCTCTGGAGCTTCTCGGCCGCCTAATTGCAACGACGGGCCGGCCCGGCGACTAGGCTTCGGAGTCTCAGTGGGCATGATCGAGCAGCTCATCGCGGGAGCGCGAGATGGCGTGGAGGAGCGCCGCCGCAGCACCCCCCAAGCCGACCTCGAGTCCCAGTTGCACGGGAGGGGAGAGGATCGGCCGTTCAGCGAGGCCCTGGTGCGGCCCGGCCTCTCGCTGATCGCGGAGTTCAAGCGCCGCTCGCCCAGCGCCGGGGAGATCTCCAGCCCGGCGATCGCCGACCAGGTCGGCGCCTACGAACGCGGCGGCGCGGCGGCGCTCTCGGTGCTCACCGACGAGGCCCACTTCGGCGGCTCCCCCGAGGACCTGCGCGCCGCCCGCGCGGCGTGCGGCCTGCCGATCCTGCGCAAGGACTTCATCGTCGACCCCTACCAGCTGTATGAGGCGGCAGTCTACGGCGCCGACGCGGTGCTGCTGATCGTACGCGCGCTCGACGACCAGAGGCTGCGGGCGATGTACGAGGAGGCGCGAGGGCTCGATCTCGACTGCCTGGTCGAGGTCCACGACGCCGGCGAGCTCCAGCGGGCGCTGGAGATGGACGCCGACGTGATCGGCATCAACAACCGCAACCTCGACGAGGGGACCGTCGACGTCTCGACTCTCTACGAGTTGATGCCCGACGTGCCCGCCGGCAAGACCGTCGTCGCCGAGAGCGGCATCTCCCAGCGGCAGGAGCTCGAAGAGCTCGAACGGGTCGGGGTGGACGCGGTGCTGATCGGCGAGGCGCTGATGAACGCCGCCGACCCGGAGGCGAAGGCGCGCGAGCTGACCGGGGTCGACGACGGCACCCGCGAGCACCGCCTTCCCTAGCGCCCGCGGAAAGAATTTAGGAAGAGTTTGGCCGGCCTTTAGAAAGCGCTGAGGGGCGCGGCCGAAGATTCCGGGCGTGCGCAAGAAAGCCCGCCACCTGATCCGCTCCCCCTTCGGCTCCGCGCTACTCGGCGGGGTCGTCGTCGGCCTCTTCGGCTGGCTGGCGATCGCCGCCGGCTGGATCGATGCCCAGACCAACACCGCCACCATCGAGGCGCCGCTGACCGCGCCGGTGTCCAGCAAGGAAGGCGACGAAACCAACGTCGTCAACCAGATCTATCGCCGCGACGGAGGGGGCGTCGCCTTCATCGAAGCCGATCAGCCGGTGGAAGCCTCTCCCTTCAACCCGTTTGGCGCCCCGGAAAGCGGCGGCACGGCGACTGGCTCCGGCTTCGTGGTCGACGAGGAAGGCCACATCCTCACCAATAACCACGTGGTCGAAGGCAGCAACCGGATCGAGGTCAAGCTCGGCTCCTCCGAAACTTCATACCCGGCCAAGGTCGTGGGGGCCGACCCCGCCACCGACCTGGCCCTGCTCAAGGTCAACGCGCCGTCGGAGCAGTTGCACCCGCTTACCCTGGGCGACTCCTCGAAGCTGAAGGTCGGCGACCCGGTTGTCGCGATCGGCAACCCGTTCGGGCTCGACCGCACGGTCACCAGCGGCATCGTCTCTGCCCTGCAGCGCCAGATCCAGGCCCCGAACGGGTTCTCGATCTCGCACGTGATCCAGACCGACGCGGCGATCAACCCCGGCAATTCCGGCGGGCCGCTGATCGAAGCGGCCGGCAACGTGGTCGGCATCAACTCCCAGATCGAGACGGGCGGGGGCGGCAACGGCAACGTCGGCATCGGCTTCTCGATCCCGATCAACACGGCCCGCGACGTGATCAAGCAGCTGCGGGAGAACGGCGAAGTGAAGCACGCCTACCTCGGCATCAGCGGCGCCACGATCACGCCGGACCTGGCGCGGGCGGTCAACCTGCCGGTCAAGAAGGGCGTGCTGATCGAGGAAGTGGTCAAGGGCGGCCCCGCCGACAAGGCCGGGGTCGAAGGCGGGACCACCGGGGCGACGATCGACGGGGCGAACATCACCCTCGGCGGCGACATCATCACCGAGGTCGACGGCAAGGAGGTCTCCTCGATGGAAGACGTCATCGAAGCGGTCGACAGCGCCTCGCCCGGCGACAAGATGCAGCTGACGATTCTCCGCGAAGGGTCGAGCGAAGAGAAGACGCTGACGCTCGGCAACCGCCCCGACTCCGTGAAGTAGGAAGCCGGTCTCGCGCCTCGCGTACTCTGGGCGTGTGAGAGTCAAGATCTGCGGAATCACGAATCTGGACGATGCGGCCGAGGCGGTGCGGCTGGGCGCGTGGGCGGTCGGGCTGATCCACTTCGACGGCAGCCCCCGACGCTGCGAGCCGGCCGAGGCGGCACGTATTGGCGCCGCCTTCCGCCGTAAGTGCGAGGTCGTCGGCGTCTTCGTCAATCCCGAGCTGGAGGAGATCGACCACGCGGTCGAGAACGCCGGCCTGACCATGGTGCAGCTGAACGGTGAAGAGGGGGCGTCCTTCTGCGCCGAGACGGCGCGCCGCACGGGGCTGAAGGTGATCAAGGCGATTCACGTGGCGAGTGCGGCCGACGTCCACGCCGCCGAGGCCCTGCGCACTGATTTCCATCTCTTCGACCGGCGCGGAAAGGGCCTCTGGGGCGGGACCGGCGAAAGCTTCGACTGGGAGCTGCTGCGCGAGCACCGCTCCCAGGTTCCGGCGATCCTCGCCGGCGGCCTGCGGCCCGACAACGTCGCCGAGGCGATCTCGGTCGTCAACCCATACGCGGTCGACGTCGCGAGCGGGGTAGAGGCCGAGCCGGGCCGCAAGGACCACGCCGCGATGGCCTCCTTCTTCGAGGCGGCGCAAGAGGTGGCCAGAGCCTGAAAGGCTTACTCCGCCCGCGGTGGACGCGGGACCCAGACAACCGGTGACCATGAGCACGAGCGAGCAAGGACAGGACCCGCCGGCCGTAGAGGAGCGTTTCGGCCCCTACGGCGGCCGCTACGTGCCCGAGACGCTTATCGCGGCCCTCGACGAACTGACCCTGGCCTGGGGTGAGGCCCGTGAGGACGCCGAGTTCAAGGAGCGCCTCGGGGCGCTGCACCGCGACTTCATCGGCCGCCCGACTCCGCTCTACCTGGCTGAACGACTCTCCGAGCGGGCCGGCCGCCGCGTCTATCTGAAGCGCGAGGACCTCGCCCACACGGGGGCCCACAAGATCAACAACGCGATCGGGCAGGCGCTGCTCGCCCAACGGATGGGGAAGCCACGGGTGATCGCCGAGACCGGGGCCGGTCAGCACGGGGTCGCCACCGCTGCGGCCTGCGCGCTGCTCGGCCTCGAGTGCGTCGTCTACATGGGCAGCGAGGACATCCGCCGCCAGCGCCCCAACGTCGAGCGCATGGGTCTGCTGGGCGCGAACGTCGTCGCCGTCGAGGCGGGTGCGAGGACCCTCAAGGAGGCGGTCAGCGAGGCGATTCGCGACTGGGTGGCGAACGTGGAGAGCACCCACTACGTGATCGGCTCCGCCGTCGGCCCGGCTCCGTTCCCGGCGCTGGTGCGCGACCTGCAGCGGGTGATCGGGGACGAGGCCCGCGCGCAGGCACTGGAGGCCGAGGGGGAGCTGCCCGGCCGCGTGATCGCCTGCGTCGGCGGCGGCTCCAACTCGATCGGCATCTTCACGCCTTTCATCGCCGACGAGGGCGTGGCGCTGATCGGGGTTGAGGCCGCCGGCGAGGGGCTCGACACCGAGCGCCACGGCGCTTCCCTACAGGCCGGCCGCACCGGCGTCCTGCACGGCACGCTCTCTTCGGTGATCGCCGACGAGGAAGGCCAGATCCTCGAGGCTCACTCGATCTCCGCCGGGCTCGACTATCCCGGCGTTGGCCCCGAGCACGCCCACCTTCGCGATACCGGCCGCGCCACCTACGTCGCGGTCACCGATGCGGCGGCGCTGGCGGCCTTCCAGGAGCTCTCGCGGCTGGAGGGGATCATCCCGGCGCTGGAGTCCTCGCACGCGATCGCCTGGCTGCTGGACGACGATGGAGCGGCGGAGCCACCGGCCGGAACCTACGACGTCCTCTGCCTCTCCGGCCGCGGCGACAAGGACCTCGCCGAGGTGATCGAGCAGACCCAGAATGGCTAGCGGCGAGGAGCGGATCGCGGCGGCCTTCGAAGCGGCCCGCGGGGAGGGACGGGCGGCGTTGATGCCCTACATGATGGCCGGGTATCCCGACCTCGATTCCTCATTGGCTGTCGCTGAGTCCTACGCTGCCTCCGGAGCGGACCTGATCGAGCTCGGCGTACCCTTCTCCGACCCACTTGCCGACGGGCCGACGATCCACGCCGCGGCGACGGCGGCGCTGAACGGGGGCACGACCCTCGCCGACGCGCTCGAGGTTTGTGAATCGGTCTCGGCGCAGCTCCCCGTTGTCTTGATGGTCTACTCGAACATGGTTTTGGCTCAAGGGGGTGGGGTTGAGGAGTTCGTCCGTCGCGCCGCCGCTGCCGGCGCCGGCGGGGCGATCGTTCCCGACCTGCCGCTGGGCGAGGCCGAGGAGATACGGGAGGCTTTTGCGGCCAGCGGGCTCGCTCTGGTCCCTCTCGTCGCTCCCACCACCCCGCCCGAGCGGCTGGCCCAGATCTGCGCCGTCGCCAGCGGCTTCGTCTACGTCGTCTCCACCGTGGGGACCACCGGGGAGCGCGACGAGCTGCCGCCGGGGCTTACGGATCTCGTCACGGTGACCAAGAAAGCCTCGGGCGTCCCGGTTGCGGTGGGGTTTGGAATCGGCACGGCGGCCCAGGCCGCGCAGGTGGGGGAGGTAGCCGACGGGGTGATCATCGGCAGCCGCCTGGTCCGCGCCGCAGGCGAGGCCGCCTCCGCCGAGGCGGCGTCCGAAGCCGTGGCGAAGTTCCTTGGCGAGACGCGCGTCGCCCTGGGCAGCTAGGATCCGCGCCGCATGGGACTGGTGATCAGCCTCTTTCTGGCGCTTGCCGCGATGACGGTCTCCTACGCCCTCGGGCAGGGGGGCCCGGTGGCGGGCCTCGTCTTCCTCACCGTGCTCTTCATCGGCGCGGTGATCCGCGTCGTCCAGCCGAAGTCCTAGCGGCCAGCTTCTAGGAGCGGGTGGCGATCACCCGCAGGTACTCCGCCTCGAGGACCAGTCCGCGGTCCCCACCGACACTGTTGCGCTCCAGGTGGTCCTTCAACGTGCCCGCCAGCTCGTCTTCGTGCTCGGGGCCGGCCGCCTCAAATGCTTTCTTGATCGGGCCGAAGTAGGAGCGGAAGAAGTCGAGGTAGTGCTCGGCGGAGCGGAAGACCTGGCGCGACTTGACGCGCTCAGCCCGCAGGTCGGAGATGCCGTCCCCGAGCAGCTCGCGAACGCGCTCCTCGGTGCCCCAGAGGACGGGCGGTTTGAATCCGGACGGGGGCGGCGGGGCGTATTTGGCCAGCATGGCGAACATCTCGCTGATCGGTCCGTCCGGCACCCAGCTGGCCAGCCCGATCCGGCCGCCCGGCTTGCAGACGCGCAGCAGCTCCGCCGCCGCCTTCTCCTGGTCGGGCTCGAACATCACCCCGAAGATCGACATCACGACGTCGAACTCCCCCTCGCCGAAGGGCAGCTCCGCCGCGCTCGCCTCGACGAACTCGATCTCGAGCCGCTCCGACGCCGCCCGCTCGCGGCCGCGCTCGAGCAGTGCGGGGACGAAGTCGACACCGACCGTGTTGCCCCAGGCCCGGCGGGCGGCGGCGATCGCCCCGTTGCCGCTGCCGCAGGCGACGTCGAGGACGCGCTCGTCGGGGACGATCTCCAGCGCCTCCGCCAGTTCCTCGGCGACGATCACGATCAGGTTGGCCACCATCGCGAAGTCGCCATCTGACCAGGCGCCCTGCTGGGCCTG
>DASSTR010000086.1:0-16512 GCA_035707825.1 Solirubrobacterales bacterium
TCACGCGCCGCGTCGCGCACCGAAGCGATCGCGGTCGCGTAGTCCATCCTCAGCGGCCCCACCACCCCGACGGCGCCGAGATTGCGATGCGCGAGCCCGTAGTTGGCGCCGACGACGCTGACCGTGCGCAGCTCCGGCTGCGGGTTCTCATCCCCGATCCAGAGGAAGACCGAGCGCCGATCCAGAGCCGAGCGCAGCATCCCCAGCACGCTCGCCCGCCGCTCGAGCACGGTCAGCAGCTGGTCGGCGCGGGGCAGGTCGTCGAGGTGCGTGTCGGAGAGCAGCCGCGCGGCGCCGTCCATGTAGAGGGTGCCGCCGGCCTCCGCCTCTGCCTCCAGCTCGGTGAAGACGGTCCCCAGGGTGGCGATGAACTCCGCCTCGACGGGACCCAGCTCGGCGGCCGCGAGACGGCCCGCAACCATCCGCGACCCGACGTCCATCCCGGCCAGGGACTCATTCAGATAGCTCGACGCCCACTCGACCAATCCGGGGTCGACGGGACTCTCGAAGTCGAAGACCCGTTTGGCGACGGCGCCGCTGGAGGCGATCGCGATCACCATCACCAGGCGCGGCTGCAGGCGCAGCACCTCGACCCGGTGGATCGTCGCCGCGACCGTGTCGGGCGGCGCCGTGGCCAGCGCCATCAGGTCGGTCACCTGAACCAGAGCCGCGGTCGTCTCGCGCATCGCCTCGTCGACCTCGCGCCGCAGGCGCGAGAGCTCCAGCTCCACGCCGGTCGCCGCCGGAGTCCGGCCCGAGGCGAGCAGCAGGTCGACGTAGCGCCGGTAGCCGGAGTCGGTGGGCACCCGACCGGCGGAGGTGTGGGGGTGGGTCAGCAGCCCCGCCGCCTCGAGCGCCGCCAGCTCGGCGCGCACCGTCGAGGCGCCCCACTCGATCTCCGCGCGGGCGGCGATCGCCTTCGAGCCCACGGGCTTGGCCGACGCCAAGTAGTCGTCGACGACCATCTGCAGAATCAGCTCTTGACGCGGGGAAAGCACCAGACCTCACATTCTAGGAATCGCCAGGGTGCTGCTTTCCGGACGGGGCGCTGAGCCCCCTCCGATGGGACTACTGGACGATTTCCGCCTCGGCGTTGCGGATCGTCTGGTTCTCGCCCTGAGCGGCCACCGTGTCGACGACGACCGTGTCGCCGTCGACCGACTTGACGGTGCCGCTGACGACGATCTCCGTCTCCGGCGCGCCCATGCCCCGGAACTGGACCGAGAGGCGCTTCAGCGAGCGCGGGTCCCCGCCGCCGACCGCCTCCGCGTTGGCCCGTGCGACCAGTCCCATCATGTAGAGGCCGTGCAGGATCGTGCCGGGGAGGCCGACCGCCTTGGCGAACTCGGGATCGACGTGGATCGGGTTGAAGTCCCCGGACGCGCCCGCGTAGCGGGTGGTCAGGTACTTGTCGGGAGTCACCCGCAGCTCCTGGATCTGGTCTCCCTCGCTGAAGCTCATCTCAGACCCCCCTGACGATGTTGGTCCAGGTCCCCTTGACGACCTGCTCGCCGTTCTGGTTGACCGAGTTGGTCTCGAAGACGTAGAAGCCCTTGCCGTCCTTCTCGGAGATGCTGACGCACCTGGCGGTGGTCGTGATCTCGTCGCCCGAGCAGGCGGGCTCGCCCCAGACGAACTCCTGGCCGCCGTGCACCATCGCCGCGAAGTTCATGCCCACCTCGGGGTCGAACATCGCTGGGCCGAGCGCCGGGGCCGAGAAGACGACGCAGAACATCGGCGGCGCGACGACGTCGCGGAAGCCCGCCTCCCTGGCTGCCCCGCGGTCGAAGTGGACCGGGTTCTCGATCCCGATCACCCGCGCGTACTCGCCGATCTTCTCCTTGCCCACCTCATAAGTCGTGGCGGGCCATTCCTTGCCAATTGCCTCAGTCTTGATCGCCATGGCGCGGAACCCTATCCATCAACCGATTAGCGAGCGTCACGGTCAGCTTTCCTACTCATCTATCTCGAGGACCGCGAGGAAGGCCTCCTGCGGCACCTCGACCCGGCCCACCGCCTTCATCCGTTTCTTGCCCGCTTTCTGCTTCTTCAGCAACTTGTTCTTGCGGGTCACGTCGCCGCCGTAGAGCTTCGCGGTGACGTCCTTGCGCAGCGCCTTGACCGTCTCGCGGGCGAGGATGTTGGAGCCGATCGCCGCCTGCACGGGGACGTCGAAGAGCTGGCGCGGGATCGTCTTCCTCAGCCGCCCGACCAGCCGCTTGCCCTGGTCGTAGGAGAAGTCGCGGTGGACGATGATCGAGAGCGCATCGACCTTTTCGCCGGCGAGCAGGATGTCGACCTTGACCAGGTCGGAGGCGCGGTTGCCGATCGGCTCGTAGTCGAGCGAGGCGTAGCCGCGGGTCGAGGACTTGAGCAGGTCGAAGAAGTCGAGGACGATCTCGGCCAGCGGCATGTCGTAGCGGATCTGCACCCGCTGCGGGCTGAGAAAGTGCATGTCGACGTGGGTGCCCCGGCGGCCCTGGCAGAGCTCCATCACGGCGCCGACCTGCTCTTTCGGGCAGATGATCGTGGCGCGGATGTAGGGCTCTTCGATCGTCTCGATCGTGCCGGGGTCGGGCAGCTCGGTCGGGCTGCGGACCTCCTTTTCCTCCCCGTTCGTGAGGTGGACGACGTAGCGCACGTTGGGGGTGGTGGCGAGCAGGTCGAGGTCGTACTCGCGCTCCAGGCGCTCGCGCACGATCTCCATGTGCAGGAGGCCGAGGAAGCCGACCCGGAAGCCGAACCCGAGCGCCTCTGAGGTCTCCGGCTCCCAGGAGAGGGCCGCGTCGTTCAACGAGAGCTTCTCGAGCGCCTCGCGGAGGTCTTCGAAGCGGTCGGTATCGATTGGGAAGAGGCCGCAGAAGACCATCGGCCGCACCTCGCGGTAGCCCTCCAGGGCCTCCTCGGCCCGGCGGTCGCGGCCGGTCAGCGTGTCGCCGACGCGCAGTTTGGTGACGTCCTTGATGCCGGTGATCAGGTAGCCGACGTCACCGGCCTCCATCCCCTGCACGCCCGTCATCGCCGGCCGGAAGAAGCCGATGTCGTCGATGTCGGCCTCGGTCCCATTCTGCATCGCGAGGATCGGCTCCCCCTTGCGGAAGGAGCCGTCGACCATCCGCACATAGGCGATCACGCCCCGGTACTGGTCGAACTCGGAATCGAAGATCAGGGCGCGGGCAGGCGCCTCCGGCTTGCCGCGCGGCGCCGGGATGCGGGCGACGATCGCCTCGAGGACCTCGAGCACGCCCTCCCCCGTCTTGGCCGAGATCGGCAGCGCTTCCTCCGGGTCGCCGCCCAGCAGGTCGGCGATCTCCTGCGCGACCCGCTCCGGCTCGGCGCCGGGCAGGTCGACCTTGTTGATCACCGGGATCAACTCGAGGCCGTTCTCGATCGCCAGATAGGTGTTGGCGACGGTCTGCGCCTCGACCCCCTGGGCGGCGTCGACGACCAGCAGGGCCCCCTCGCAGGCGGCGAGGCTGCGCGATACCTCGTAGGAGAAGTCGACGTGGCCGGGGGTGTCGATCAGGTGCAGGTGGTAGGTCTCGCCGTCGCGGGCCTTGTACTCGACCCGCACAGCCTGCGCCTTGATCGTGATCCCGCGCTCGCGCTCGAGGTCCATCGAGTCGAGCAGCTGCGCCTGCATTTTCTTCGGATCGACGGACCCGGTCAGCTCGAGGATGCGGTCGGCCAGCGTCGACTTGCCGTGGTCGATGTGGGCGATGATCGAGAAGTTGCGGATCTGGTCCATCGAGGTGGGGAGTATGGCGACTGGCGCGCGGGTCCTGTCAGGGGATGAGGAGGGCCTGCGGGCGGGCCACGGTCCGTCCTCGACCCCCCTCATCCCCTGCCACCCGCGCGAGAGCCGCTATTCGCGACACGCCGATGGAGCGAGCTTGCCTTCCAGCTTGAATACGACTGTGGGGGGCTTTCGGAGGATGGCCGTTGCGCCTCCCCTTTCGGCCCAACGCGCCTGGCGTGGATAGGAAGGCTTGCCGGGTTCGATGCGGTCGCGACTGGCGACGAGATAATCGTAATCGCCTCCGTTGAGCGCTCGCCTCCAGGTGGGGCAGCTCGACGGCGCGACGAAGCCGCCATGGGGCCGCTCGACCCCGATGTACTGGACGCGGTTGGAGAGGTCGGTGCCGAAGAGCGGATATTGCCGCGTGCTGGTCGTCGCGATGCGTGCGTCCGATACGTCGCGCGCCCAGCCGAAAGCGGCGTTGAGTCCCGGTGCGGCAAAGGACGGGTCGGCGTAGCGGTGCTTCAGATAGTGGCGCTGGATCGGATAGCCGATCGCGATGGCGACAAGGACAAGCGTGGCCGCTAGGCCGGCAGGGGAAATCCCCCGCCCGGACAAGTGCCGCCCTAATGAGGGCGGCACTTTGAGTATCCACCCGTTCGAGGAATTTCCCCCACCGGCAAGCCGATGCCGTCCTTCCCGCCCAGTCGAAAGCTGCTCGCGCAGCGCGACGGGAAGCAGGGCTAAGCCAAGGACGAGGGCTGGGGCGAGATAGCGCAGGCCGGATTCGAAGCCGCGGGGTATTCCATCCGGCCCCGAGGCGGAGGTGGGGGCGATCAGCCAGGCCAGCGCAACCGCGAGGCCGGTGAGCCCGATCGCCCGCAGCAGCGGGCCGGCGCGGCGGCCGAGGCAGAGCAGCAGTCCGGCCAGGGCGGCGGCGCTCAGCAGGGGCCAGGCCAGCCAGAGCCCCTGGTGCAAGCCGGGCAGGAACCAGGCCGACCAGATCGAGCCATCGGTCAGGTAGCCGAGCACGCTGTGGGCTTCGCGCCCACCCAGCGCCTGCTCGGGGGCGGGCAGCGATATCGGTCCCAAATCGCCGAACCAGGGCAGCGGATTGCCGGTCTGCAGGAGGTTGCGCAGATACCAGTAGCCGCCGCCGGCGAGAGCCCCGAGGCCCAGGGTCAGCAAAGACCGCCACCTCGACCCCGGGGGCGCAGCCAGCGCCAAGCCAAAGACGAGCACGGCGCAGGGCAGGAGGAAGTTGAGCTTGGTGCCCGCAGCCATCCCCGCGGCGAGGCCGGTGACCGCCAGCGCCGGAAGCGAGAGCGCCGCTCTTGCCGGATGGCGGCCAGAAGCGCCTTCGCGCTGCGGAGCCGGCAGCGCGTCGAGGGCGATGGCGATCGCCGCAAGGAGGAAGAAGATCCCGACGATGTCGTTGCGGGCCTCACCCGCCTGATCGGCGAGCACAGGGACGCTCAGCGCCACGGCGCCGAGGGCGAGCGACCAGGGAGCGACCCCGAAGGGGCGCCCGATGCACCACAGGCAGGCGAGGCAGCCGATGAACCAACCGAAGTTCAGCAGCGGCGAGAGGATGTCGCGGTCGAAAGCGGCCATCCCCACGGCGTGGAAGATTTCCGCGTTCGCCGGGTAGAACCAGGCGAGGAACTGCGGCGCGATGAAGTGCAGGTCGAAGGTATTGGCGCTCTGAAGGAAGCCGGCCGCGAACGGCGCGTGGTACCAGGTGGAGTCGAACCCGGTCATGCCCGTGCCGAGGCGGAGGCGCACTGCGGCGAGGAAGTGGATCGCGGCGGCGGCGGCGATCAGCAGCGCGATCAGGGTCGCGGCATCTAACGCCCCGCGGCGGCCCTTCTCGCCGGAGTCTGCCTCTACCGCGCTCGCATCCACCGCGCTCCGCCCTGGAAGCAGCAATCCCAGCCCGACCGCCGCGGCGGCGTTACAGAGCAGGTAGGGCAGCGCCTCGAAGAGGCCGAAGCTGCCAAGCAGCTCGGCGATCCAAAGCAGCAGCGCCAGCGCCAGTACCGCGGTGGCGAGAAGAGCCGGCGCTCTCGAGAGGGTTGGAAGCCAGCGGCCCCGCATCCTCGTCGCACCGAACGCGGCGCAGCCGACGAGCAGGGCCAGCTCCGCGACCCCGAGCAGATAGCGCGGCGCCTCGAGCATCATCTAACGACGCCGCAGGAGGCGGACGATCTGCTCCAGCTCGGCGATGCGCAGGAGCTTCGCGACGGCGAGATAGGCGACCAGGCCGGCGCCGAGGCCGGCGCCGAGCGAGACGATCTGGTCGATGAGGTCGCGGCCCAGCGCCTGGTCGAGCACGTCCCAAACCACCCAACCGACCCCGGCCAGGGCCGCCGCGGCGACGGTGATCCGCGCCGCCGTCGACCAGAGGCGGCCCAGCTCGAGACCGCCGAATTCGCGGCGCAGGATGTAGGCCTGGGTGAATACCGTCGCGGTCGTGCCGATGCCGGTGCCGGCGACGATTCCGCCGACCCCGAAGGGCGAGTAGAGCACGAGCGCGGCAAGCGCCGAGACGACGAGGTCGATCACCGCGAGCTGCGCCGCCATCCAGGGCCGCTGGAGGCTGAAGAAGGTGCGGGTCTGGAGCAGGTAGAGGCCGTTGGTCGGCAGCGAGAAGGCGAACCAGAAGAGCGCCGTGGCGACGAGGGTGGTCTGCGCCGCGTCGAAGGCCCCGCGCTGGTAGATCAGCCGGATCATCGGCTCGGAGAGGGCGAGGATCGCCGCCGCCGCCGGCACCAGGACGAAGAGGATCTGGCGCATCCCGTTGGCCATCGTCGCCCGCAGGTCGTCGATCGCGCCGCGATTGGCGAAACGGGCGAGAGTCGGGAAGAGCACCGTGGCGATCGCCACCGAGAAGATCCCCTGCGGCAGCTGGTAGATCCGGAAGGCTTTTTCGATCGCCGCCGGCGCTTCGTCCGAGACGAGGGTGGCGAAGAGGTTGTTGATTGCCTGGTTGAAGTTGATCAGGCCGAGGCTGAGGGTCACCGGCAGCATCAGCAGCAGCACGCGGCGCACTCCCGGGTGGCGCCAATCGAAGCTCCAGCTGAACTTGAACGGCGTGTTGCGCAGGTCGAAAGCCGGGATCAGGAGCTGAACCAGCGTCCCGATCAGGATCCCGATCGCGTAGGCGTAGATCCGGTCCTGGCCATGGAAGCGCGGCTCCAGCACGACCAGCACGAGGATGATCGTCAGGTTCCAGGCCAGCGGCGAGATCGCGAAGGCGCCGAAGCGGTCGTAGCTGTTGAGGATGCCGACGACGACGCCGCTCAGCCCGAGCACGATCAGGATCGGGAAGAGGACCTGCGAGAGCGAGACGGTCAGGTCGAGCAGCTCGCCTTCGAACCCGGGCGCGAAAAGCGGAATGACGACCGGCGCGATGAGGACGAAGAGGGCGGTGATCGCGCCCAGGACCATCGTGACCAGAAGCATCAGCGTCGAGGCGAGCCGGAACGCCTCCCGGTACTGCTTCTTGCCGATCAGATCGGTGAAGACCGGCACGAAGGCGGGCTGCAGCGCCGCGTCGGCGAACAGGGCGCGGACCAGGTTTGGGACCAGGAACGCGGTGGTGAACGCCGACATCGGCCCGCTGACCCCGTAGTAGCCCGCCGCGACCACTTCGCGCGCCAGGCCGGCCACCCGCGAGGCGGCAGTCGCAACCGAGAAGAAGGCGGTGGAGCGGGCGATCTTCCCCGCCTGGCGCCCGGGGGTCGCCTCGCCGCCGAATTCCTCACCGGGGTCGAATGCCTCCGCCTCGCGCAGCGCGGCGTCGGCCGCCAGCGCGGCATCGGCCTCGATCGCGGCGTCTTCGCGGTCGCGTTCGGGTCTGTCGGGTCCCTTGGGCGTCTCCAAGCTGGGTCTCAGTCGCTATAGTCGGCGGCCGCCTTGGGCTGGCCCGGGCGCCGAATATGGCCAACATAGCCTCACAAAAGAAGCGGATCCTACGCAGCGCCCGCGAGCGCACCGAGAACCGGCTGCTGACCAGCACGGTCAAGACCCATTTCCGCCGCCTCGAGAGCGCCGTCGAGTCCGGCGACGCAAGCAAGGTCCAGGACGAGCATCAGCTGCTCGTCTCGCGGATCGACAAGGCGGTCCAGAAGGGCGCCCTGCACAAGAACACCGGCGCCCGCAAGAAGTCGAGAGCCGCTCGCCTGGCGGCCGGCTCCTCAAAGAGCTGAACGACTCCGCCGGCCCTCTCAGGGCGATACCTCGGGGCGACGGTCTAAGCGGCTGCTCCGGCGGCGCGCCTCAGAGCCAGCGTCAGCGCCAGCTCGTCCCCGTAGTCGTAGCCGCCGCGGCACCAGACCTCCAGGTCGGCCACCGCCTCCACCGCCTCGCACAGTTCGGCAAGGCTGCGGTCGCGTATGCGGTCGATCAGCTTGCGCGCCGCGTACGGGTGCATGCCGAGGCTGGACTCGAGCTGCTTGGGCGGGACGCCTTTCTCGAGCAGGTTGGCGGCGTTGCAGGCTTTGCGCAGCTGGGAGGCGAGGCCGTAGATCAGCGGCGTCACGCTTTCGCCCTGGGAGATCAGCCGCTCGGAGACGTCCAGCGCGGCCGCCGGGTCGCGGTCAAGCAGGGCATCGGAGAGAGCCCAGACGGCGGCTTCGGACGTGTCGGAGATCATCGCGTCGAGGTCGGCCTCGGTCACCGTCCCCCCCTCGCCCGCCCACAGCGCCAGGCGACGCAGCTCCTGGTCGAGGCGGAGCGAGCTCGTCCCCATGCGATCGATGAGCATCTTCGCCGCGGTGGGCTCGAGGCGGAAGCCGAGGCGTTTCGCGTCCCCGACCAGGGCGCGCGGCATGTCCCACGCCTTCGGCGATTCGAACTGATGCACCTCCCCGCCGGCCTCTTCGACGGCGCGCAGCAGCTTCGGGGGGATCTTGGCGCGGGCGATGAGCACAAGGGTCAGGTCCGGGGGCAGCTCGCCCAGCGCCGCGGTGACCTCCTCTAGCTGGCGGTCTCGCCAGCGCTCGACCCCGTCGGCGAGGAGATAGCGCCGGGATTCCGTCAGCGACATCGCGGGCACGGCGGCCAGCATCGCCTCGTGATCGGTGCCGCCCCTGCCATCGCCTGCTTCGAAGATCAGCAGGGAGACGGCGCCTCCCTCCCGTTCCGCGCGGGCCCGCAGGCGTGCCCGCGTCGCATCGATCTTGGCGGCGTCGGTGCCGCCGATCAAATAGAGAGAGCGCATCTCCTCGGCCATCGGCCGAGTGTAGATGCAGGCGCCGCCGGCTTCCCCTTCCCCACCAGGGAGCTAGCGGGGGCCGTTGCCTTTCCCGTTGCTCTTGCCATAGGCGTGACCGTTGCCATGGCCGTTGCCCGGGCCCGAGCCGGTCGGTTCGCCCACTTCGGAGCTTGCTTCCCCCGAGGACGGGACCGCTGCTGGAACCGGGGTCGGCTTTTCGACCTTCTTTGACTTCGGCGCGGAGGAGGCGCCCTTGGACGAGGAGGCGCCGTTGGACGAGGAGGCGCCCTTCGAGGAGGGGCCGGCCTTGCCGTGGCCCGAGGCCTTGCCATTGGAGCTCTTGGCGCCGACGCCGCCTCCCTCGTGGCCGCCGGAGCCCTTGACGGCGCCTTTGCCTTTTCCGTGGACGCTGCCACCGCCGGTGCTTGGGCCGGGGGTGACGCCCTGGGTCCTGCCACCGCCGGCGCTGCCGCTGCCCTGTTCGCCTGACTGGCCATTCCCCTGTCCGCCGCCCTGCCCTTCGTTGCCGGTGGCGGGCGTCGTGGGAGGCGGGCTGGACACCGGCGCAACCGGAGCCGGGGCCGCGGTGGGCGTCGGGCTAGCGGGAACAGGCGCGGCGCCCGATCCGGGATGCGGCGCGGCAACGGCGTCGGTCTTGCCGACCTTCGAGCCAGAGGGCGGCCCTCCGCTGTGTTTTTGCGCAGCCGCGCCGGAGGGCCCGGGGGCCGAGGTGGCGCCGGCGGCGCGCCGGGCGGCCGATGTCGATTTGCCGGTTCCGGCGCCGGGGCTCGGCGCGGCGATCTCGGCATCGTGAACCGCGCCGTGCTCGCCGCTGATGCTGGGGATCGGGCTGCCCGGCAACAGCGGCCATCCCTGGTGGGCCACGTAGGCGCTCAGGGCAAGGCCGACAGCGGCGACCAGGCCAAGGAGAGCGAGTGAGGTGCTCCTGGCCCGATCGAGCAGACCGTCGCCCCACAAGCTCATCCTCTGATGGCGATGGGGGGTCTGTGGGTCTCTGTAGAGCACCACTACGGCTATCGGAGCAGACAGCCCGGTCTAGAGCCGAAACGTCCCAAAAACCAAGTATTGGGTCGACTATTCGTCTAGATGATTGACCGGTCCCGCCCTCGGCTCACGGGGCTCATCCTACGGCGTGGACGGTGACCCCGCCGCGGCTGACGTCGAGCGTGACCGTCCCATCCTGGTCGGTTCGCAGTGTGCGGACGCCGTGCGAGGCGAGGACCGCCAGCGTCTGCGCGGTGGGATGCCCATACGGGTTGTCGTCGCCGACCGAGATCACAGCCAGCTTGGGACGAATTCGATCGAGCAGGGGTCCGAGGCCGCTGTCCTCGCTGCCGTGGTGGGCGACCTTCAGCACGTCGACCGGCCCGGGATCGAGAGGAGTGCTCTCCGCCTCCGCATCGGCGGTGAGCAGCATCGAGAAATCGCGCCAGCGGGCGAGCATGACGAGCGCCAGGTGGTTGGGGTCCTCCCCCCTCCCCGGCAGCAGCTCCGCGGGCGGCCAGACCGCTTCCAGCCGCAGGCCTCCGTCGTGCAGCTGAGCCCCCTTCGCCACCCGCTGGGTGGGCACCCCGGCGGCGTGGGCGGCAAGGAGGACATCGCGGCCGGCGGCGGCGTAGAGCAGGCGGCCGACAGGAATCGCGCCCAGCAGCTCCTCGATGCCGCCGGCATGATCGGACTGGTCGTGGGTGATGACGGCGGCGGCGAGCCGGTCGACCCCGCTGCCGGCGAGCTCCGCGGCCAGCCGCTGGCCCGGTGGTCCGCCGTCGACGAGAAGCGGCGGGGCGCCGGCCGGCTGAAAGAGGATCGCGTCCCCCTGGCCGACGTCGAACACCGACACCCGCAGCCCGGCGGCGGGGGCGGCCGATAGATCCCTGCCGCCGGGCAGGGCGAGCAGGGCGGCGAGCCCCAGCGTCGCCGCGACGATCGCCGCCCGGGGCAGGCGGCTGAGGGCGGGCAGGCTCTGCGAGCCGGCAATGCGGCGATCGCGCCGCCGCAGGCCGGCGATCCGGCGGCTGCGCGCCAGGCGCAGCGCGGCGAATGTCACCACCGCGACGGCGACATAGGAGACGGCCAGCCCGGCGCCGCTCAGATCGACCTCCAGACAGGCCCAGTCGGGGCGCCCACACCAGGTCGCAACCTGGGCGATGTAGGCAAGGAGCGGCGCGTTGAGGCCGTTCAGCATCTCGACGGGAAAACCGGGGGCCTGTCCGCCCGCCGCCGCCAGCATGCCGAGCCACATCGCAGGCGCCACCGCCGGCAGGACGAGCAGGTTCGCCAACAGCGTCAGGACGGGAACCTGGCCGAAATGAAAGGCGATCAGGGGGGCGGTGGCGATCGTCGCGGCCAAGGTCATCGCCACCCCGTCGCAGAGCGTTCGGGCCAGCGATCCCGGCGCCAACGCGCGCGCGGTCAGCGCCGCCCGGATCGGGGCGGCGAGCAGGAAGATGCCCAGCACGGCGGCAAAGCTGAGCTGCCAGCCGACGTCCGCGGCGATGCCGGGATCGATCGCCAACGTCACCACCATCGCCACGGCGAAGGCATAGAAGCGCGAGGGGCGGCGGCCGGCCAGGGTCGCGAGGACGGAGAGCCCACCCATCACGCCCGCCCGCTGAATCGAGGGGCCCGCCCCGGCGAGCGGCACGTAACAGGCGATCAGCGCCAGCACCCAGAGCAGGCGGGCGCGCAACGGCATCCCCAGCAGCCCCAGAACCGGCATCGCCAGCAAGGCGAGCAGGGCGACGTTTTGCCCCGAGACAGCCAGCAGGTGGGCGAGGCCCGAGCGGCGGAAGTCTTCTCTGGTCAGGGTGTCGACGCGGTCGTCCTGGCCGAGCACGAAGCCGCGGGCGAGCTGGGCCTCGCGCTCGGGCATGCCGCGGCCGAGCGCCTCCCCGGCGCGGCCGCGAATGCCGTCGAGGTGCGTGAGCGAGACCAGGAGCACCGCCATCACGCAGGCCGCGAGAACGGCGTGCGCGCGCCAGCCCGCCGGCCCGGCGCGCAAGGCGGCCCTGCTGCCCGGGGTCGCGGAATCAATCATCTAGGGCTGCAGGCGGGAGCGCAGCGACTCCATCGTCGCCGGCCCGATCCCGCTCACCTCGTCGAGCTGGTCCACGGAGGACAGGCCGCCGTGCTGGTCGCGGTATTCGACGATCTTCTGCGCCGTCACCGGACCGATGCCGTCGATCTCTTCCAGCTGCTCGGGGGTGGCGCTGCCGAGGCTGATCGGCCCGGCGTCGCCGGCGGCCGAGGCCGCCCCGCCGGCCCCCCGGCGCGGCACCAGGACCTGCTGGCCGTCGGCGAGGCGGGCAGCGAGATTGATCGCTTCCAGCTCGGCGCCCCCGGCCGCGCCTCCCGCGCGCCTGACCGCATCGGTGACGCGAGCGCCGGCGGGCATCCTGTAGACGCCCGGGCGCCGCACGGCGCCGGTGACATCGACGACCACGTCGGCGCCGCCGCTGTCGAGACTGAAGCCTTCTGAGCCCACGCCGCCGGCGCCTTCCCCGCCACCACCGACCTCCCCACCGCCGCCCTCCGACCCGGCTTCGTAAGAGGACCCGCCGGCGGCTTCGAAGGCTCCGCTGTCCCCCTCGGCCCTGATCGCCCGCGCGCCGACCAGCAGCAGCGCCACCGCGATGGCGGCGTAGACGGCGATCTGGGACCTGCTCAGCGCGGGCACGCATCGAGCCTGCCGGGCCGCTGCGCGCGCGTGGCGCGCGCAATCAAACTATTGAGCTACAGGTCCTCGTCCCCGTAGTGGCTACAGGTCCTCGTCGTCGTCGTAGCCGCTGACCTCGGCCATCTGGCCTCCGTACAGCTCGGCCACGGCAACCGGCGGCGACTGCACCGAGATGCAGGCCAGCTCGCCGTCGCCGTCGTTTGCCACCGAGTGATCGGTGGCCGGCGGCACGAGGATCAGGTCCCCCACCTCGACCCGCTGCTTGTCCCCGGCGACCGACATCGTCCCCGCCCCGCGGACGACGACGTAGACCTGCTCGGCCTCCTCATGGGAGCGCAGCGTCTGCTCGGCGCCCGGCGTGATCTCCAGCCAGGTCACCGACATGTTGCGCGAGCCTAGTTCTCCCGCGTCCATGAGGACGTGGGAGCGCAAGCGGTGCCACTCCTCCACCGGTGCGTCTGCGAGCCGCCTGACGAGCATCGGCGCGCTTTGTACCAGAAAGCCCGGGTCAAGCGGGGAAACTCCCGTTTATTTGACCACCAGGTTGACCAGCTTGCCGGGGACGACGACCTCCTTGACCACCTCTTTGCCGTCGAGGTGGCGGCGCACGTTCTCGCTCTCGCGCGCCGTGGTGAGCATCTCCTCCTCGGAGGCGCCGGCGCCGACCTCGATCCGGTCGCGGAGCTTGCCGTTGACCTGCACGACCAGCGTCACCGTGTCGCTCTTCAACAGCTCGGGGTCGGCCTTGGGCCAGGGCTGCTCCCAGACCCGGCCGCCGTTCAGCCGCTCCCAGACCTCGGCCGCGAGGTGGGGCGCGAAGGGGAAGATCAGCGACGCCGCCGTCGCGGTCGCAAAGCGCAGCGCCTCCTGGTCTCGAGGCGCGCCGAAGAGGTCCTCTTTGAGCCGGTGCGCTTCGTTGACCAGCTCCATCACGGCCGCGATCACGGTGTTGAACTGGAAGCCGCGTTCGAAGTCGCGCGTCGCCTTGTCGATCGCCCAGTGCGCCTTCGCCAGCAGTTCCCGCGCCTCATCGCCTCCGGTCTTGGACGTGTCGGCGCGCCCGGCGCGAGCCTCGACCTCCTCGCAGAGCCGCCAGAGGCGCATCAGGAAGCGGTTGACGCCCTCCACCCCCTCGTCGGACCAGTCGCCGCCGCGCTCCGGCGGCCCCATGAAGCAGACGTAGGTGCGCGCCGTGTCGGCGCCGTAGCGCTCGACGTACTCGCTGGGGGCGACGGTGTTGCCCTTCGACTTCGACATCTTCGCCCCGTCGCGGGTGATCATCCCCTGCGCGAAGAGGTTGGCGAACGGCTCCTGCACGGCGAGGTGGCCGAGGTCGGCCAGCGCCTTGGTGAAGAAGCGCGCGTACATCAGGTGCAGGATCGCGTGCTCGACCCCGCCGATGTACTGGTCCACGGGCAGCCAGTGGTCGGCCGCCGAACGGTCCCAGGCCGCCTCCGAGTTGCGCGAGTCGAGGTAGCGGACGAAGTACCAGGAGGAGTCGACGAAGGTGTCCATCGTGTCGGTCTCGCGCCGGGCCGGGCCGCCGCAGCGCGGGCACTGCGTGGCGACCCACTCTTCCGCGGCCGCCAGCGGGCTGCGCCCCTGCGGCGCGTAGTCGTCGATCTCGGGCAGCTCGACCGGCAGTTGCTCGTCGGGCACGGGGACGATGGCCGGCGCGCCCTCCTCCCCGCACTCGTCGCAGTAGACGACCGGGATCGGCGCCCCCCAGTAGCGCTGGCGGGAGACCAGCCAGTCGCGCAGGCGGTAGTTGACCGCGGTCTTGCCGCGCTCGTCGGCGGCCAGCCACTCGACGATCTCCGCGTAGGCATCCCGGTTGCCCTTGCCGTCGAAGCGGCCCGAGCCGGTCATCGGCCCGTCGCCCGGATAGGGCAGGCCCTCCTCGTCGCGCGCCGCCTCGGGGTCCTCCCCTTCGATCACCCGCCTGACCGGCAGGTCGAAGGCCTTGGCGAACTCGTAGTCGCGGCTGTCGTGGGCGGGGACGGCCATGATCGCCCCCGTCCCGTACTCCATCAGCACGTAGTCGGCGACGAACATCGGGATCTCCTCGCCGTTGACCGGGTTGACGACGCTGCGACCGAGCGGCACGCCGGTCTTGGGCCGGTCCTCGTCGCCGCGCGTTTCGACCGACTCGCGCGCGGCCTGGTTGACGTACTCGCGCACCGCCTCCTCGGCCGGGGTGCCGGCGACCAGTCGCTCGAGCTCGGGATGCTCGGGGGCGAGGACGAAGAAGGTGGCGCCGAAGAGGGTGTCGGGACGGGTGGTGAAGACCGGGAAGTCGAGGTCGAGCTCCTCGCAGCGGAAGACGACTTCGGCGCCCTCGGAGCGGCCGATCCAGTTGCGCTGCATCGTGATCACGTGCTCGGGCCAGGACTCGAGCAGGTCGAAGTCGGAGAGCAGGCGCTCGGCGTAGTCGGTGATCTTGAAGAACCACTGCTCGAGGTTGCGCTGCACGACCTCGGTCCCGCAGCGCTCGCAGCGCCCGTCAACGACCTGCTCGTTGGCGAGCACCGTCGCGTCCTTGGGGCACCATTGCACCGGCGCCTCGGTGCGGTAGGCGAGGCCCTCCTCGAAGAGGCGCAGGAAGATCCACTGGGTCCAGCGGTAGTACTCGGGCGTGTGGGTGCCGAGCTCACGCGACCAGTCGATCGAGATGCCCCACTCGCGGAACTGGCGTCGGAAGGACTCGATCGAGCGCTCGGTGGCCTCGCGGGGCGGCTCCCCCGTTTTGATCGCGTTGTTCTCCGCCGGCAGGCCGAAGGCGTCGTAGCCCATCGGGTGCATCACCTCGAAGCCGTGGCGGCGGCGGAAGTGGGCGATCGCGTCGCCGACCGCGTAACACTTGAGGTGCCCCACGTGAGGCTCTCCCGACGGGTAGGGCAGCATCTCGAGCACGTAGGACTTCGGCTTCGACGCGTCGAAGCCGGGCTGCCCGGGGTTGGGGACCTCCCAGGTCCGCTCCTCGGCCCATACCTGCTGCCACTTCGCCTCGATGGCTTTGGGGTCGTATCCCGCCACGGGCGGAATCCTATGGATGCTCAGGGCCTACGGATGCCAGGAACCGACCATGTGCGTCCGCAGTCCCGGCGAGAGCGCTTCGAGGATGTGGGGCCAGAGGTAGACCTCGATCGTCGCCGCCAGGATCAGGGCCGGGATCGCGATCAGGACAGTGACCAGGGTCGCCGCCAGCAGCTGGCTCCACTCGCCGCGGCGGCTGGCGATCAGCCAGGCGGCGAGGGGCAGGAAGAGGGCCGTCAGCTCGATCAGCGCGTGGGGCATGACGCTGAGGATCAGCATCCCGCGGGGGATCTGCAGCTGGTAGGCGATCGTCGAGCCCTGAAAGCCGAGGTAGAGCGCCTGGGTAGAGAGCGAGAAGAGCGTCACCGCGCAGACGAAGAGGATCGCGAATTCACCCGCCTTGACATGGATCCAGCGAGAGAGGCCGGAGCGCTGCGCGGCGGCGATCGGCATCGAGGCGCCGGCGATGAACCCGGCGATACAGGCGGTGCCGTGGAGCGCCAGCACCAGCGAGTTGCGGTAGAGGATCGGCAGCAGGTCGGAGGGCCGGGACGGTTCTGTCAGGCCCGCCAGGTGGATCGGGGTCAGGTCGGGGGTCAGCAGGCCGGCGACGACCCAGACCGCCCCGAGCAGCGTCAGCGCGATCGAGAGGCCGAGCGCCAGCCAGCCGCGGAGCACGCGCCAGCGGTCCCCGCTCCATGCGTCGAGCGCATCGCGCGTGTCCTGCATGCCGTGCGAGAAAACATGCTGATTGGCCGTCTGCATCGGCCTGGCGTCGGCGCTCATCGCTCCATCATCGGCAGCGAGGCACGCCTATTTGAG
>DASSTR010000087.1:0-4593 GCA_035707825.1 Solirubrobacterales bacterium
TCCGAACAGCCGCCGATCCTGGTCACGAGCCCACTGACCTTCTTCAACGGCGGGGTCAAGGGCCGCACGACGACCCTCTTCGTTCACGCCTTCATAACGGTGCCGACCCCAGCGGCAATCGTGACGACGGTGAAGATGACCAAAGTAGACGCCGGGCGCTACGGCCTGCGCGTCGTCTCTCAGATCCCGGTTGTCGCGGGTGGGGCCGGCTCGTTGCTCAGCGCCAGTTTCAATCTCAAACGGCTCTTCACCTACAAAGGGGAGCGGCACAGCTACTTCACCGGGCAATGCCCGGACGGGCGGCTGCTGTTCCGGATCGTGAAGACCGATTTCAAGGTGGAAGCGGTCGGCCTGCCCTCGGCGCCCTCACTCTCCGGGGCGCTGGTAAGGCCCTGCATTCCAAGGGGCTGAGAGGTGGAGCGCGAATGCCGCGACTCGACACGCGTTCGCGTGGCCGCTTGGTCTCTGGTGCGGCTTGGGGTGGCCCTCTTCGCGGTGGTCCTGTTGATCTCTCCCAGCGCCGTCGCCGAGGAAGGTCTGCCCGGCCGCACCGAATACGTGGAACGGGTCGAGCCGATCTGCGAGCAGGGCACCGACGCGAGCGACCGGATCCTCGACGGTGTGCGAGACAAGGTGAAGAACGACCGGCTGTCGTCGGCGGGCCACCAGTTCCTGCGGGCTGCCGATGCCTTTGGAAAGACGATCGAAAGGGTCGACGCCGTGCCACGTCCGTCGGCCGACGAGCCGCGCTTGCGACGCTGGATCGATCTACTGCGAAAGGTCGCACAGGGCTTGCACGCGATTGGCATCGACCTTCAGCGGGGCGATCGGGTGCGCGCCAATCACGATGCGATTCGCGCGGAACGAAGCGGCAATGCCGCCAACAATGCCGGCTTCGCGTTCAATTTCCACAGTTGCCGCCTGAGGTCCTCGATGTTCTCCTGAGGGGCCCCGGCCCCGGTCGTATGGTTCCCTGGATGATCGAGTCGCTGGTGGAGCAGATCGAGGCCCGGTTCGCCGAGCTTGAGAAACAGATGGCCGATCCGGCCGTGATCGGCGACCGCGAGGGCTATGCGGACGTCGGGCGCGAGTACCGCGAGCTGCAGCCTGCCCACGAGCTGGCTCGCGAGTACCGCACTCTGCGCGACGACCTCGAGGGCGCGCGGGAGCTGCTTGACGAGGACGGCGACGACCCCGAGTTGCGCAAGGTTGTCGAGGACGCCCCCGCCCGCCTCGAGGAGTTAGAGGACGAGATCCGCCTGGCTATGGTCGAGCGCGATCCCAACGATGCCAAGAACGTTCTGGTCGAGATTCGGGCTGGGGCCGGGGGCGATGAGGCTGCCCTCTTCGCCGGCGATCTCTTCAAGATGCTGACCCGCTACGCGGAGGAGCGGGGGTTCGCCACCGAGGCGCTCTCGCAATCTGCCGCCGAGGTCGGGGGCTTCAAGGAGGTCACCTTCGCGGTGAAGGGAGAGGGCGCCTACTCGATCTTCAAGTACGAGGGCGGCACGCATCGGGTCCAGCGGGTCCCCGAGACCGAGTCGCAGGGGCGCATCCACACCTCGACCGCGACGGTCGCGGTCCTGCCGGAGGCCGAGGAGGTGGAGGTGGAGGTCGACCAGAACGACCTCCAGATCGACGTCTACCGCTCCTCGGGGCCGGGGGGACAGTCGGTCAACACCACCGACTCGGCGGTGCGCATCACCCATAAACCCACCGGCATCGTCGTCTCCATGCAGGACGAGAAGTCCCAGCTGCAAAACAAGGAGCGCGCGATGCGCGTCCTGCGCGCACGGCTCTACGATCGCGAGCTCGCCGAACAGCAGGCCAAGATCGCTTCCGAGCGCAAGGCGCAGGTGGGAAGCGGGGAGCGCTCCGAGAAGGTGCGGACCTACAACTTCCCGCAGGGGCGGGTCACCGATCACCGCATCAAGCACACCTCGCACAATCTCGACGGCGTCCTCGGCGGCGATCTCGGTGAGTTCACCGAGGCTCTGGCGGCGGAGGAGAAGCGGCAGCGCCTAGAGGCGGCGGCCGTCGGATGACGCGGGTGGCCGCCCGCGCCTCCGACAACGTCAAGGGCGCGCTGGGCGCCGCGGTAGATGCGCTGACGGCTGCCGGAGTGGAGAGCCCGAGGCTCGACGCCGAGCTGCTGCTTGCCGAGGCGACCGGTTTGGACCGCGCCCGTCTGATCGCCAGTCCGGAGGCCGAGGTGGTCCCGGCGGCCGCGCGGCGCTTCGGTGAGATGGTGCGGCGACGGTTGCGCCGCGAGCCCGTCGCCTACATCCTCGGCCGCAAAGGCTTCCGCCACATTGAGCTCACGGTCGACCGGCGGGTGCTGGTGCCGCGGCCGGAGACCGAGCTCCTCGTCGAGCTCGCGCTGGAGCTCGCGCCCGACCGGGTCCTCGACATCGGCACCGGGTCCGGCGCGATCGCGCTGGCGATCGCGGCCGAGCTGCCCGGATGCGAGGTGACGGCGTCCGATTCCTCGCCGGCGGCCCTAGAAGTGGCGCGGGAGAACGCCGAGCGGTTGGGTCTCTCAGAGCGGGTCGAGCTGACGCGGCCGATCCTGCCGCCCGACGTGCGCAGCTTCGACCTGGTGGTCGCCAACCTGCCCTACGTAAGCGAGGCCGAGCTGGAAGGCCTCGAGCCCGAGGTGAGCAGATGGGAGCCGCGGGAGGCGCTGCTCGGCGGCCCCGATGGCCTCGATGTCCTGCGGGCGACGATCCCGGCCGCGGCGGCCTTCGCGCCGGTCCTGGCGCTCGAGATCGGCGAGGGGCAGGCAGGCGCGGTCGCCGAGATGCTGTCGGAGGCCGGCTTCGAGGACGTGAGGACAAGGCGCGACCTGGCCGGGATCGAGCGCATCGTCTGGGGCTCGCGTTGACCGACGTCATCTCGGTCGAGCCCGACGGGGCCGAGGCGGCGCGGCTGGCGCTGGAGCGCTGCATCGCCACCGGCGGGGTCGCCGTCTTTCCCGCCGACGGCCTCTACGGCCTTGCCTGCGATCCCCTCGATGGTGCGGCGATCGAGCGCATTCACGCCATCAAGGGGCGGGACGAGGGCAAATCGTCGGCGGTGATGTATCTCTCGCCGCTGGCCATGCGCGAGCTGGTCGAAAGCCTTGGCGAGCGGACCCGTCGGGCCGCCGGTGAGCTGCTGCCGGGCCCGGTGACGCTCGTCGTCGCCAACCCCGAGCGCCGCTATCCGCTCGCCTGCCGGGAGGACACCGAGCGCCTCGGCGTCCGCCTGATCGAGGGCCCCCTGGCCGGGGCGATGTGCCCGCTCTTTCAGACCTCGGCCAACGTCAGCGGCGAACCGGCCCCCTCGAGCTTTGCGGACGTCCCCGCGGCGGTGGCCGCCGCGGCCGACCTGGCGATCGACGGTGGGACGCTGACCGGCAAGCCATCGACCGTCGTCGACCTGACCCGCTTCGACGCCGGCGGGGAGTGGTCCGTCCTGCGCGAAGGGGGGCTCTCGCGCGGGGAGCTAGCAGCCAGGCTGACCGCGATAGGGGAGGCGGACGCGGCGGGTGGCTGAGTTGTCGCGCTCGTTGGACTCGAAGAGCAGGCGCTTGGGGTCGACGGTCATCGTGTAGGCGAAGCAGCCGCGCAGGCCCGTGACGTCGATCCACTGCTTGTCGTAATCGGCGGGATAGATGTCTGACCAGCCGACCGAGGTGCCCAGGGTGACCGCGTCGGTGTAGGGGTCTTGGTTGCAGCCCGGATAGTGGCGATTCGACGGTGAGCGCCGGCCCGGCCTTGTCCGCTCGAGGTCGCGCAGGCAGTAGTTGAGCTTGGGGCTGGTGCGGACGACGGGCCCGAGCTTGCCGTCGGGGCCGACGGGGCGCAGCTCGAAGCGAGCGAGCTGGTGGACCTTCCAGTAGGAGCCGCCGAAGTAGGCGCCGACGTCGGTGAAGTGCAGGCGGGCGTCGGTGGGCAGGTAGAGGCGGCCGCCGCCGACCCGGTGGATCCGCTGGTTGACCCGCATCGAATGCCAGCCGTCGCGGTGCCCGCGCAGCTCCATCGGCCCCTTGCCGCGGCTCTTGACGTCGCTGGTCGCCCGCAGCAGCGCCTTCCCCTCATAGCGATCCAGGTAGATGTCGGCGGGCTTGCCGATCTTCAGGTTGGGGCAGAGCAGGTGCTTGGCCTCGGCGGTTTCGCAGGGGTTGACCACCTCCGCCGGGGCGGCTGGGGCCGTGAGGGCCATGATCAGGGCGGCGATCGCGAGCGCGGTGCGCGGTTTCATCGCCGGGCAGGCTACCCGCGAAAGCGGCCGCGCTATCCATGGGCGTTGCTATGGTCGCTGTCCGCCTGTAGGAACCCCTACTGAATCCTGCAGGGTGATCGAAAGATCCTCAGATGACCGAGCTTCCAGACAATTTCCAAACTGCCCCTCTCGCCGACGTCGATCCGGAGATCGCCGCCGTCCTCGAGGCCGAGCTGCGGCGCCAGCAGGGGACGCTGGAGATGATCGCCTCGGAGAATTTCGTCCCCCAGGGCGTCCTCGACGCGCAGGGCTCGGTGCTGACCAACAAGTACGCCGAGGGGTATCCCGGGCGGCGCTATTACGGCGGCTGCGAGGAGGTCGACGTCG
>DASSTR010000088.1:0-10576 GCA_035707825.1 Solirubrobacterales bacterium
TTGATGGTCTCCCGCAGGCCACCCTGTTTCGGATCCGTCAGTTCCTCAAAGGAACGACGCTGGATATCGATCAGGTGTGGAACCTCGAGCGGGTTCTGCAGTCGGGAAAAGCTCCTACGGGTTACGGGGGCAGCGTTCGAACGTGCCAAAGTCGGCGACTCCTCAGGCGGTCAGAGGGACGTAAAAACAGCGCAGGTATAGGCAGGGCAACACAACTGGCGCGCGACCGCAGAAAATAACACACGCGGACGCTCGGCCGCCGGCTTCGCTCCCTGCCAGGGAATTGGGGCGATCGGGGAGCTCCCTATTTGAGCTCGACCGTCGCCCCGGCCTCCTCCAGCTCTGCTTTGAGTTTGTCGGCCTCATCGCGCTCGACGCCCTCTTTGATTGCTTTCGGCGCTTCGTCGACGATTGCCTTGGCCTCTTTGAGCCCAAGACCAGTCGCAGCGCGCACGACCTTGATCACCGGCACCTTCTGGCCGCCGACCTCGGTGAGCACGACGTCGACCGTGGAGGCCGCGTCGTCATCTCCGGCGCCGTCGCCGGCCGGAGCTCCGGCAGCAGCAGGCGCAGCCGCGGCAACCGCCGTGGCCGAGACGCCGAACTCCTCCTCCAGAGCTTTGATCCGCTCGGAGAGCTCGAGCACGGAGATGCCCTTCAGCTCCTCGATCCAATCCTCAGTTGAGATTGCTTTGGTTGCCATCTACTCCTCTTCCTTACTTGCGTCGTCATCAGATTCCGCCGGCGTACTCCGCTCCGCGTCCGCCGCCGGCGGGTCAGCTTCACCTTGCTCAGCCTCGGGTTCTCCCTCGCTCGGAGGCGAAGAATCAGAGCTCGACGCCTCCTCGCTCGTGTTTGGGGGCTCTGCAGTCTCGGCGTCCTCACCCTCAGCCGCGGGCTCCTCGCCCTCAGCTTTGTCGTCCACAGGCTCCTCAGAGGCGGCGTCAGGACCCGCGGACGGGGTGCCGGAGACGAGGCCTTGCTCGGCGATCTGGCCCAGCTGCAGCGCCAGGCCCTGGATCATCGAGCCGAGGCCGCGCACCAAGCCGGTCAGCGGGCTGGCGACGACGCCGGCGAGCTGGCCGTTGAGCACGTCGCGGCCGGGCAGGCGGGCGATCGATTTGAACTGGTCCTCGTCGAGGGTGAGGCCCTCCATGAGGCCGCCCTTGAAGGTGAGCACCTCGTGCTCTTTGTTGAAGGTCGAGATGGCCTTGGCGGCCATAGCCGTGTCGCCGCGAACGAAGGCGAGCGCCGTCGGGCCCTCGAGCAGCTCCGTGAGGCGCTCCTCGCCGCTCTTCTCGGCGGCAAGTTTGGTGAGGCGGTTCTTGACCACCCGGAAGCTGGCATCCGCCTCGCGCAGCTTGGAGCGCAGCTCGGCGGCCTGCGGCACGCTGATGCCCCGGTAATCGACCGCGAAGATCGCATCGGCCGCCTCGATCTGGGCGGCGATCTCCTCGATTGTTGCTGACTTTTGCTCTCGGTTCATTAGCTGGCCTGCACCGGTCTTCCGGGTTGCCCCCGCCGGTGGTCTCGGGCGTGCGCGGCGACGCAGTCTAGGCGGTGACGGGCTCCTCTGCCGCCTGGGGTGCGGCACCGGCATCCCGCTCGCTGCTCGTCTTCGAGGTGTCGACCGGAATCCCGGGGCCCATCGTCGTCGTCAGCGTGCTGGAGATCAGGTAGCGGCCCTTCGAAGCGGAAGGCTTGGCGCGAACGATCTCTTCGATCACCGCCATGTAGTTGTCGAGCAGCTTGTCGGCGTCGAAGCTGGCCTTGCCGATCGTCATGTGGACGATCGCCTGGCGATCGGTGCGGTATTCGACTTTGCCCGATTTCGAGGCCTCGACCGCTTTCTCGACGTCGTCGGTGACCGTCCCCACCTTGGGGTTCGGCATCTTGCCCTGGGGACCGAGGACGCGGCCCAGTTTGCCGACCGTTCCCATCATCTGGGGGGTCGCGATCGCGACGTCGAAGTCGGTCCAGCCCTCTTCGACTTTCTTGGCCAGGTCGTCGCCGCCGACGAAGTCCGCACCTGCGGCTTCGGCGTCGCGGGCCTGCTGGCCCTGAGCGAAGACGGCGACGGTCACGTCCTTGCCGAGCCCGTGGGGCAGGGCGAGCGTTCCCCGCAACTGCTCCTCGGCGTGGCGGACGTTGACTCCGAGCAGCATGTGCAGCTCGACCGTCTCGTCGAAGTTCGCGCTCGCCGTCTCCTTGACCAGCGAGATCGCCTCGGCCGGCGGGTAGGCGCGGTCGCGCTGGACCTTGTCGCGCTGCTGTCGGTATCGCTTGCCGTGGGCCATGGCTCTATTTGACGTCGACGCCCATCGAGCGGGCCGTGCCGGCGATGATCTTCGAGGCGGCGTCGAGGTCGTTGGCATTGAGGTCCGGCATCTTGCGCTCGGCGATCTGGCGCACCTGGTCCATCGAGATCGTCCCGACTTTGTTGACGTGCGGCTCGCCGGAGCCCTTCTTGAGCCCGATCGCCTCCTTGATCAGGACCGCGGCCGGCGGAGTCTTGGTGATGAAGGTGAAGGAGCGGTCCTCGTAGACCGTGATTTCGACCGGGATGATCGTGCCGCCTTCGGCCTGCGTCTGGGCGTTGAAGGCTTTGCAGAACTCCATGATGTTGACCCCGTGCTGACCCAGGGCAGGGCCGACCGGCGGCGCGGGGTTGGCCGAGCCGGCGGGAATCTGGAGCTTGATCAGAGTGAGGACTTTTTTCGCCATCGCGGATCGGAGAGGGTAGCTAGATCTTCTTGACCTGGTCGTAGCCGACCTCGACAGGCGTCTCGCGGCCGAAGATCGAGACCAGGACCTTGAGTTTGGCCGCGTCCTCGTTGATCTCGGCGATCTCGCCTGAGAAGTCCGAAAGCGGGCCGGAGATGACCTTGACCGACTCGCCGATCGAGAACTGGGCCTGGGTCCGCGGCCGCTCGGCGGTCTCGCGATGCAGCAGCCGGTCGACCTCCGGTTTGGAGAGCGGCACGGGCTTGTTGCGCGAGCCGACGAAGCCCGTCACGCCAGGGGTGTTCTTGACCAGCCCCCAAGCGTCGTCGGTCATCTCCATGTTGACCAGGACGTAGCCGGGCATCGTCCGTTTCTCTTTCGGCTCTTTCTGCCCGTCTTTCCCGAGTTCCATGACCTGTTCGGTGGGGACGACGACCTGCCGCACGTTGCGGTTCTGGCTCATCGTCTGCACCCGGTGCTCGAGATTGTGCTTGACCTTGTTCTCGTGCCCGGAATAGGTGTTGATCACATACCAGCGATACATCTAAAGCCTTTGTTTCGGGATCCCGCTAGAGGATCTGCTTGACCAGGTAGTTGAAGACGGCGTCGAGGGCGCCCAGATAGGCCGCGGCCACGACGACGAAGATGATCGTGACCGCGGTTGCCTGCACCAGCGTGTCGCGATCGGGCCACTGCACTTTCTTGAGCTCGGCCCAACAGGAGATGAGAAAGCCGATGACGCCGCCGCGCTGGCGATCCGCCGCGGCCTGTTTCTGACGCCGTGAGAGCTCGTCGCGCTCCCGCCGCTTGCGCTCGTCGCGCTGGCGCTTCTCGGATTCCTTGGCGCGCTTGGCCTCGGCGCGGCGCTCGGCTCGTGGGGAAGTCTTGGGGGCATCGGGGGTCTCCAGCTCGCTCTCGGGAGCGCCGGCCGCGATACCGGCCTCGACGGCCTGCACCTCGGCGACCTCGCCCGAGATCGGCACCTGCGTGTCGTGCTGGGCTCGAACCGCACTCTCGTCACCGGAACGCTTCTGTTCCTGCTCTTCACGGGCGCGCCGCTCGGCCTTCCGCTGTGCGCGGCTTTTGGCCATGACCGGCTAACGCGTCTCCTTGTGCGCGGTGTGATTGCCGCACCAGCGACAGAACTTGCGCAGCTCGATTCGGTCCGGCGAATTCCGCCGTGACTTGTTGGTCTGGTAGTTGCGCCGCTTGCACTCTTCGCAAGCCAACGTCACCGCGATGCGGACATCTCCGCGAGCCATGTCTCCTCGTTGCTTGGGACGTCGTTACAAGAGAAAACCTCGGGCCGAGGCGCGAGGCTGGAGCGAAGAATAGCGCGGAGAGCCTTCCAGCCGCCCCTCCCCCGGGAGGCCGGCCGCGGCCCTGGCGCCGGGCTCGAACTAGCCGGCCAGCAGGTTGAGGATCGTCGCCGCGAGGGTGGCGACGATGCCGATGACCGCGGCGAGAATTCCGGCGCCGAGCTGCAGCATGGTGCGCTGCAGGGCATCGAAGCGGGCGTCCACCGCCTCGAAGCGGGCATCCACACGCTCAAATCGGGCGTTCATTTCAGCTCGCAGGCCGCGCAGGTCGGCGTCGACGCGCTTGAAGCCATCGCCGACCCGCTGGTTCAGGTCGTCGAGTCGCTCATCGGTCCATTTGTCCCTCACGGAATTCATGATGACCCAAGAGTAGGCGGAAATGTGTTGTCTGAGGCGCGACGAAAGACAAGCCTTGGCGGCGCTGAGCGCCAGGAAGTCTCAGAGCCCGAGCGTTTTGGCGATGATCGTGCGCTGAATCTCCGAGGTGCCGCCGTAGATCGTCGAGACCATGGTGGCGCGCACGAGCCGCTCCATGTCGTACTCCGACGAATAGCCGTAGCCCCCCATCAGCTGCATCCCTTCGACGGAGACGCGTTTGGCGACCTCGGTCACGTGCAGCTTCACCATCGAAGCCTCGCGGGGCAGCATCCGGCCGGGGTCCTCATCGGTCAGGGTCGCCACCCAGTGGGTCATCAGGCGCGCCGACTCGACTTCCGTCGCCATGTCGGCGAGGCGGTGCTGGAGTGCTTGGAAGGATCCGATCGGGCGCCCGAACTGCTTGCGCTCCTTGACGTAGGCGAGCGCGTCATCGAAGGCGCGCTGGGCGATGCCGAGCATCGTCGCGGCGAGGATCAGGCGCTCGACGTTGAGGCCCGCCATCAGCTGGGTCCAGGCCTGGTCGACCTCGCCGAGCACGGCGTCGGCCGGTGCCTCGACGTCGCTCAGGTAGAGCGTGTTGGTCTCTTCCCCACCCATCGTCTTGATCGGGACGATCTCCAGGCCCTTCGCCTCACGCGGGAGCCAGATCATCGAGAGGCCTTCGTGCTTGGACTCGCCCTTGGTGGTGCGGCAGACGACGAGGATGTGGTCGGCGATGTGGGCGTTGGAGATGAAGACCTTCTGCCCGTTGAGGACGAAGCCGCCATCGACCCGCTCGGCCGAGGTGGTCAGCGAGCCGACGTCGGAGCCGGCCTCGGGCTCGGTCATCGCGATCGCCTCGACCGCGCCGCGGGAGATGCCGCCGAGGATCTCCTGCTTCTGCTCCTCGGTGCCGAAGCGCTGGGTGGCGCCGGCGACGATCAGCGTCGTCGCGTAGCCCCCGATCGGAGCCAGCCCCCGCGAGGACTCCTCCATGAAAAGGCAGGCGTCGAGCATCGAACCGTCGGAGCCGCCGTAGCGCTCGGGGATCGTGACCCCGAGCCAGCCCAGCTCGGCCATCTTCTTGTAGAGGTCGAAGTTGTGGTGCAGCCGGTGCCCGTCCGTTAGAGCCTCGCGCTGCTCCTGGGTGCCGCACTCGCGGGCGCAGAAGTCGCGGATCGCGGCGACGAAGTCGCTCTGCTCATCGGTGAGGGCAAAGTCCACGGCCGGCAGCCTAACGGTCGGCGGCCATGACTGGCTATCCAGCCAAAGCCCGGGACGGGACTTGAACCCGTGACCCCTTCCTTACCATGGAAGTGCTCTACCAACTGAGCTACCCGGGCGGGACGCTCCACTTTATCGGCGCCGCCGAGGAAGCTCCCCCCGGCTCCCGCAGCCTCTCGACGAGCAGCACGTCGCGCCAGTCGCCGTCGAGCTGGCCGTGCCGGCGGTGCACCCCGACGGCCTGGAAGCCGCAGCGCTCAACGAGGCGGATGCTGGCGGCGTTGTCGGTGAACAGCTTGCCCAGCAGCTTGTGGAATCCCTCGCCCCAGGCGGCAAGAGCGAGCGCTTCGGCCAGCTCGGTGCCAATTCCCCTCCCCCGCTTCTCCGCCTTCACATAGACGCTGCACTCGGCTATCCCGGCGTAGCAGGGACGGGGGCTATAGGCGGCACTCGCGGCCCAACCGGCGACGCCTCCGCCGGCTTCGGCGACCAGGAGCGGAAACCGCTCGTCGCCGATCCGCTCGTCGAAGTCCTCGGGCTCCCGGGGGTCGGTCTCGAAGGTGGAGCCCCGCTCCACGAGGGCGTCGTTGTAGATCGCGCAGATCGCAGCGGCGTCCGCGGGGATCGCGTTGCGTACGAAGGGCTCCTGGAGCTTGGGCATCCCTACCTCCGGTGGTGGTCGATCGAGTTGGGACGAGCCGATTCTCGAAGCGTCCACGGCGCGGGGCAATGGCCCCCTGGCCAAGCCGCTATGGCCAGCGGGACAAACCCCGAGGGCGCAGCACCAAGCGCGGACTAATCGGTGGAGGAGGCGTCGAACTTGTAGCCGACGCCGCGCACGGTGAGCACGAGCTCGGGGTTCTGGGGGTCGCGCTCTACCTTCTGGCGCAGGTTGGAGATGTGGACGTCGCAGGCGCGCTCGTCGCCGTCGAACTCGGTCTGCCAGAGCTCCTCCATGATCTTGCGGCGCGGGAAGACCTCGCCGGGGCGGCCGACGAGCAGGCGCAGGAGCTGGAACTCGGAGCGGGTGAGATTGACCGGCTCGTCGCGCACCGTGGCCATGTGGCGGACGAGGTCGATCGCCACCGGGCCCGCTTCGATCTTCACTGCCTGGGCCAGCGGCGAGCGGTCGAGTTCGCGGCGGCGCAGCTGGGCGCGCACCCGGCCCAGCAGCTCGCGGACCGAGAAGGGCTTGGTCACGTAGTCGTCGGCGCCGACCTCGAGCCCGACCACCTTGTCCACCTCGGCGTCCTTGGCCGTGAGGACGATGATCGGAACGGCGCTGCGGCCCCTGACGTCGCGGCAGATGTCGAGGCCGCTCGGCCCCGGCATCATGATGTCGAGGATCAGCAGGTCGAAGGGGATGCCGTCGCCGAGCATCTCGATCGCTTCGTCGCCGTCGGCGGCCGCCGTCACGTCGAAGCCCTCCTGGGCAAGCGCGTAGCCGACCGAGTCGCGAACCGAGGGCTCGTCGTCGGCGATCAGGATTCGTCCGCTGCTCATCGTGAGCCCCTCATGCCACCGGCGTCGGGCTGGGCTCGGCAACGGGAAGGCGGATCCAGAAGGTGCTGCCCTCGCCCTCGGTGGAGTCGACGCCGATATTGCCCCCCATCACGTCGACCATCCGGCGGGCGATCGCCAGGCCGAGGCCGAAGCCCTCCTGCTTGCGCGACTCGGTGCGCCGGTAGAAGCGCTCGAAGATGCGCTCGCGCTCGGCGGCGGGGATGCCTGTTCCTGTGTCGATGACTTCCATAAGCACGTCCTGCTCGCCCTCGTGGCGGCAGCGAACGGTAACGGTGCCGGGTGGCGGCGTGTTCTTGAAGGCATTCGTCAGCAGTCCGATCAGCACCTGACGCAGCAGGGTCGGGTCGCCCTGAGCGGCGAGGTCATCCTCGACATCGACGGCCAGCTTGATGCCGATCGGCGGCTCCACCGCGGCGACGACGTCGCGGACCGCGCCCTCCACCCCGACGACCTCGCTCTCGGTGGTGCCGACCGACTCGACCCGGGCCAGGGTCAGCAGCGCCTGCGTCAGGCGGCTCATCCGCTCGACGTCCTCGGTGAGCCGGGAGAGGAAATGGTCGCGGGCCTGGGGGTCGTCTTTGGCGCCGCCCTGCAGGACCTCGATCGCCCCGGAGATGCCGGCGAGCGGATTGCGAAGCTCGTGGGCGGCATTGGAGATGAAGTCGGCTTCGGCGAATTCGCGCCGCATCTCGTCGGTGCGATCGCGAATCACGGCGAGGACCGCCCGCTCGTCGGGCAGGGCGCGCGCCTGCAGCGCGTAGGCGCGGTCGCCGATGCGCAGAGCGGGGTGGGCGGCAAAGCCGACGTTGGTGGCGCGGCGCAGCAGGGGCAGCACCGGTTCGGGCGGCAGGCCGTTGGAGTCGAGCAGCTCGCTCGCGGCGCTGTTGGAGAAGCGCAGCGGGCCGTCGTCGTCGACCACCATCACGGCGTCGGTGAGGCCGTCGAAGATCGCCTCCAGCTTGTTGCGATCGGCGGTCAGCACGCCGAAGCTCTCTTTCAGCGAGGTGCGCATCGACTCCAGGGCGCGGGCGAGGTCGCCGATCTCGTCGCGGCCGCCGCTCTCGAGCGGGGCGTCGAAGGAGCCCGTCGCCATCTTCCCCGCCGCGGCGGCGAGGCGCTCGATGCGATGCGCGATCGCGGCGGCGATCACGAAGCCGAGCAGGACCCCGAGGGCAATCGCGGCCAGGACCGCCCGCGGTCGGTCGCCGAACAGGTAGACGACTCCGGCGGTCAGCGAGCTGACGGCGGCGAAAGCGCCGGCCAGCCAGAGCCGCATGCCGATTCTCCTCATCAAGGCTTACTAACACAAAACCCGTTGCATCTCGACGCCTGGCGCGCGCCCGGCGGCGGCGATGGCTGGCGAGCGTGGGAGAATCGCGCGATGCGAACGCTGGTCTTCATCCCGGCCTGGAACGAGGAGGAATCGGTTGCCGCCGTGATCGGCGACGTGCGCAAGCACCTCCCGGACGCCGATCTGCTCGTCGTCGACGACGGCTCCGTCGACGCCACCGCGGCGCGCGCGCGCGAGGCCGGCGCCACCGTCGCCTCGCTTCCCTTCAACCAGGGGCTGGGGGCGGCGCTGCAGACCGGCTACCTCTACGGGCTGCGCGAGGGCTATGACTTCTGCGCCCATCTGGACGCAGACGGGCAGCACCCCGCCGCCGAGGTCGTCCGCCTGCTCGAGGAGGTGACCGCCGACAACGCGGACCTCGTGATCGGGTCCCGCTATCGCGATGCCGGAGGGACGCGCGGCGACGCCCCGGATGAGGACTACAAGCCGACGATCTCGCGGCGCATCGGCATCAGCGTCTTCCGTTTCTTCCTCACCGTGGCGACCCGGCAGCGCTTCACCGACACGACGAGCGGCATGCGGGCGGCCAACCGGCGGGTGATGGCCCTCTTCAGCGAGAGCTACTCGCCCGACTTCGCCGAGATCGAGTCGCTGCAGCTGGCCGTGCGCCAGGGGCTCCGGGTCAAGGAGGTGCCGGTGCGGATGCTGGAGCGCGTCGGCGGCACCTCCTTCCTGACGCCGGTGCGCTCGGCGTTCTTCATCTTCAAGGGGTTGATCGTGCTGCTGGTGGGACAGTTCCGGCCCCGCGTCCACGGCTCGGGCGACCCTCCCGCCCCGGTCCCCGGCAAGCCCGCGAACCGGGAGGGCTGAGGTGCTGGCGGCGGCGAACCCGACGGTTCATCTCACCCCGCAGACGCGGATCCTGGCGGCGCTGATCGCGATCGCCTTCATGGGCCTGATCCTGGAGCTGATCCGCCGCGACCGCCTGCAGGAGCGCTACAGCGTCGTCTGGTTCGTCGCCGGCCTCGGCATGCTGGCCGGCGCCGCTTTCCCGGGCCTGCTCGAGATCGTCGCCAACGCGATGGGGGTGCGGAACACCAACGTGGCGCTGTTCTCGATCGTGCTGCTGCTGCTGCTCGGTCTCGCTCTCAACTTCAGCGTGATCATGTCCCGCCAGGCGACTCAGATCACCCGCCTCGCCCAGGAACGGGCGCTCGAAACCGCCCGCCGCCAGGTGCAATCGAACGGCGACTCCCCGACCGGAGCGGGCCACTCCCCCGCCGCGGACGACTCCCCCGCGGCAGGGAGCGCGAGCGGCGAGGGGAAGGCCGAGCGCTAGTTGGCCCGACCGTCCGAGCGCTAGGAGAGGACGCGCTCGAGCCGGGAGGTGAGCGCTTCGAGGGCTAGCTCCTCGGAGACGTTCAGATCGAGCCGGCGGCGCGTGTCCTGAACCAGCTCTGCGGCGCGGCGGGCCCGCGCCGGATCGAGCGTGGAGGCCGAGGCGCTCAGCTCGGCCAGGCGGTCCGAATTGTGGACAGTCTCGGGGGCTCCCGCCGCCACCGCGGCGAGATCGCGAAACCAGATCGCGCTCAGCGCCAGGCCCAGGTCGAGGACTTCGGTGCGGCGGCGCCGGCCGGCCCGTTTGGCCTCCTCGGTGACTTCGCGAGCCGAGCGCTTGGCGCCGAGCTCTTTTTCCTCTTCCAGCTCCTCGCGGGCGGCCTCTTCGGCGTCCTCGCCGACCCCTTCGGCCCCCTCGAGCATCACCTTCCACGGCTGCGTCGGCTGGATAGAGGGGGCAGCCGGGCTCCCCTCAGCGGCGACTCGATCGATCCGTGAGTCGCGCCCGACTGCCCTTGCTAGCTCAAGCGCTTCGGCGCGGAATTTCTTCCCCCTCTCGCTGAGCAGGAAGCGCGCCAGCTCGACGTCTCCGCCGGCCAGGCGCGCCGCCGCGGCGATCTCCTCCGCCGTTCCCTCTCCCACCAGCACCTCCTCCACGGCCTCGGGCGGGAGCGGCGCGAAGTCGATCGGCTGGCAGCGCGAGACGATCGTTTCGAGCAGCACCTCGGGCTCGGAGCTGAGCAGGATCAGGTGGACGTAGGGCGGCGGCTCCTCGAGCGTCTTCAGCAGCGCGTTCTGG
>DASSTR010000089.1:0-13318 GCA_035707825.1 Solirubrobacterales bacterium
GACGATGACCTACACCGTCGACGACACCGGCGACATCCAGCCGATCGACATCGACGAGGCCGTCGAGCGCAGCGGCGCCGCGCTGGTGATCCGCGCCGGCGGCGGCAGGGCGGGGGAGAGCTTCACGATCGGCGAGGACCGGGTCAGCATCGGGCGCAGTCCCGACGCCGGCGTCTTCCTCGACGACGTCACTGTCTCGCGCAACCACGCCCTGCTGGTACGCCGCCGCGACGGCCTCTACATCGACGATCTTGGCTCCCTCAACGGGACCTACGTCAATCGCCGCCGGATCGAGTCGCACCGCCTTGCCGACGGGGACGAGATCCAGGTCGGCAAGTACAAGCTCAGCTACCTGGAGAGATGACGGTGGCGATCTCCGAGCAGACAACCCGCTCTCCGGATTCCCCGAGCCGCCCGCGCAAGGCGCTGACCATCGGCGCCGTCTGCAAAATCCTCCAGTCCGAGTTCGACGACATCTCGATCTCCAAGATCCGCTACCTCGAGGACCAGAAGCTGCTGACGCCGCGGCGGACCTCGGGCGGCTACCGCCTCTACAGCCAGTCAGACGTCGAACGGCTGCGCACGATCCTGAGGCTGCAGCGCGACGAGTTCCTTCCCCTGCGGGTGATTCGCCAGGAGCTCGCCGCAGGGGGGGAGATCGACCTCGGCACCGGCGCGGCCGCCGACCGCCGCCCCACCGGTGGGGCCGTGCGGCGGGCGATCCTCGTCAACACCTCGAGCGCCTATCTCTCGCTCGAGGAGGTGATCGAGGAGACCGGCGCCCACGCGGAGCTGATCGCCGAGCTGGAGAACTTCGGCATCGTCCAGCCCGACAAACGGGAAGGCAAGACGGTCTACGACGAGACGGACAGGGAGATCGTCCGCGCCGCCAACGAACTCGCGCGGGTCGGGGTCGCGGCTCGCAACCTGCGCATCTTCCGCTCCTCCGCCGACCGCGAGGCCAACCTTCTGGAAGCCCTGCTCGGCCCTTCGCTGCGCTCGCGCAACCCGGATCGCCGCAAGGAGGCCCTGGAGACCCTGGAGAGCCTCGCCGCGACGGTCAGCCACCTCAAGCACCTTCTGCTGGTGCGGGACCTTCGCCGCCTCGCCGGCGACTAGACGGACCGGCGTGCCCAGGATCAGCCGCCGACGCAGGATCGCGGCATCTCCGGACCAGGTCTGGGCGCTGGTCTCCGATCCCTACAACCTGCCCCGATGGTGGCCGCGGACGATCCGCGTCGAGAGCGTCAATCGCAAGAGCGCCGGCCGGCGCAGTGAGTGGACGAAGGTGCTCGAGACCAGCGAGGGCCGCGGCGTGCGGGCGGACTTCCGCTGCACCAGCTCGGCTGAGAAGGAGCGCTACGTCTGGGAGCAGCAGCTGGCGGGGACGCCTTTCGAGCGCCACCTTCGCCGCTCGGCCGTAGAGGTGAGGCTGCACGCCCAGAAGGACGAGACCGAGGTGACCCTGACCTCCGACCAGCGGATGAAGGGCCTCTCTCGATTGGGCTCGCCGATGATGCGGCGCGCGCAGGGTGCGATCCTCGACGACGCGTTGGCCGGCATCGAGCGAGCGCTGAGCGGAGAGCCCGTCTAGCGATGGAGGCGCCGCGCCGCGATCTCAAGTGGTGGGGCTGGGGGGACCCCGAGGCCTCGGGCGAGCTGGGCGAGGAGGCCCTGGCGACGCTGCGCGAGGAGCTCGGCGAGCTGAGCCCCTCGCCGCGGATGGGGGACATCGATGCGGTTGGCCTGCCGCGGGCCGAGCCCCTGCCCGCGGCGCTGCTCGAGGCGGCCGGCGGGGATGGGGTGTTCACCGGTGAGGAGGACCGCGTTCGCCACGCCACCGGCCGCGGCTATCCGGACCTGGTTCGCCTGCGCAGCGGGGCCCTCGAGGCGGCCCCCGACGCCGTCGTCCTACCGCGCGACGCCGGCGCCCTGCAGCGCATCCTCGAGGTCTGCGCCGCCGAGGGAGTGGCCGTTGTCCCCTTCGGAGGCGGCACCAGCGTGGTCGGCGGCATCGAGCCCCTGCGCGGGCCCCACCAGCGCCTGATCAGCCTCGACCTGCGCCGGCTGCGCGGGGTCGACGTAGACGCCAGATCGCTGACCGCGACCCTCGGCGCCGGCCTGCGCGGCCCCGAGGCGGAGGCCGCCCTCGCCACCAGGGGGCTCACCCTCGGCCACTTCCCACAGTCCTTCGAGTACGCCACGATCGGCGGCTTCGCCGCCACCCGCTCGGCGGGCCAGGCCTCCAGCGGCTACGGGCGCTTCGACGACCTCGTCACGTCGGTGCGCCTGATCGCCCCTGCGGGGGAGATGAGCACGCCACATACCCCGCACAGCGCCGCCGGGCCCGCCCTGCGCGAGCTGATCGTCGGCTCGGAGGGCGTCTTCGGGGTCGTGCCCGACGTGACGGTCCGCGTGCGGCCCCAACCGCTCGTGCGCCGCTACGAGGGTTGGATGGCCGAGAGCTTCGAGGCCGGGGCGGCGATCGTGCGCACCCTGGCCCAGGGACCGGGCCTGCCCGACGTGATCCGGGTCTCAGACGCGGAGGAGACGAGGGTCTCGATGGCGCTTTCGGGCCCCCGCGGCGTTGCCGGAGCGCTGTTCGGCGGCTACCTGAGCGCCCGGCGCCGCCGCGACGGCTGCCTGGTCATCGCCGGCTTCGAGGGGGACGAGGAGTCGACCGCCAGGCGCCGCGCCCTGGCCGTGCGCGAGCTGCGCGCCGGCGGGGCCGCATACCTAGGCCAGGCAGCAGGGCGCTCCTGGGAGCACGGCCGCTTCCAGGGGCCCTACCTACGCGACTCGCTGATGGACCTCGGCGCTCTGGTGGAGACGCTGGAGACCGCGCACAGCTGGGCGCAGCTCGGGGCTCTGTACGCGAGCGTCGGCGCAGCGATCCGGCGCGCCCTAGCCGATCAGGGCACCCCCGGCCTCGTCTTCTGCCATCTCTCCCACGCCTACGCCGACGGAGCCTCGCTCTACTTCACATTCATATCCCGCGCCCGCCAGGGCGAGGAGATCGAGCAGTGGCGCTCGGTGAAGCGCGCCGCCTGCGAGGCGATCGTCGCGGCGGGGGCGACGATCACCCACCACCATGCGGTCGGCCGCGACCACGCTCCCTACATGGAGTCAGAGGTGGGCGGCCTCGGCGTCGAGGCCCTGCGGGCGGTCAAGGAGCGACTCGACCCGGCCGGGATCATGAACCCCGGCAAGCTGCTGCCGGATGCCTAGCGTCAGACGCGAGTTGTACGCGGGCGAGGCGACCGCGAACTCACGACTCAGGACGCTGATCGAGGACGCTAATTGCCTTTTTTGGCCAGCCCGACGATCGGGCCCGTGATCTGGCCGCGAAGCACCGCGGTGCCGGTGTAGGCGGGTGACTTCTTTGCTTTGCGCGCCTGGGCCACTGACCTCCTGAAGGCGCTGTCGCCGATCTGCGTGATCGCGATTTCGTCAAACGATCCACTGGCGAGGAAGGCGAGGACTTCGGTCGGCACCTGGTAGCGGGCGGCGATTTCGCCCGAATCGTCGACTTTGCTGGCCGCGAGCGGCAGCATCTGCTGCGGCGAGCGAGCGAGCCAGACAACGTAGGACTGCCCCTGCGGCGAAGGCTCGAGGCCCTGCGCTTCCACCTGGAGAAGGACGTTTTTACCCGACCTGCCGAAGAGGGCGCGGCCGCTTGCGTCACCGCCGTCGGCGGGTTCGAGGACCGCCTGGGTCAGCTGCCCTGAGCCCGCTTCCTGCGCGGCGGTGTTCGCGGCGGTGTTGCCGGTGTCGCTGCCGGAGGTGCCGGAATCGCTCCCGTCGCCGAGCACTCCCGTGACCAGAAGGATGACCAGCAGGACGAGGACCGCCCCTCCGGCAAGCACGCCGATCCGGGCGCCCCGGTCTTTTGGCAGCGCCAGTTTCGGTGCCGTGGGACGCGAGCGCTTCTTGGCGGGCGCTGGCGGTGGCGGCACCGTCGGTTGCGCTGGCGCTGGTGATGGCGAGACCTGCGTGGCGGGGGTCTTTTCTCCCCCGGGCACGGGCTCCTGGGGTTCGGCCGGGGGGGTGGGTGGCGGGGATTTCGCCGCGAGATCCTCTTCGGCCTTGGCGGCGGAGGGGGAATCCCCGCCGCTTCCATCCGGCTCCGGGACGCTCGGCGCCGGGATGCCTTCGGACTCCAGCTGCGCCGCGGCCGCCTTCGCCCGCGAATGGACCTCGTCGATGCTCACACCGAGCAGGGCGGAGAGATCCTCGTAGCCCTGCGCACCCCGCTGGGAGAGCAGCCGCAGCATCGCTTTTTGATCGTCGGTCAGCGCCACCGGCTGGGAAGCCTATTAGGGTGCGAGGCCGTGAACGACGACGCTTCGGTTAAGCCCGCTCATTTCGACGAGCTGATCGGCACCGAGTGGCTCAGCGACGATCCCGAGGACGCCCGCGTTCGGGTCGAGATCCGCGACGAGCTGCGCCAGCCATTTGGGCTGATGCATGGCGGCGTGATGTCGAGCCTGATCGAGAGCGTCTGTTCCCGAGCGACCTTCGGCTCCGTCTACGAGGACGGCATGGCGGCGATGGGACAGTCGATCGAGGTCAGCTTCATGCGCCCGATCACCGAGGGCGGCGCCGAAGTCCGGGCAAGGGCCCGCCACCGCGGCCGCACCACCTGGCTCTGGCAGGCCGAAGTCCTCAACGACGAGGGCAAGGCCTGCGCCCTGGCCAAGATGACGATCGCGGTGCGGCCGCGACCAAAGGCGTGAGCTAAGCGCGCAGTGGTCTCGGCGGTGGCCCCTCAATTGAGAGCGAGGCTGTCGACTAGCCGCCGAAGCGGTTGGTGATCGGCAGGCGCCGGTCGCGCCCGAAGGCCTTGGGGGTGATCCGCACGCCCGGCGCCGCCTGGCGGCGCTTGTACTCGGACCGGTCGACCATCCGCACCACCTCGTCGACCACGTCGGCAGGCATCCCGGCGGCGATCATCTCCTCGCGGCCTTCGTCGCGCTCCACATAGGCCTCGAGAATCCGGTCGAGAAGGTCGTAGGGGGGAAGGGAGTCGCTGTCCCGCTGTTCGGGCCGCAACTCGGCGGAGGGGGCCCGCTCGAGCACCGAGCCCGGCACCAGCTCCCGCCCCGCGGTCTCGTTGCGGTAGCGCACCAGTTCGTAGACGAGGGTCTTCGGGACGTCCTTGATCGCGGCAAACCCGCCCGCCATATCGCCGTAGAGGGTTGCGTAGCCGACCGACATCTCACTCTTGTTGCCGGTCGTCAGCACCAGCCAGCCGTGCTTGTTGGAGAGCGCCATCATCAGATTGCCCCGGATGCGCGCCTGCAGGTTCTCGGCCGCCAGGTCCGGCTCGGAAGGACGCGAAGGGTCGCGCGGGAGCGGCTCAGCTCCGGCACCATCGGCGCCTCCGCCGCGCAATCCCTCACCGCCGCCGTCGACCTCGGTGCCGCGCAAAACCTCGCCAAGGGCCCTCTCGTACTCCGTCATCGCTCCCGCAATCGGGATCTCGATCGCCTCGGCGCCGAGGTTGGCGGCGATAGTCCTGGCGTCCGCCTGTGTTTGAGGGCTGGAATGCGGAGAGGGCATGACAACGCAGCTGACCCGCTCGGCGCCGACGGCGTCGGCCGCCAGCATCGCCACCAGGGCGGAATCGATGCCCCCAGAGAGGGCGAGCCCGACGTGCCGAAAGCCGTTCTTGGCCGCGTAGTCGCGCAGGCCCAGAACGAGGGCGCCGTAGACCTCGGCGAGGTCCGGAAGCGGCTCGGCGAGCCGGCATGGGGCGGGGGAGGGCACCTCGCAGACGAGCAGCTCCTCCTCGAACTGGGCTGCCCGAGCGAGCACTTCGCCTTCCGGTCCAAGCAGGAAGCTCTGGCCGTCGAAGACCAGCTCGTCCTGGCCGCCGACGAGATTGCAGAAGGCGAAGTAGGCGCCATAGGAGCAGGCGAGCCCGGCGAACATCTCCTCCCGCTCTCGGCCCTTACCGCGATGGTAGGGCGAGCCCGACGGGTTGGCGATCAGCTGCGCTCCTTCCTGGGCCTCCAGGGAGGCGGGCGGCCCCTCCAGCCAGCAGTCCTCGCAGATCGTCAGGCCGACCCGCAGCCCGGACGCATCGACCGTCGCCGGCTCCGCGCCGGGGATGAAGTAGCGCTGCTCGTCGAAGACGGCGTAGTTGGGCAGGCGGTTCTTGCGGTAGACGGCGCGCACGCGCCCTCCCTGCAGCACCGCGAGCGAGTTGTGGGCGCGGCGAAAGTCGCCGTCCTCTGCGGCGGGCTCGGCGAAGCCGACGAGCACTGTGAGCCCGGCGCCGACCTCGCGCGCCAGCTCCTCGACCGCCCGCCTGTTGGCCTCGACGAAGTGCCTCTTCAGATAGAGGTCCTCAGCCGGGTATCCGGGGACGGCGAGCTCGGGGAAGATCGCCAGCGTCGCCCGCTCGCCTTCGGCTCGGTCGATCCACTCGGCGATCTTGGCGGCGTTGCCGTCGATGTCGCCGACCGTGGGGTCGATCTGGGCCAGGGCTATGCGCGCGGTGGGCTGCATCGGATCAGGGCAGAAGTATCGCCGCCGCGGCGCTCGGGGCGCGCCTGGCCTGCCTGTAGATTCATCCGGATGCGAGGACGCTGGCAGCTGATCGGAGCGTCCCTTGCCGTGCTGGCGATCACCATGGCCGCGCCCGCCCTCGCCGCCGCCGACGACCAGTGGGTCTTCAGAGCGCCGCTGGCCCGTCCCACGGACCAGCCGGATCCCAACAGCCGCCACGCCTACAGCGTTCCGGAAGCGCCGCGCTCGCCGGCCTGCAGCCGCCACTTCTGCGTGCACTGGGTGGAGGAGGGGATCGACGCGCCGAGACTGACCGATGTCAACGGCAGCACCGATGGCGACGGGGTTCCCGACTTCGTCGAGCGTGTGCTCAAGGTCGCCGAACACGTCCACACGGTCGAGAACGAACAGCTGGGCTGGCGCGACCCGAAGTCAGACGGCCGGAAAGGCGGGCGCCGCGGCAAGACCGACGTCTACCTCAAACAGATCGGCGGCACGCTGTTCGGCTACGCCGCACCCGATCGCGGCCAGGCCGGCAAAGACCATCGCCTGCCCCGCAAGCTGTACGGGTACCTGGTGCTCGACAACGACTACAACCGCAGCGAGTTCCCGGGCACCAAGCCCTTCAACGACCTCGCCGTCACATTCGCCCACGAGTACGCGCACATCCTCCAGTTTGGCTACGACGCGTACCAGGACGCATGGTTCGCGGAGTCGACCGCCGTCTGGATGGAGGACCAGGTCTACGACGGGATCAACGACTACCTGCGCTACGTGCGCCGCTGGACCAAGCTCTTCGCCACGCCGCTGACCGCCAACTCGATCCGCGAGTACGGCACGGCGGTCTGGAACCAGTGGCTGGCGCGCCGCTACGGCCAGTCGATCGTCCGCAAGGCCTGGGCGGGGGCGATCGACGCAAAACCGGGAGGCTTCTCCGTCGCCTCCTACGGACGAGCCCTCCGGGCCGGTGGGGGAGGCGAATTCAGCCGCGAATTCGCCCGCTTTGCGCGCGACCTGCCCGAGTGGCGCACCGCCCGCGCCTTCCCCGAGGCCGGCCAGTACCGCGACGTCGCCAGGCAGGGCAACCTGCCCCCCGGCGGCAAGCCTCTCGACCTGATCCTCAACCACACCACCTTCCAGCTCCTCCGTGTCCACCCCAACGGCGGGCGTCCCGTGATCGTCAGAGCGGTGGCCCCGCGCGGAGTCGCGGCGGCCGTCGCCCTGGTCGGGCGGATCGGCAGCGAGCGGCACGGCCACGTGATCTCGAAGCTGCGCTACAGACGCGGCGGGGGACCGATGGCCGTGCGCCTACCGCGGCCCGGCCGTTTCAACCGCATCACCGCGGTGCTGGTCAACGCCGACAGCAGCGCCCGTGGCTTCAGCGCTCGCTCGCTCGACTGGAACTACTTGACCGACAGGGTGCCGTTCCGGGTCCGCGCGGTGCCGGCGCGCTGAGCAGCCGGCTTGGAGGCAGGCGTTTTGCCGACGATCTCCGCGATTGCGCCTTCGAGGTCGAGGGCGAAGCTCTCCAGTTCGGACATCGCGTCGTAGTCGCCGATCAAGCCGAAGTTGACCTGGCCGTTGTAGGACATGATCCCGACGCAGAGGGCCTGGCGGCGGGCGAGCGGCACCAGGGGGAAGATCGCCTCCATCTTGCGGCCGAGGACGTAGAGAGGGAACTGCGGCCCCGGCACGTTGGTGACGACGAGGTTGAAGAAGCGCTGGGCAGGCTGGAGGCGGGCGGCCTGCGAGGCGATCGTGGTCGGCGCGAAGTCGGCGATCCTGGTCAGGATCTCAGCCCCGACGGCCTGCCCGGAGCCCTTCAGGTCGCCCATGATCTCGGTGACCAGATGCAGCCGCTCGACCGGGTCTTCGCTCCAGACCGGCAGCGGCGCCATCATCGCCGAGATGCGGTTGCCGAGTGCGCCGCGCTCTTCCTCGGCGCGCACGCTGACCGGCACCATCGCCCGCATCTCGAGGTCCTTCGTGTCCTCGCCGCGGGCGCGCAGGTAGTTGCCGAGGGCCCCGGCCACGACCGAGAGCACGACGTCGTTGACCGTCCCCCCATGGTGGTTCTTGACCCGCTTCAGATCGCCGAGGTCGGTGCGCACGAAGGCGATCCGGCGATGGGGGCCGATCTCGACGTTGAAAGGCGTCGGGGGAGCCGCCATGCCGGCGCCGATCATCTTGGTGGTGGCGCCGATCCCGCGCATCACCGAACGCGGCCCACGCAGCGCGGCGCGCACCCCGCGCACGAGCTCCCTCGGGCTCGTGGCGCGCTCGCGAAGCGCGTCGCTCAGCAGCTGTAGGTCGGTCGGCTCCGGACGGGGAGCCCACTTCGGCATCTGCATCGGCGGTTCGCTGGGCTCGCGCTCGAGGTCGAAGAGGACCGTGGTGATGTCGACGCCGGAGATGCCGTCGACGAGCGCGTGGTGGCTCTTGCCGACGATCGCGAAGCGGTCGCCTTCCATCCCCTCGACGAGCCAGAGCTCCCAGAGCGGCTTGGTGCGATCGAGTTGCTGGGAGAAGATCCTCGAAGAGAGATTGCGGAGCTGTTCCTCGGAGCCCGGAGCCGGCAGCGCCGTGCGGCGAACGTGGTAGTCGAGATGCAGGTGGGGGTCGTCGACCCATACCGGGCGGCCCTGGCCAAAGGGCACTGAGCGCAGCTTCTGCCGGAACCGCGGCACCAGATGCAGGCGCGACGCGATGTGGTTGCGGAACTCCTCGTGGCTGGGCGCCGGTCCCTCGAAGATGATCGTCGAGGCGACGTGCATATGCGCGCCCTCCCTCTCCATGTGGAGGAAGGAAGCATCGAGTCCGGTCAACCGATCCTGGCTCATGAGGCCATCTTCGCACACGCCGCACAGGCGTGGGAGGGGCCGTGAACCGCTTTGGAAAGCGAATTGCAGCGGCTCTTGCCGAATTGGACAATGTGAGGGCGCTCACGCTGGCGCGCGCCGGGGAGCCCTACCGTGCCGCCCTCGAATAGAGCAAGCCATCTGCCGAGTTCCCCGGCGAGCGGCCGGGGGAGCGGGGGACCCAGAGTCGCGGCGCATCTGTCGCGACGGGGGCGAATCGGGCGGTGAATCCGTCTGTAGTGCATGCGCGGCGCCGAGCCGGCATCCACGAGCCCGTCAGCTAACCCCGTAGGCAGCCGAGAAAGCGAGTGATCCAACGATGCGATACCTCCTGCCCGCGATGGCGGCTGCCGCCGCGCTCGCGCTTGGAGTCGCCCCCGGCGCCGCAGCTAAGCGGGCGCCCCACCACCAGGCTCCCGCCCGGGTCAAGTCCCACGTCTCCCTGCACCTCTCCCGCCATCTCCTCACCGGGGGGCGCGCCGTCGCCATTCGCGGGCGCGTCAACCCGTCCGGCCGGCGCAGGGTGAAGGTCGTCGCGCGCGGCGGTGGAGACGTCGACGTGCTCTCCGTCCTCAGCAAGCCGAACGGAAGCTTCACCGCCCGCTGGCGGCCGCCCGGCGTCGGCGCCTTCCGGGTGCGGGCATATGCAACCCACCATCGCCTCATCCGCGGGGCGGCAAGCAGGCCGCGGAGCCTCTCCGCCTACCGCCGCGTCGTCGCCTCCTATTACGGGCCGGGCCTCTACGGCGGCGCGCTGGCCTGCGGCGGCACGCTGCAGCCGCGCACGCTCGGCGTCGCCCACAAGACGTTGCCCTGCGGCGCCCGCGTGACGCTGCGCTACCGCGGGCGCACCCTGACCGTTCCGGTGGTTGACCGCGGCCCCTATGCCGCGGGACGGGAATTCGACCTCACCGAGGCCACCAAGGCGCGCCTTGGCTTTCCCGACGTCGGCGTACTGATGTTCAGCCGGGGAGGCTGAGCTTGAGCTGGGCCTCCGGGGATTCGCCCTCGGAGGCCACGTCGCTCTCGAAGGAGGCGACCCGGACCCCGAGCAGGCGCACCGGCCGCGGCGGGTCGTAGGCGCGCAGCAGGTCGAGGGCGGTGCCGCCGACCACGGCCGGGTCATCGGTCGGCTCCTCGACCGTGTGGGAGCGGGTCACGTTGGTCCAGTCGTCGAGGCGGACCTTGATCCCGATCGTGCGACCGGCGAGGCCGCGGGTGCGCAGACGGCGGCAGAGCTCCTCCGAGAGCGAGGCCAGCGAGGACTCGAGCTGGGCCCGATCGGCGACATCGACGTCGAAGGTCGTCTCGGCCGATTGGGACTTCGTCTCCCGCTCGACGCTGAGCGGCGTGTCGTCGGCAAAGCCGGCGCGGGCGCGCAGCCAAAGGCCCGTGCGGGGGCCGAAGGCCTCGGTCAGCAGCGCTTTGTCCTCGGCCCGGAGGGTCGCCAGGGTGCGGATCCCCATCTTCTCCAGCTTGGCGACGGTCTTCGGGCCGATTCCGGGGACCAGGCCGGGGGAGGAGCCGGCGAATCGCTCCAGCGCCTCATCGCGCGAGAGCACGACCAGGCCCGCCGGCTTGCCCAGCTCGCTGGTGATCTTCGCCAGCAGGCGGTTCTCGGAGATCCCCACCGAGCAGGTGAGGCTCGTCTCCTCGCGGATCTCAGCCGCGATCCGCCGCATCGTCGACTTGGGGGAGAAGAGGTCGCTGAGATCTATGTAGGCCTCGTCGAGCCCGACCACTTCGACGACCTCGGCGTTGCGGCGCAGGATCGCCATCACGTCCGCCGAGGCCTCCCGGTAGGCGGTGAAGTCGGGGTGGATGTAGACCGCCTCCGGCAGGCGCCGCCGGGCGACCGCGGCCGGCATCGCCGAGTGGATCCCGGCCATCTGTCGCGCCTCGTAGCTGGCCGTGGTGACGACGGCTCGCGGCCCCGAGCCGCATACCACCACCGGCTTTCCCTTCAGCTCCGGCCGCCGGCGCAGCTCGACCGACGCATAGAACGCGTCCATGTCGAGATGCGCGATACACCGAGCCCAGTCCTTCATCTCCCTCCAGACTAGGCCCGGGCCCAGCGGATCCCAGGGACCCTCCACGCCGCCTGCATCAGGCTTCGCGGGTTGCTTAGACTTCCGCCCGTGGCGTCGACGGCGGCCAAGAACCTCGAGGCGATCTCGAGGGCGATCGACCAGCACAACTCGAACTGCCCGTTCCCGGCGGCCGAAGTGCGGATGAACCCGTTCGAGGTCGAGCGGCTCGGCTGGGAGGAGATCAGGGGCCTGCCCCTGGTCGCCGATCCCGAGATCGGCACCGGCCGCTTCCGGATCGTCTGCTCTCAGGACCTCGAGGACAGCGGGCTCGAGGAGGTCGAGGCCGTCGGTCGAGAACTGGCGACGATCGCGCCCCGCGAGGGCTGATCTAGGGCGCTAGACGCCGTTGAGGAATTCGAAGCCGAGTTCCGACAGCCACCGCTGCGCTTCGCCGTTCAGCTGCGTGAGCTGTCCCGTCCAGATCAGCACGCCCATCGCGATCAGGATCACGCCGCCGGTGGCGACGATCAGCTGGTAGTGGCGCTTGACGACCGCGAAGGCCGTCGTCATCCGCGAAAAGGCCACCGCGGTGAGCAGGAAGGGAATTGCCAGGCCCACCGAGTAGACGCCGAGCAGGAAGGCGCCCCTGCCGGCCGAGCCCGACAGCGAGGCGGCGGCGAGGATCGCCGCGAGGGTTGGGCCGATGCAGGGAGTCCAGGCGATCGCGAAGGCCGCGCCGGCGACGATCGGCCCCCCTTTGCCGGCCCGCTCCAGCAGCGAGTCGACATGCCACTCCCGGTTGAGCCGGGTGACGAAGAGGGAGGCGACGAAAAGGACGCCCATCGCGATGATCAGCCCGGCGGAGACCTTCGTCAGCAGGTCGCGATGGTCCTTGAGGGTGGACCCGAGCCCTGTCGCCGTCAGGCCGAGGATGACGAAGATCACCGAGAAGCTGAGCACGAAGAGCAGGCTGGGAACGAGGACCCGCCGCCAGCCCGCGTCGTCCAGCTCGGCGGCGGAGACGCCGCTGACCGCCGAGAGGTAGCCGGGCACGAGCGGCAGCACGCAGGGGGAGAGGAAGGAGACGACTCCGGCCGCCAGGGCGGCGAAGATTCCGACTCCCGCGGCCGGGTCGCTGGTCACGGCGGCGACTATCACGACCCCCCAGGGTACTTGGGCGCAGCCACCTCCGAAGCGAGCTCGGGGCCCGCAACCGATACATTCCTGGCTAGCCAGCCAACGCCGCCCGAGCGGCGCGACACAGGAGCAGACTTTGAGCAACCGCACGTTCGTGATCGGGGTCGGGATGACCAAGTTCGAGAAGCCGGGCACCAAGGAGGGCGATTACCCGGACTGGGCCAAGGAGGCGGGGGAGAAGGCGCTGTCCGATGCCGGCATTGCCTACGACGACGTCGAGCAGGCCTATGCCGGCTACTGCTACGGCGACTCGACCTACGGCCAGCGCGCGCTCTATCAGCTCGGCCTCACCGGGATCCCGGTCGTCAACGTCAACAACAACTGCTCGACCGGCAGCTCGGCCCTGTTTCTCGCCCGCCAGGCCGTCCGCGGCGGCGTCGCCGACTGCGCGATGGCGATCGGCTTCGAGAAGATGGAGAAGGGCTCGCTCGGGGTGAAGTACACCGACCGGACGAACGCGATGGACAAGCACGCCGCGCGCATGTTCGAGCTGCGCGAGCCCGAGGCGTCACCCGCCGCGCCGCAGATGTTCGGCAACGCCGGCCGCGACCACATGCAGAAGTACGGCTCCACGCCCGACCACTACGCCTGGATCGGCTGGAAGAACCACAAGCACTCGGTCAACAACCCGTACGCCCAGTTCCAGGACGAGTACACGCTCGACGAGATCAAGGCCGCGCGGATGATCCACGAGCCGCTGACGAAGCTGCAGTGCTCGCC
>DASSTR010000090.1:0-6284 GCA_035707825.1 Solirubrobacterales bacterium
AGCATGCGCAGCCCGGTGCGAACCACGACGTGGTCGTCGGCGATCACGAGGGAGATCGGTGGCTGCTTCGTCGCCAAAGCCCGCCGACTCTAATGGCGTTGGCCCTTGCCGGCCCTGTCGTGGGATCGCCCGCCGAGGGGAGGGCGCAGCACGGATGATCCGCGTCGCGTGAGGCGCGAAGATCTGGCGATGCCGGCATCGGGCGAAGGTGAGAGGGTCACTGCAGTGCAGCAAGCCGGGCCCAGCGATGCCGAGCAGGACGGGATCACGATCGTGATCGCCGACGACCATGCCGTCGTGCGGCGCGGCTTGCGGCTGATCCTCGAGGCCGAGGACGGATTCCAGGTCCAGGCCGAGGCCGACGACGTGCCGAGCGCTCGCCATTACGTGCGGGCTCGCCGGCCCAAGGTCCTGGTGCTCGACCTCAACATGCCCGGTGAGCCGAGCCTGCCGGCGATCCCCTCGCTGCGCGAGGAATCCCCTCAGACTCAGATCGTCGTGCTGACCATGCAGGACGACCCGGCCTTTGCGCGCGAGGCGCTGAAAGCGGGCGCCCTCGGGTTCGTCCTCAAGCGTGCGGCCGAGAGCGAGCTGATCGAGGCGGTGCGCCTGGCGGCCCGGGGCGAGCCCTACCTGAACCCGCAGCTCGGCGCCCGCATCGTCGTCGAGCCCCCGCCCGGGCCGCCCGACGGCTTGAGCGAGGAGGAGTTGCAGATCCTGCGCCTGGTGGCGCTCGGGCATACCAACGTCGAGATCGGCGAGCAGCTCTTCCTCAGCGGCCGGACCGTCGAGACGCACCGCATCAAGCTGCAGCGCCGGCTCGGGCTGGAGACCCGGGCAGAGCTGGTCTCCTATGTGCTCGACAACGGGTTGCTGGACAGATGACCGCCCGCCGCAACCGGGATCGAGGCGGAGATCCTGGTTCCCTGCGCCGCGCCTGCCTCGATTCGCAGCGTGCCTCCGGCAAGCTCGATGCGCTCGCGCATGCCGATCAGGCCGAAGCCGCCGCTCGTCGCGGCGGGGTCGAAGCCGCGCCCGTTGTCGCGAACGGTGACCTCGACGACGTCGCCGACCCGCTCCAGCACGGCCTCCGCCTCCGTGGCCCCCGAGTGCTTGACGACGTTGTTGAGCGCCTCCTGGACCAGGCGGTAGAGGACGCTCTCGGCCTCCGCCGGCAGCCGAGCGCCGCCGTCCTCGAGACCGGCCAGCACCTCGATGTCGAGGCCTCCCTCACGCCCCTTGCGTTCGGCCAGGGTGCGCAGCGCCGCGACCAGCCCGATCTCATCGAGCGCCGCCGGGCGCAGCTCTGCGATCAGCGCCGAGAGGTTGTCGATCTCGGTGTCGATCAGCTCGGCTCCCTGCGTCAACGCCTGGCGCACCTCGGCGACCCCGGCGTCCTCTCGCAGCGCGGCCGAGTGCAGCATGCGAAGCCCGCCGAGGGCCTGCAGGGTCTCGTCATGCAGCTCGCGAGCCCAGCGCTTGCGCTCCTGCTCAGCTGCCTCGAGGCTGTGGCGGAGGCGCTCCGCCTCGACCGAGCGCGCGGTCGCCACCGCGGTCGCCGCGCTGGCGGCGAAGGAGCGCAGGAGGCGTTCGTCCTCGACCCCGAAGCGTGGTCCCTCGTCGACGCGATCGAGGGCGAGCAGGACCCCCGAGGAGACGCCGCGGAAGGTGAGCGGCACGAGGATCGCCGCCTCGGCCGAGATCCCGAGGCCGGCGAGCTGCGCGCCGCGGCCGCCATCTCCGAGCCGCTCCGCGCGACCGCCGCGCAGGACCTTGCCGGGCAGCGTCCCCGCAATCGGAATCCGGATCCCTCTCAGGTCTGTCTCCAGCTCCCCCGCGGTCGCCGCCATGACCAGCTCCTCGCCCTCGGCGAGCATGATCAGCAGGGCGCGGGCCTGGACCAGGGTGCGGCCGCGGTCGACGATCAGGCTGAGGATCCGGTCGACGTCGGTCTCGCCGCCGACCGAGCGCGCGATGTCGGTCATCACCGCCAGCGCCTGGGCGGAGCGCTCGACCTGGTTGCGCTTCAGTTCGACCTCGTTGCGGCGGCGGCTCAGGCCTTCGTAGAGGCGCGCGTTCTCGACCGCGATCGCCGCCCATTCCGCCAGGGCCGCGATCGCCGCTTCGTCGCCCTCGTCGAACTCCGCGCCCCCGGCCTTCTCGCTCAGGTAGAGGTTGCCCCAGTCCGAGCCGCGGATGCGGATCGGGACGCCGAGCACCCCGCTGGCGCCGGGCAGCTCCCCAATCGCCGCCTGGGCGTCGTCGTCGATTCCCAGGCTGAGGAAGCGCTCGAATCCGGTCCCGTGCTCGGAGAGGATCCCGAGCGCGGCGCAGCGGGCCCCGCTCAGCTCGCGGGCGGCGTCGAGCAGGGTTTCCAACACGCCCTCGAGGTCGAGCCGCGCGACCAGCGCTCGCCCGAGCTCGCTCACCCGTGCCTGTCTGGCCACCTCGGCGCCGGTCTCCTGCACCGCTCCACCGTATGCGATCGGAGGCGGCGCTCGGCTCTCGGCGCGGGCTCGGCGCGAGGCGCCGCCGATAAGGTGATCCGCGGTGTCTGAGGCGCGCAACCGCAACCTGATTCTCGCCACGATCGCCTTCGCGCTCTGCTTCTCGGCCTGGGGAATGCTGGCGCCCCTGGCGCCCAAGCTGCAGGACGAACTCGGGCTCTCCAGCACCGAAACGGCGCTGATGGTCGCGATCCCGGTGGTGCTCGGCTCGCTGCTGCGGATTCCCCTGGGATTGGCCACGGATCGCTTCGGCGGCCGCACCCTGTTCGCCGCGATGCTCGTCTACTCGGCCGGTGCGGCGGTCCTGGTCGGCTTTGCCTCCAGCTACGCGGCGCTGCTCGGCGCGGGCTTCCTGCTCGGCGCCGCCGGCGCCTCCTTCGCGGTCGGCGTGCCATTCGTGGCCGGCTGGTTCGACCCCAAGCGCCAGGGCTTCGCGCTCGGCGTCTACGGCGTCGGCAACATCGGCACGGCGATCGCCGCCTTCTCGATCCCGGCGCTCCGCGACGCCTCGAGCCAGGCGTTTGCGGGGGTCGTCTTCGCCGCTGCGATCGGCGCCTACGCGCTGATCTGGCTGGCCTTCGCCGGCGAGGCCCCCGGCGAGCGGCCGCGTGTGCGCTACCGGGAGGTGCTGGCGGCTGGCTGGCGGCTCTGGCGCCTGGCGCTCTTTTACTTCGTCACCTTCGGCGGCTTCGTCGCGATGGCCATCTTCCTGCCGAAGCTGCTCAAGGACTGGTTCGACCTCTCGCTGACCGATGCCGGCCTGCGGGCGGGCGGCTTCACGGTTGTCGCCACCGCGGCACGCCCGCTGGGCGGTTGGCTGGCGGACCGGATCGGGCCCAGCCGTGTCCTGATGGTCTCCTTCCTCGGTGTCGCACTCGATGCCGCCGGGCTCGCCTGGCAGGCGGCGGACCCCGAGATCGTCGGGGTGACGGCCTTCTGCCTGACGATGGCCGGCTTCCTCGGGCTCGGCAGCGGCGCCGTCTTCAAGATGGTGCCGCAGGAGTTCCCCACGGCGGTCGGCGCGGCGACCGGGATCGTCGGCGCCGCCGGCGGCCTCGGCGGCTTCTTCCCGCCCCTGGTGATGGGCGCCGTCAAGGACGCCACCGGCGAGTTCGTGCTCGGCTTCGTCTTCCTGGTCTGCTTCGCCCTGCTTTGCGCGGGACTCGTCCTGCCGCTGATCAGAGCGAACGCACGGGCGGTGCCGGATGGAGCCTGAGGGCCGGCTGCGCGACGGGCACGGGCGGGTGATCTCGGACCTGCGGGTCTCGGTCACCGACCGCTGCAACTTCCGCTGCCAGTACTGCATGCCCCCCGAGGGGATGCCCTGGGTCGACCACGAGGAGATCCTGCGCTTCGAGGAGATCGAGCGGCTGGTGCGCGTCTTCGCCGGCCTTGGGATCGAGGACGTGCGCCTCACCGGCGGCGAGCCCCTGGTCAGGCGCGGCTTCCCGGCGCTGGTCGAGATGCTGGCCGCAATCGGAGGGATCCGCGATCTATCGCTGACCACCAACGGCTATCTGCTCGAGCGCCACGCCGAGGCGCTGGTCCGCGCCGGCATCGGGCGCGTGAACGTCTCGATCGACTCCCTGCAGCGCGACCGCTTCTTCCAGATCACCCGGCGCGACGCTCTGGACCAGGTGCTGCGGGGCCTCGAGGCGATCGCCGCCTATCCCCAGGTGGCGCCGGTCAAGGTCAACGCGATCGCGATGCGCGGCTTCAGCGAGGCCGAGGTCGAGCGCTTCTGCGACTTCGCCCGCACGACCTCCTTCCAGGTCCGCTTCATCGAGTTCATGCCGCTCGATGCCGAGCGAGCCTGGACGCCGGAGTCGGTGCTTGCCGGGGAGGAGATCCGCGGCATGATCGAGGCGATCCATCCGCTGCTCGAGCTGCCCCGCGAGCCCGCCGCGACGGCGCGCGTGTATCGCTTCGCCGACGGGCGCGGGGAGATCGGCTTCATCAACCCGGTCAGCGAACCGTTCTGCGCCGATTGCAACCGCATCCGCCTCACCTCCGAGGGCAGGTTGCGCACCTGCCTCTTCTCACTGCACGAGACCGACCTGCGCGGCCCGCTTCGTGCCGGGGCGAGCGACGAGGAGCTGGAGGGCCTGATCCGCGAGGCGGTCTGGCGCAAGGAGCTGAAGCACCGAGTCAATGAGCCCGGCTTTCGCCAGCCGGCGCGGACGATGAGCGCGATCGGGGGCTGAGCCGTGGCCGGCGACGCAACAGAGCAAGGAGGGAGTTCGATGACGGGCAGGGAATGGGTCGAGCGGTTTGCCGAGGAGGCTGGTGTCGAGGCGCCGAGCGAGGCAGAGTTCGACGAGGTGCTGAGGCTGGCCGCCGCCGCGGCGCACTCCTCGGAGCGCCAGGCGGCTCCGGTCGCATCCTGGCTGGCGGGCAAGACCGGCAGGCCGGTCGCCGAGCTCGCCGATCTGGCCGAGCGCCTCGAATCGAGCTAGTCGAGCTAGTGGTGCATCAAACAATGTTTGCTGTGTTGAAGACCGCCCGTAGCTTCGCGTCCCCGACGTTTCGATTGCGCCAGGTGGTATAGCGGCGGATCAACCGGACCTGGGTGGCTTGGTCGGAGTGGTTGGTTCCGTCGAGGGTGAAGTAGCGAAGCGCTTTGAGCTGGGCCTCGATCCGGTTCAGCCAGGAGCCGTAGTGCGGCGTGTAGGCGAGCTCGACGTTGTTTTCGGCCGCCCATTTACGAACGTCGTCGCCGAGGTGGGGGCTGAAAGTTGTCGAGGATGAAATGCAGCCGCACCTCCTCGGAATAGAGCGACGCGGACATAGCGGCAGAAGGCGAGGAACTCGATCCTTGTCTTGCGTTTCTTGACGTTGCCGTAGAGCGGTCTCGCGTCACGTCATAGGCGCCGAGCATGTGGCGGATACCGTGGGGACGGATGTAGGTGGCGCGGATCCGCCCAGGCTTCTTTAGCGGTGCCCAGGCCTTGCCGCCCGGTTGGGCTCGGCACTCGGTATCGCACCCGCGTTATACTGCCAGTATGACTCATAAGGTCGGCATCAAAGGCCAGGTGGTGATCCCCAAAGCGATCCGTGACGAGATCGGGATCAAGCCCGGCGACGAAGTGACGTTCGAGCCGAACGGATCCGAGGTCCGGGTGCGGCGGGTCAACGACGATCCCAAGCACCGCGCCGGCGAGATTCGCACGCTGCGCGGCATCTGGGCCGAGAGCGGGGGCGGCACAAAGGAGCTGCTGGAGGAGCGGCGGCGCGAACGCGACGCTGAGGAGCGCAAGGCCCAGAGGTGGGGCGTTGATCGTCCTCGATAGCTGGGCTCTGCTGGCTTATCTCAAGGACGAGGACTCGGCAGATCGCGTCGAATCTGCCTGGCTCGAGGAGGGCGCGACGATCTGCTCGGTCAACCTCGGCGAGGTCCTCTACATCCGCATGCGGGGCGACGGGAAGGATTTGGCAGCCGCCGACATAGACCGGGTGCGTCAACGTCTTGATGTCCTAGATCCTGACTGGCCTCTCGTGTCAGAGGCGGCGGGGATCAAGGCCCACGGCGGCCTCTCGTATGCCGACGCCTTCTGTGTCGCAACTGCCCTGCGGGTCGATGCGCCTCTTTGGACCGGCGACCCCGAGATCGTCGATCAGGCAGCCGCACATTCATGCGCGGTGGTGGACCTCCACGCTCCAGCCGGGTAGGTCACCTCTGGAGCGGTTCGCCGACGCTTACGGCGAGCGAGGGAAACGGCCCGGCCCAGCCGGGTTCGGTGCGTCGTGCGCCAGTTGGTGCGCCCGTGAATCGGTGGC
>DASSTR010000091.1:0-7757 GCA_035707825.1 Solirubrobacterales bacterium
GTCGTCGGCTCGCGCGCCTACTTCCTCATCCAGGAAGGCGGGGACAGCCTCAGCGACCTCTTCGGCGGCGCGGGCTTCGTCTGGTACGGAGGGCTGATCGGCGGTGCACTGGGGGTCCTGCTCTGGGCCTGGTACCGCGACTTCCTCGGCCTCGGCCTACTCGATCTGGTGGCTCCGGCCCTGGCGCTGGGCTACGCGATCGGCCGCTGCGGCTGCCAGCTCTCCGGCGACGGCGACTACGGCAAGGCCTGGGACGGCCCCTGGGCGATGTCCTACCCCAACGGCACCGAGCCCACCGAGCGGGCAGTGCACCCGACGCCGATCTACGAGACCCTGGCGATGGGGCTGGGCGCCTGGCTGCTCTGGCAGCTGCGCGACCGCTTCCGGCCCGGGGTGCTTTTCGCGATCTACCTGATCTACGCCGGGGTGGAGCGATTCCTGGTCGAGTTCATCCGCCGCAACACCGATGTGGCGCTGGGCCTGACCCAAGCGCAGCTGGAGAGCGTGGCGATGATGCTCGCCGGCTCGCTTTGGCTCTACGCTGTAAGGCGGCGTCACGGTAGTCTCACCCGCGCCGGCGTACCGCATGCCGTCGCATCGCGGCCCGCGGGATAGGCCTACCGTCACACACCGTTGACCACGTAAGAAGAGATCGAGGGGACCTTTCAGCAATGGCGGATGTAGCTGTTCCAAACGAGGGCGATTTGGGTTCGACCGTCGGCGCTGCCGTCGAGGCCGCACGCGAGAAAATCGCCGCCGCCGGCTGCGAATCCCCGCGTGAGGACGCCGAGGCCCTCGTCGCCGACGCACTCGGCATCGATGTCGAGCAGCTCTCCGGCAATGGCGAGGGCGAGCTGACGCCGGAGGTCGCGAGCGCGATCGAAGACCGGGTCCGCCGCCGCGCCGATCACGAGCCGCTCGCCTACATCCTCGGCCGGGCGCCGTTCCGCGACATCGAGGTCGCGGTCGACCCCCGGGTCCTCTGGCCGCGCCGCGAGACCGAGCTGCTGGTCGGGGTGGGGGTCGAACTGCCCGAGGGCGCCCGCGTCCACGAGGTCGGCACCGGTTCCGGCGCCATCGCACTCGCCCTGCTCTCGGAGCGCCCCGATCTGCGAGTCACGGCCTCAGACCTCTCTCCCGAAGCCGCGGAAGCCGCCCGCGAGAACGCCGAGCGACTCGGCATCGAGCTCGAGGTGATCGTCGACGAGGGCCTTCCCGACAAGCTCGCCGACGAGGAGATCGATCTCGTCATTGCCAACCTTCCCTACGTCACCGACTCGACGATCAACGAGCGCACGCCCGAGATTCAGCGCGAGCCGCGCATCGCCGTCACCGGCGACTGCGGCGAGGACGGCCTCGGTGTGATTCGCCGCCTGATCTCCGAGGTTAAGCCCGGCCAGCGGCTGGCGATGGAGCACGACACCCATCACGGGCCCGCGATGCGGGAAATGCTGCGCGATGCGACTACCATCCGCGACCACATGGGTGGCGAGCGGGTAACGGTCGGCATTGCTCCTTAGCGCCTGCCGCGGGCACAGGTTGACCTTCGATGGCTGACGAGCCCCAACAGCTCGAGCCAAGCGAGGGCTCGACCGAGGCCGAGCGCCGTGCCAAGGCCGAGCGCCTGCGCGAGGCCGGCATCGACCCCTTTCCACGCTCCTTTCCCGACCGCACGCGGATCGCGGAGATCCTCTCCGCTCACGATCCCGAGCAGCTCGGGGCGGGGGACCACGACGAGTTCACCTATCGGGTGGCCGGCCGCCTGACCGGCCAGCGCATTCACGGCAAGACGATGTTCTTCGACGTCCGCGACCTCTCCGGGTCGATCCAGGCCTACGCGCGTGAGGACGCCCTCGGCGAGGAGGCCTATGCGCGCATCGAGGAGCTCGACATCGGCGACATCGTCGGCGTCGAGGGCGACCTCTACGTCACCAAGCGCGGCCAGCTGGCGCTCAACGTGCGGGAGTGCGTCCTGCTCGCCAAGGCGTTCCGCGACCCGCCGGACCTCTTCCACGGCATCTCCGACGTCGAGACCCGCTACCGCCAGCGCGAACTCGACCTGATGGCTAACGAGCGCTCGCGCGAGGTCTTCCTGATGCGCTCCAAGGTGCTGGCGGCGATCCGTAACCATATGAACGAGCGCGGCTACGTGGAGTTGGAAACGCCGATCCTGCAGCGGCTCACCGGCGGCGCCGCGGCGCGTCCGTTCAAAACCCACCACCACGCCCTCGACCGCCACCTCTTCCTGCGCATCGCCACCGAGCTCTACCTGAAGCGCGCCATCGTCGGCGGCTTCGAGGACGTCTACGAGCTGGGGCGCTTCTTCCGCAACGAGGGGATGTCACCCCAGCACAACCCCGAGTTCACGATGCTCGAGTGGTTCGTCAGCGCGGCGGACTACAACGGCGTGATGGAGTTCGCCGAGGAGCTGGTCGCCGGCGTCGTCCGGGAGGTGCTGGGCACGACGAAGTTCGAGCGCGACGGCGAGACGATCGACTTTGCGACGCCCTGGAAGCGGCTCAGCCTGCGCGACGCGATCAGAGATGAGACCGGGGTCGACATCGTCGAGGCGAGCCGCGACGAGCTCGCCGAGCTGGCGGGGGATGACGCCAACCCCGACGACGACTGGGCCGGGCTCGTCGACACGCTGCAGGGCAAGCTCGTCGAGCCGAAGCTGGTCCAGCCGACCTTCATCGTCGACCTGCCGCTTGCGCTCTGGCCGCTGGTCAAGCCGCGGGTTGAGACGAACGAACTGCTCGGCGAGGCCTTCGACGGGATCGTCGCCGGGATGGAGATCGTCGGCGGCGGCACCGACGTCAACGACCCGATCGAACAGCGCCGCCACTTCGTCGAACAGCGCCAGCGCCAGGAATCCGGCGCGGAGGAGAACCCGCACGAGCACGACGACGAGTTCGTGCGAGCGCTCGAATACGGAATGCTGCCGGCGAGCGGTTGCGGCCTCGGGGTCGACCGGCTGCTGATGCTGATCAGCGGCTCGAAGAGCCTGCGCGACGTGATCCTCTTCCCGGCTATGCGCGAGGCGCCGGGCGACTGAAGGCCGGCGGTCTTCTCAGGCCGCGGGCTTCGACTCGGCCGGGACGTCGCCGCTGGGCCCGAAGAGTCGCATCGCCAGGCCGGTGAGCAGGTAGCCGACCGTAATCGCGAGAAGTACGAACTTGCAGGCCGCGAAGACGGTGGCGAGCACTGGAAATGCCGAGCCGGCGCCTCCCAGCGTGAGCAGCAGGCAGGTGTTCTCGAGCGCGTCGAAGCCGGCGGCGAGGGCGCCGAAGGGGACGACGACGCGGCCGACGCTCGCCATGCGGCGCCAGGATCTCTGCCTGGCCAGGTCGCGGGTTGCCGCCAGCGCGAGGGTGAAGAAGATTCCGTAGGCGACCAGATAGGCGAAGTCGATCCAGAGGGACTGGCGGGCGGCGTCCTGGCCCTCGCTCCCCCATTCCGCAAAGATCTCGTCGGCGTGGCCCTGGCTCCCCACCAGCTCGAAGGGGACGATTCCCGGCCCGCCGGTGTCTCCCATCCGCTGCTCGGCCGGATACATCGCCGCGAGCAGCACCAAAGACGCGATCGCCGATGCGATCAGCCCCTGTTTGCGCGTCATGCGGACGACCCTACAGCGCCCTGGAGTCGGCTACGGGCTTCGATCCTTGGTCCGGATACACAGCTTTGCCGCATAAAAAGCCTGTGTCATGTGTTACAAGAGTATGGACCGTTATCTCGTTGACGATTTCATCGAGTACGCGATGTCGAAGCGGGGCAGAGAGAACCTGTCGCTGGTGCTGCTGGCGGCCGGCTGCGTTGCGGGCATCGTCGTCATCAACCGCGTCTAGGCACAGCCTTGGCGCCGCCGGTGCTCTTCGGGCACCGCGCGAGCCTGCGCCGCCGCTATAAGGGAGGGGTGAGAGTCGTCGATGCGATGAACGTGGTCGGCAGCCGCCCCGACGGTTGGTGGCGCGATCGCGAAGGCGCGCTCGAGCGCCTGATCGCCGAAGTGGATCGGTGGGCGGAGGGGGCGGGCGAGAGAGTCGTGGTCGTGCTGGAGAAGCAGCCGCGCCGGCCGCTCGAGACCGAGGCGGTCGAGGTCGCCTGGGCGACCAGGCGGGGACGCAACGCGGCTGATGGGGAGATCGTTCAGCGCCTGCCCCAGTGGCTCGCCGAGGACTCAGACGTCACCGTGGTGACCTCCGACCGCGACCTCGCCGAGCGGGTCAGATCGCTGGGCGGCGCCGTCGAAGGCGCCGGCGGTTTCCTCCGCCTCATCTAGGCCCGAGCCGTTCGTGCCTCGAGCGGGCCGGGCGCGTCCAGCGGCTCGGGGAGCAGGCCGGCCCTGACGAGGACGTCGCGCCAGGCGCCGAAACGCACGCGAATCGTCATCTCGCTGGGATAGCCGCCCTGCGACTTGCGGGCGAACTCCCGATATGCGCCGACCGTCGGAGGCCCGCCCAGCGCCTCGGCCGCCGCCCGGATCGCCGCGAAGCAGTCGTCGTCTGAGAACTTGCGACGGGATTTCGAGGACAGGGTCCCCAACGGCTTCAGCCCCGCCGCGATCAGTGCTCGCGACCACGACCCGAAGCGGGCGTTGATCGTCGATGCCGAGGGCCAGGAGCGGCCGTCGGCAATGCTGCGCCCTTCCGCGTAGCGGCGGTAGCTCGGCTCCCGCAAATCTCCCCCCACGGCGTCGGCTGCCTCTCGAAGCAGCCCGAGGATCTCCTCCGTGGGGTACTTCGGTTCAGGCGGCTTCGGTGGGCGGCGTTCCCAGGTATGCGGAAACTGCGTCTTGATGAAGGTTTTGGTGACCGTGATCGGCAGGCCGAACCTGTGCGCCACCTGCTCGACGTTGTGGGAGACGAGAAAGGCGGCCTTGATTTCCTCGCCGCAGCCCTCGATGAGGTGCTTGGAGCGCAGGGCCCGGGTTTCGCTCGTCGATCTGATCGACAGTCCCGCGTCCCGAAAGATCTGACGTACCCGCTCACGCGTGAGGCCGAAAAGTTTGCCGACCTGTTCCAGCGTCAGCCCCGTGACGTAGACCGAGTGCATCTGACGAGTGCGCGGATCGAGCTCACCCAGTGCCAGAGCTTGATCCTGACTGGTTTCACGCTCCTGGCTACCCATTGGGCTGATGCTACCCCCGCGACGTTCAGCAAGCCAGTCGCAGAGCCAATTTGCTTACCGGCCCTTTAGACCGAGCGCAGAAGGCCGCCGTCGATCGGGATCACCGTGCCGGTGATGTAGGCGGCGCGCTCGGAGCAGAGGAAGGCGACGAGATCGCCGTACTCGTCGGGACGCCCGAGGCGGCCGGCCGGCACTTCGCGCCTGGCGGCTTCTTCGGCGGGCTCCAGCGAGCCGGTGTTGGAGGCCAGCCGTTCGGTCGCGAAGCGGCCGGTGGCGACGGTGTTGACGGTGATCCCGTCGCCGGCCACCTCCGCGGCGAGCGTCTTGAAGAACCCGACCGCGGCCATGCGGTGGGTGTTGGAGAGGTTGAGCCCCGGGAGCGGCTCCCGGGTCGAGCTGGAGCCGACGTTGACGATCCGCCCCCAGCCGCGCTCGCGCATGCCGGGCATGACCTCCCGGGCCAGGGTCCGCGGCGCCAGGACCAGCGAGCGGTAGGCGAGCTCCCACTCCTCTCTCTCGTGATCGAGCGCGCCTCCAAACGGTGGGCCGCCGGTGTTGGTGACGAGGATGTCGACCGGCCCGAGCTCTGCCGCCACCTCGCCGGGTAGGCCGGCCAGGGCGTCGGTGTCCGATGCATCGGCGACGAAGGGCGCTGCGCCGGGCCCGATCTCGCTCGCCGCCTCCTCGAGCCGCTCCCGAGAGCGGCTCGCGATCGCGACCCTTGCGCCCTCCCGCGCCAGCGCCGTCGCGATGCCCCGCCCGATCCCGCGACTGGCGCCCATGACCAGCGCCACCCGGCCTTGAAGTCCTAGATCCATAGCCCCTTCAGATCACTCGCCCAATAGCCCCGTGCCATCAGCCCGACCCTAGCTGCCGCTCGCTAGAGTTGCGCAGACTAGCGCCCGTAGCTCAGTGGTCAACGCTACTCTCACGAGTGGCAAAGAGCGTCGGTCTTTCAAGCCGAAGGTCGCCGGTTCGAATCCGGTCGGGCGCATGGGACGAGAGGTAAGTGCCTCGACTTTCGAGGCAAGGTATTGGCTTGCCAGAGCGGTTTGAGAGGCGCTCTACCAAGGTCGGCAACTCGGTGGGGAGAGTTCTCGCCGGTCGTCTCTTATGCCCCTTAGTGAGGGAATTCGAGAAGACCCCGATCGATTTCTCCGATGTCCTGCGCGAGCTCCAGGGCTGGCTGGGTAAGTGGCTGTCCGTCTACGTCGATTACGGGCATTACGCGGGTGGCGCTTCCTTCAAGGCTTGCCTCAAGCGCGTGGAGTTCAGGGCTCGTCCGGACATCGAGGTGCTGATGCATTTCGAGGACGAAGCCGCCTACACCAACTTGAGCCCCGATTGCATGGCCGCTCTGCGCGTCGTCAACCCGGTGACCGAGGACTACTGGCTCGAGTTCACGATCAATGACCGCCAGGTCCTCACCATCGAGCGAGTCGCGCACGAGGAGGGCTGGATAAGCGCCGAGGGCCCGCTCAGTTGAAGCTCGTGGTGCCGCCGGGCCCGCCGTATAGGCGCTTCAGCTCCTGCACGTCGTGGTGCTGGCGCAGCCCGTCTTCGACGATTCGGTTGCGCTCCGATTGCAGGCCCTCCCACTGCCCCTGAGTGTCCTTCAGGGGGCGGCCGGTCCTGACGATGTGGCTGAGCGCGTAGGGGAAGTCGTTGGCCTTCTCGAGGGACATGATTTCGACCCTGAAACCGGTCGTCTGCAGTTCGGCATAGAGGGCGAGGAGGGTCTCTTCGCTTTCGTCCTTGCAGCCGACCAGCAGGTTCATGTCGGAGCGGTCGTCCTTGCTTTCTGACCTGATCGGTCCGAACTGAACCGCCAGGGTGACGTTTTCGTCCGCCTCGACGACCGCGCTGACGCCCTCGTGCAGGTCCTTGGTCCAGCGCTCGTGGGCTTCGGCTTCGGCGACGATCTCCTCGCGTTCGGACTGCAGCTGCCCCCAGGTGCCGCTGACGTCCTTGAGGACGTGCCCCTCCTCCAGGGCCTGCCGCATCAGGATCGCCGCTGGACGGGCGTCGGCGAGGCGGAATACGTCGAGGCGCTCCTCGATCCCGGTCGAGAGGCGGGAGGAGAGCCGCTGGATCGTCCGCACGTCGCTGTCCTCGCAGTCGAGTAGGAGCGTGACCTTTGCCGAGTCGGGGCCGGTTGGGCCAAACGCCACGGCCAGGTCGACGTTGTCATCGACCAGAACGCTGTGCTTCAGCAACTGGCGCTTTTGACTCGAATTCATCGCGGTTCCAGATCAGGCGTATTTGTTCGGTTCCAGACGGCAGTAGGTGAATTCGAACGGGATGACGATCGCGTTGGTCAGCCTGGCATTGCTGTTGAGTTTCACCGAGAGCACTTCGGCCCGGTGGGTGTTTTCGGCGATCAGCGCCTTACCGACGTTCTGCAGCAGAGTCGCCTCTTCGCCGATGCGGTCATGCCACTCGGCGAGCCTCTTTTCGTCCTTGACCGGCATCGGCAGCGCTTCTATCTTGCGCAGCGTCTTCTTCAATGCGATGGCTGCCCGGCTGAACTGACCGCCGGCGGCCTTCAGCTTCCCGGCCCGCACCTTCGCGCGCACGCCCTTGAGGATGTGCTTGTTGGCTTCCGCGTTGACCTTGCAGATCGGCTCGGC
>DASSTR010000092.1:0-21638 GCA_035707825.1 Solirubrobacterales bacterium
TCGAGCGTCTTCAGCAGCGCGTTCTGGCTCTCGTCGCGCATCGCCTCCGCGGCCTCGATCACGAAAACCCGCTTGCCGCCCTCGAAGGGACGGTAGGCGGAGGCGCGGATCACCTGCTCGCGGATCTCACCCACCATGTGCTGGGTCCCGCTCGGGGTCAGCCAGACAAGGTCGGGATGGGGGGACGGATCGAGCAGGGCGCGGCGGCGGGACTCCTCGGGGTCGGGGGCGGAAGCGGCGAGGATCTCGGCCGCGAAGGCGCGCGCGGCCGCCGCCTTGCCGGCCCCGCGCGGACCGCGGAACAGATAGGCGTGCGAGGGGCCGGACGCGAGCACCGCGCTCAGCGCCATCCGCACCCTGGGCTGGTGGACGGTGCTGTCCTCGAGGGCGCTCACGCGCCGCTGCCGTCGTCGATGCGATCCGCGACCACGGCCATCACGCGCTCGTGCACCTCCTGCACCTCGCCGCTGCCGTCGACCACGACCATCCGATCGGAGGCGATCTTGGCGATTTCCTCATAGGCGGCGGCGACCGTGCGCTGCAGCTCCAGGCCCTCGGACTCGAAGCGGTCCTCGCCGGCGGCGCGGCCGAGGCCAACCTCTGGGTCGACGCGCAGCAGCACGGTCAGGTCCGGCCAGAGGCCTTCCGTCGCGGCGTCGCTGAGCGAGATCACCTCCCCGACCCCCAGCCCCCGGGCGGCGCCCTGATAGGCGACGCTGGAGTCGGCGAAGCGGTCGGAGACGACGGTTCGCCCGGCCTCGAGCGCGGGGCGGATCACACGCGCGGTGAGGTCGGCGCGCGCGGCGCAGAAGAGCAGCAGCTCGGCAAGGGGGTCGACCTCCAGCGCCGGGTCGGCGAGCAGGTCGCGGACGCGCTCGGCGGCGTCGGTCCCCCCCGGCTCGCGGATCAGCAGCGTCTCAGGTCCCAGCGCATCGGCGAGCAGCCGGGCCTGGGTGCTCTTGCCCGAGCCGTCGACGCCCTCGAGCGAGACGAACAAGGGCCCGCGCCTCAGCTTTTGGCTGCCGCTTTGGCCCGTTTGCGGCGCCGGGTGCTGGTGTCGGCTTTGCCGGTTTTCGCGCCGTCTCCCTCGGAGCCGTCCGGCATCGGCTTTTTAGACATCTCCGCTTTGGCCGCTTTCGCGGCCTCGCGTTCGGCGCGCCGTTTCTTCATCTCCTCCATCGACGGGCAGTCGCCGTTGAGGCAGAGGTTCCAGGGACGGCCGCGGAATGGGACGACTTTCAGCCGCGGGGTCTCATCGCAGACAGAGCAGCGCTCCTCGAGCCGGAAGATGTCGCCGCGCTGCGGCAGCGGGAAGGTCTGATCGCAGGAGTCGGGGTCGTCGGCCGTCCAGCCGCTGCAGCCGACGAAGCGTTTGCCCGATTTTTTCGCCCGGATGATCCGCAGCATGTGGGGCGAGCCGTCCTCCTTCTTTCGGCCCGCCTCCTCGCATACTTTGCAGGGCCCGAGGATCCGGTCCTGGTCCATGCCGGCCCAGACGACTTTCGCCAGGTCCTCGCGGCTGGAGTCGATCTCCGACCAGGTCTTGTGGAGCAGGTCGCGGCTGTCTCCGACGACGCCGTCCTTCGTCATCTTGCCGGCCGCTATCTGGTCCATCTCCTCCTCGAGCTGGGCGGTCATCTCGGGAGTCGCCATCCGCGGCACGAATTTCTTGAACGCCTCATACATCGCCATCCCGGTCTCCGACGGGATCGGCGGGTTGTTGTAGACGTAGCCGCGATCGAAGAGCTTCTGGATGATGTCTGCCCGGGTCGCCTTCGTGCCGAGGCCGCGCTCCTCCATCATCTCGATCAGCTTGCCCTGAGAGATGCGCGAGGGCGGCTGGGTCTCTTTGTCGAGGATCCAGGGGTCGCCGTCGAGGTCGAGCGTCTGGCCCTCCTCGAGTTTGGGGATCTCCTCGTCGGAGGAGCGGGCGTAGGTGTAGATCCCGGCGTAGCCGGGGTCGACCACGACCGAGCCACGGACGAAGTAGGTCTGCGAACCCGCCTCGATGTCGGCGCGGGTCGACTCGGTGATCATCGGCGGGCTGAAGGTGGCGAGGAAGCGGCGTACGACGAGTTCGTAGACCCGTTTCTTTGGCCCCTCGAGGGCTCCTGGATGGATCGCCTGCGTTGGGTAGATCGGCGGGTGGTCGGTGGTCTCTTTTTTGCCCCGCGTCGATTTCAGCTCCCCGTTGAGCAGCCCCGCCGCGGCGGAGAACTCTTTGATCGCCACCAGCTGGGAGATCAGCTCCCGCGTCGGCAGCGAGGCCGGGTAGACGGTGTTGTCGGTGCGCGGGTAGGAGATGAAGCCGTCCATATAAAGGTCCTCGGCGATCCGCATCGCGTTGGCGGGCGTGATGCTGAGCCGGCTCGAGGCATCGGTGGTGAAGGCGGTGGTGTTGTAGGGGGTCGGCGGTTTGCGGGTGTTTTTGCGCGCGGTCACCGCTTTCACGGTGCCGGGGCTCGAGGTTCCCGCGAGCGCCGCGTCGACCTCCGCCTTCTCCCAGAATTTGTCCGTCGTGTGATGGGCCTCGAAGCTGCCGTCGGGGTGCTCGAACTTGGCGAACAGTTCCCAGAACGGTTTCGCGACGTGGGCGCGGCGCTCCAACTCACGCTCGACGATCAGACCGAGCGTCGGGCTCTGGACGCGGCCGACGGAGAGGAAGTTGGAGCCGAAGCGGCGGGTGGAGAGGGAGACGGCGCGGGTCAGGGTCGCGCCCCAGAGCAGGTCGATGTCCTGGCGGGCGGCGCCGGCGTTGGCGAGCGGATAGGAGAGCTCGTCGAGGTTGGAGAAGGCGCGCTCGATCTCCTCCTTGGTCAGCGCCGAGTAGCGCGCCCGCTGGATCTGCAGCGTGCCGGCGCGCGTTTCGTCGCGCGAGCCCAGCGCCGGGTTGGCGTCGAGCATCTCCTCCAGCGCCTCGAGGCCGATCAGCTCCCCCTCGCGATCGAAGTCGGTGGCGATCACCAGCTCATCCGCCTCTTTGGCCACCTTCTTGATCGCTTTGACGACGTTTTTGTCGGTCGGCTCCTTGATCAGGTCGGCGTCGATCAGATCGTGCAGGTCGGTTTTCTGCCAGTTCGAGTAGCCCTCCGGGAAGGACGGGCCGACCACGTGGCCCTTGAGGCCGATCGTGCGATGCTCGCCGTCGGCGTCGCTCCAGGTGTAGAAGGGGACTTTGAAAGCTTTGTCGACAGCAGGGCTGCCGCCGAGGATCTCGGCGATCTTCTTGGCGCTGCTGTTCTTCTCTGTGACTATCAACCGCATGGGTCGGCGAGGGTAGCAGGGGCGTTCGGCGGCACCTCGGGGCGGGCCGCCGGACGGGTCGCGTTCTCTTTCCACCTAGGATGTTGCCGCAATGCGCTGCCTTGTAACAGGGGGGGCCGGCTTCATCGGCTCCAATCTCGTCGACGCGCTCCTCGCCCAGGGCGAGGAGGTGACGGTCGTCGACGACCTCTCCACGGGGCGGCGGCAGAACCTCGAGGGCGCCCTCGAGGCCGGGGCGAGACTGGTCGAGCAGGACATCCGCGACACCGCGGCGATGGTCGAGCTGGTCGGGAAGGCGCAGCCGGAGGCCATCTTCCACCTGGCGGCGCAGATCGACGTCCGCAAGTCGATCGCGGACCCCGCCTTCGACGCCTCAATCAACGTCGGCGGCATCGCCAACGTGCTGGAGGCGGCCCGGGTCGCGGGCACCCGCCGCGTCGTCTTCAGCTCCACCGGCGGGGCGATCTACGGCGAGGGCCAGGGCCAGCAGCTGCCGCTGGCCGAGGACGCGCCGCTCGCGCCGCTCTCCCCCTACGGGCAGAGCAAGCTCGCCGGCGAGGGCTACATGTCGCTCTACGAGCGCCTTTACGGCCTCTCCTGCATGAGCCTGCGGCTGGGTAACGTCTACGGCCCGCGCCAGGACCCCCTCGGCGAGGCCGGGGTGATCGCGATCTTCTGCGGCTGCCTGCGGGGAGGCGGGCGGCCGACGGTCTACGGCGACGGCCGCCAGACCCGCGACTACATATATGTGGGCGACGTCGTACGGGCGGCGCTGGCGGCCGCGGGCGCCGAGGCAACGGGGCCGATCAACGTCGGAACCGGAGTCGAGACCGACGTCCTCACCCTGATCGAGCGTCTCTCCGCGCTCGAGCCGGTCGAGGGCTTCGAGGCCGAGTTCGCGCCCGAGCGCACCGGCGAGGTGCAGAGCATCTCGATCGATCCGGGCCGGGCGGAGCGCGAGCTCGGCTGGCGCGTCGAGACCGGTCTCGACGAGGGCCTGCGACTCACCCTCGAGTCTCTCTAACCTGTTCGTATGCCCGCTCAGGCCTATGCCGGCAAGGAGTGCGTCTGCCAGTTGCGCAAGGGGATCTGCGACCAGTCCTGCGTGCGCGACATGCTGGAGACTCCCTTCTACATCGCCTGCCTGAAGCTCAAGGGCCGTCGCTGCGTGGTGATCGGGGGCGGCGACATCGGCCTCGAGAAGGTGGAGGGCCTGCTTGCCTGCGACGCCGACGTGGCGCTGATCGCGCCGGTCGCCCATCCCGAGCTGGAGGCGCTTGCCGGCGAGGGCTCGATCGAGTGGATACAGAGGCCCTATGCCGGCGCCGCCGATCTGGAGGGCGCCTTCATGGCGATCGCGGCGACCAACGACAGCGAGGTCAACATTGGCGTCTTCGACGACGCCGAGCGCCGGGCGATGCTGGTCAACGTCGTCGACGTGCCGCCGCTGTGCAACTTCATCCTGCCGGCGATCGTGCGCAGCGGCCCGCTGGCGATCGCGATCTCGACCGCCGGCGCCTCGCCGGCGCTCGCCAAGCGGATGAAGCGGGAGGTCTCCGACCTCTTCGGCGAGGAGTACGCCCGCCTCGCGGTGATCCTCAACGAGGCGCGGGGCTGGGCGAAGTCGACCCTGCCGACCTATCAGGACCGCAAGGAGTTCTTCGAGGGCATCGTCAACGGCGAGCCCGACCCGGTGGTGCTGCTGCGCGAGGGCCGCGAGCAGGACGTGCTGGCGCTGATCGAGGCCGCCAAGGAGCGCTCCTCAGCCGCCCTCGCCTAGCTGAGCGGAGTCCCGGCTGAGCGGCAACTCACCTCGAGAGTGAGTTTTTGCCCCCATATAGGTGGTCAAGTTCACTCTCGTGATGGTCGACCCGCCGGCGCCGCGACGTTCACTCCACCGGCAAGGCGACGTTCAGCCCGCAGGCAGGGCGACGTTCAGCCCGCTGGCGCCGCGACGTTCAGCCCGCCGGCAGGGCGAAGAAGGCGACCGCGAAGAAGTGGGCGGCGGCGGCGGCGATGACGAAGAGGTGGAAGACCTCGTGGTAGCCGAATACGCGCGGGCTGGGGTTCGGCCGCTGCGTCGCGTAGACGACGGCCCCGGCCGTGTAGAGCAGGCCCCCGGCCGCGACCAGCAGGGTTCCCGTCACCCCCATCTCGCTCCAGAGCTCCGGGAAGGCAACCGCGGCCACCCAGCCGAGCGCCAGATAGATCAGCGCCGCCACCCATTTCGGGTGCTCGATCCAGACCATCTCGACCAGCGCCCCGGCGATCGCCCCCACCCAGACAACCGCGAGGATGGCGTCGGCAAGGGGACCGTCGAGGACCAGCAGCGCGAACGGCGTGTAGGTGCCGGCGATGAGGAAGAAGATCATCGAGTGGTCGAGCCGGCGCATCCAGAGGCGCACGCTGGGCCGCCTCCAGTTGACGCGGTGATAGAGCGCGCTGGTGCCCAGCAGGGCGGAGAGGCTGACCGCGTATATCGCCGCGGCCAGGGTGGCCTTCGGCGTGTCGGCCGCGAGGATCAGCCCGGCGCCGAGGAAGAGCGAGACGAAGAAGGCCCACTCGTGGGAGACGCCGCGCAGCCTCGGCTTCACGGCCGCGATCGCGTCGCTCGCCGCCTCCCTGGCGGCGGTGGCTCGCTCGCCCATCGCGTCCCTGGCGGCCCCGGCGCGCTCGCCCATCGCCTCTCTTGCCGCCCCCGCTCTCTCGGCGGCCGCATCGCGGGCCGCGCCGGCTCGCTCACCCACACGCTCCGCACCCCTGCGCAGGTCATCGACCATGCCTCCAGTTATAGCGAGGTCCGGCATTGGCGGGGCTGTCTAGAGCCCAGGTGGATGGCTGGCCGCAAACCCTTCGGTGGTGTGTTCGGCATAGCCGGGCCCGTGGGCGAAATTCGATGACGACGTCCCCCACGCCCGCCCGTTGATGACGATGAAGACGTGTTCGGCGTTCGACCAGATCGTGACCGCCCTGCCCGGGCCGGGCTCGTAGGCGCTGGCAAAGGAGCCCGAGGCGATGCCGCCGGGGTCGTCGAAGCCCGAGATGGTGAGCAGCCAGCGCACCGCCCCCGAGCAGTCCAGGCCGTCGAGACCCGAGCCGAAGACCTTTTCCGTCCCGGCCGAGTTCCAGCAGTATTCGCCGGGGTCCGGGCCCGGCTTTACTCCGTGCCCGCCGCCCCAGCAGTAGTGGATCCGCTGCGATTCGATCCAGCGGGCGACGTATTCGACCCGCTGCAGGGCGTCGGAGGGAAGCTCGCCCAGCCCTTCCACGGGGGCATCGACGCAGACCACGCTGCCGTCGAACGTCTGAGCCGCTTCGAGGACGTCCTGGACGTACCACTCGGCGTGGTTGTAGGCGAAGATCGCGTCGTGCCAGTTGCCCGGCGCGCCGGAGGCGCGCAGGTACCTGGCGGCGGCGAAGATCGCGTCCCAGGGGTTGTAGGGGTCCTTCGCGCCGTCGCCGTTGGCATCGACCCCGTAGGCGGACCAGGTTTCGGGCATGAACATCATCCAGCCCATCGCCCCCGAGCCGCTGGTGTTGTTCATGTTGGTGCCGAAAGACGTCTCGCGGAAATTGATCGCCGCCAGGATGCTCGGCCCGCGCGGTCCCAATTTGTAGCGTTCGGTCGCCCCCTGGTAGATCGGCAGGAGCTTCGCCGGAGGGCTCTCGGCACCGCCTCCCGCCACCCTGCAGACGACCGAGCCGCCGCCGATCTTGGGGTTGGCCAGCGAGACCACGGCGCCGAGGACCAGGAAGGCGCCGAGCATGCAGAGGCAGACCAGCAGCACCGCCGGCAGCGCGCCGACGTTCTTCGCGATGCCGACCACACGCACGCCGGCGCCGCCCAGCGAGCGCCTGCCGAAACCGGAGCGCCAGCCGCCGCCGCTCACTCGGTGACCCCGCTGGCGCGCCAGCCGCCTTCTCCGTACTCGAACTCGAGGGAGAGGGCTTCGCGCGCGCTACCCCGCAGCGCCGTGCCTTCGACGAAGGCGTGGAAGGCGGCGTTCGGCGAGATCCTGACCGCGAGCCGCAGCAGGCGGGCCCGAGGAGGGAACCCGGCGGCCGGCGGCCGGGGCGGGACGGCGAGCAGGTCGGCGGCGAATTCAGCCGTCGCGGTGGCGCGCAGCGTTCGCCGCACGGCGGCGTCGATGTCCCCCACCTCGTAGCGCAGGAAGGCGGGCACGAAGCGCCTCGCCGCCCGATCCACCTGGGAGCGCATGCGGGCGGTTTCGAGCGCGACCCGCCCCGCTTCGGCGACTTCGACCCGGCCCGCACCGCCTGCGCCTTCGGTCCCGGCTTCCGAGCTCGACCCCAGGCGGGAGAAGACGACCCCGCTGGCGACCAGGAGGATCGAGACGAGGACGAAGACACCCGGCTTCGGCTTCGCGGCGGGCGCCATCGTCAGCCGCCCCGGGACATGTCTTTGCGGGGAGCTACCGGCCTTTCGCGGTGGGGTCTACGGAGCTGGCGGAACCGGGACACCCGGCGCGAGTTGCTCGGCCTCGGGTTGCGTTTCTCCTCGGAGTGCTGGCTCGCCTCCTCGGCAAGCTGGGCATCGCGCCCGAGGGGGGAGTCGGAAGCCTCCATCGCGGCGTGCAGGAGGTGGACGTCGCGCAGGGTCTTGTGCTCGACCCTCTTCGCGGTCGTCTCGTGCCGCAATGAGTCGGCGCCCTCCTCGATCCTCTCTCGATCGATCTCGAAGCGGCGGGCGTAGTCGCGCGGGCCTTCGGCTCGCGAGCGCTCCGAGATCGGGGCCGCGAGGTCGCGGGCGCCGCGCACCGCCTCCTGCCCCTCTTGCAGCTGCGAGTCGCGCTCGGCGCGGGCGACCACCTGCTGCGCTTTTTCGAAGCGCACGCGCTCGCTGGGGCTCGGCCCGCGGCCCAGCCGCCGCGCGGAAGTCGAGCGTGCGCCCCGAGTCGGGGTGGATGCACGGCCGCTCTCGGCCGCCGGGGCCTGCCACGCGCGGGGGTCGCCGTACTTGCGCCTCGTCTCGGCGACCGTCTCCCTCGCCTCCGCCAAGCTGCGGTCGGAGAGCCCCCGGGCGCTGGAGCTGAGTCCCTCGATTTCCGGTTTGCGGGTGCCGTCGCGCCTTTCGGATGGGCGCCGCCGTTCGGGGCCGGTCCGCGGCGGCTGGCGCCGGCGCGCATTGCCCTGCTGGGGAACGCCGACCAGCCCACCCGCCACTCCGGTCGCGGTCCGCCACGCACGCCTGCCGAGGGCGAGGGCGGCGATCTGACTCGGCACCGAGATCGGCCGGGAGTCCACGTCTCCGACGCTCAGCCATTTGACCAGCTCGGTGCGCTTCAGGAAGACGGTCCAGCAGAAGGCGGAGGCGAGCAGGAAGCCGACCGCGCCCCCGGGCCGTCCCAGGGTCGCGATGCCCATCAGCACGATCGAGAGGAAGGCCGCGTAGATCACCTTGGCGAGGGTGGCCCCGAGCAGCGTCAGGCCCCAGGTCTTGAAGGCGCGCCGCCCGGCGTCGCCGAGCAGCGGGAAGAAGAGGGCCAGCGGCGCCGCCAGCAGCAGCACGAAGCCGATCGCGGCCTGGGTGAAGAGCCGCAGCGCCAGCCAGGCGAGCAGCATCAGGGCGCCGAAGAGGCCGACCAGGAAGAGGGCCAGCATCGAGAGGCGGGTGAGGACCCCGTCGCCCCCCTGCGCGGCGACTTTGGCCTTGTAGAGGTCGCCCTCGTCCTTGTCGAAGTACTGCCAGAGAGCCTCCCGGGGAGGGCTGTTCGGCGAGGAGCGCAGGTAGAGGTCGATCACCCGCTTCGGTTTGCCGTAGCGGTTGTGCACGTATTCCTCGCAGGCTTTGTCGACGTCTCCGCCGGCGTTCTTGGTCGCTTCGAAAAGAGCCTCGGTGCCGACGTCGTCGCAGAGCTTTTCGTTCGCCTTTTCGACTGCTTCGGGGGGCGGCGGCCCCATCGCCCAGCTGACGTCGGAGAAGTTGAGGCCCGCGAAGGGGACCTCGATCAGCTTTGGCCAGGTCGCCGACATCGCTTCCGCGAAGCTGCCCATCGGCCTCGACACGGAGCCCGACCTGGGGGCGCTGATCACCCCCAGGGAAACCTGGTTGGACATGTTCGCCAGGCGGCCCACCGTCTGCGCCGGCGAGTGCACGATCCAGAGGCCGAAGACCAGCATCGAGATCGCCGCCAGCGTGCCGGAGATGCTGGCCCCGATTTCGCGCTTGACCAGGCCCTTGTAGGCGAACCAGATGCCGCCCATGACCACCAGCGTCGAGAGCCATGGGTTGGTGATGCGCGAATACAGCCTGTTGATCGAGCCGCTGAGCTGGCGCATCGTTTCGCCGTTTCCGAACGGGTTGAGCCCGAAGGCCAGCCCGAGCAGCTCGAACACGCAGCGCAGCACGAAGTTGACCCCCAGCCAGACCCCGTTGAGCAGCCAGACGATGATCGAGAGGCCGGTGCCCATCGGGGCGTCGATGCCGGTGTCGATGAAGGTGTCGAAGCCGTAGTTGGTGGGCGGGTAGTGGCTTTCGGGGGTGCCGTTCGTTTCGCAGGCGACGCGGGTCAGCCGGTCGCGGATCTCGTCCAGCCGGTCGCAGGCCGGGTTGCGGAGCCCGAGGCCGCTGATCGGATCCACCTGGCCGTTCTCCCCCACCTCTTTCGGCGTCCCGGCAGCGGGGAAGATGGGAGTCGAGGGGACTTTTTCAGCCGGCGCTTTGGGGTCTTTTTCTTTCCCGCCCCCGCCCGCCCCCGGCCCTTTGACTTCGAACGGGTTTGACGGTTTGCCTTTTTTCGACGGCGCCGGCGGGCCGGCCACTTCTTTGTGGGGCCGCTGCGGCGCGGGGCCGCGCGTGTAGAGGACGACGGGGCCGCCTTCGCGGGGAGCGGCCGTCGCGGGCTGCGGCGAGAGGAGGGCCGCCGCGCCCGCCGCGACCAGGATGGCGGTCGCTATCCGATGCCCGGCGCTCCTACTCGTCCACCACATCTGCCATCTCGGCAAGGCCGGCGGCCGATGCCGCCGCACGCGGTGCGAGCTCGTCGTTGCGCTGCGGCGTCGTATCCAGCTGCCCCAGCAGCCACGGCGGGGGGTCGATCTGGATCGGCGCCACCTGGCCTTCGAAGTCGCGCAGGTAGCAGCGGCCGGCGCGGTAGCCGACCAGCCTCTGGACGGCGGTCTCGTCGTCGACGTCGAGCCGCAGCAGCGCCAGCGCCTTGCGCGCCTCGGCCTCCGTCTCGACCCCGAACGCGAACAGGGCGCCGACCAGGGGCTCGAGCTCGGAGGCGTCGCCGAGCATCTGGGTGGCGAGGATCGGGGTGATGTTCTGGCTGCGGCCGAGGCGGCTGATCCGCTCCAGCAGCGCCCGCCCCTGGCTGTCGGAGGTCAGCGCCCAGGCCTCGTCCATGGCCAGCACCGAGTGGCGCGAGGTATCGGAGGCGCAGAGCCGCAGGGCATAGGCGGCGAGCAGGCGCAGCACGGCGAGGCTGGTGCGCTCCTCCTCGGCGAGCTCGGAGCGCGCGGTGCCGGCCAGCGGCAGCGTCAGGTTGCGGATTCGCAGTGAGACGACCTGCGCGTCGCCGACCTGGGGGAGCTCCGTGCGGGCGGTGCCGAAGCCCAGCCTTGCCAGGCCGCTCGAGCCGTGCACCTCCAGCGCCCGCGCCACCTCGACCGCGTCGTGGTGGTCGGAGGCGGCCAGCCGCTCCAGCACCTCCCCGCAGCTCCTCGCCCCCGCCGCGGCGGCCTCGGAGACGGCCAGACGCAGCTGCGTCTGCCACTCCGGCTTCACCGGCGCCGGCAGGATCGAGACGAGGAAGTTGTAGGTCAGGTCCTCACGGGTTTCCTCCGCCCCCACCCGCATCGGGTCGAGCAGTCCCCGGTAGCGATCCTCGGAGGCCAGCTCGATCGTCTCGATCCTCCCCTCCATACCGGGCAGGACCTCGAGGCGATGGTCGCCCTTGGGGTCGATGTCGACGATCGGGCCGGAGCCCTGCAGGAAGGCCTGCCAGACCGCCATCTCGAGGAAGATCGTCTTGCCCGAGCCGAGGCTGCCGGCGAGCAGGCAGGTCGGCGGTCGGTTCTGCTGGCAGGCCTCGGCGAGGTCGAACTGGATCGGCTGGCGCGAACCGGTCAGCGTGTAGCCGATGTAGGGGCCGATCCGCGAGCCGGCGTGGCTGATCGCGTGCGGCACCATCGCCCCCAGCTGGTCGGGGAGCAGGTGTTCCTTGTACTCCGGCAGGGGGAAGACGGTCGCCGGCAGCGAGGCGAGGAAGAGGCGGTGCTGCTCGCCGGAGGGCCGGTGCAGCTGCACGCGGCCGAAGCTGTCGTAGAGGCGCTCGACGCGTTCCTCGAGCTCCTCCGCGTCGCGCCCGGCAACCGCCAGGGTCAGCGCCGAGCGCAACAGCGGCGGCCGGTCGCCGCCGCCGAGCACGGCCTCCAGCTCGCGCGCCGCCACCGGCCGCTCCGCTCCCTCGACGGTGGGGCCGTGATCGCCCTGCGCTTCTTCGTGGGCGATCTGGTCGGCGTCGATTTTGCGCTTCGCGACCTGCTTGCGGGCGTCGCGGTTGCTGACGAACTCGACCGAGAGCGTGGCGTCGACCCCAAACCCGACCTCGAGCGGGGTGAACATCAGCTCGGCGGCGGGCCCGGGCACGACAGCCTCCTCGGGCATCGCACCGAGGACCAGCAGGGCCTGGTGGCCATGGCCGCGCTCGGAGTCGATCTCCAGCGAGCGCCGGCCGACCGTGACGCGGCTCTCGTGCAGGCGCAGGATGTCGTAGCCGTAGGGTTCGAAGCGCTCCTCCCCCTGCTCGTCGAGGAAGCTGAGCGCCTGCGGGGCGAAGCCCTCGTCCGCGTCGGGCTCGCCGAGGCCCCGGGTGTAGGCGCGGCGGATCAGCGCCGCCAGCCGCTTCGGGCCGATCCGCTCGCACTCCAGGTAACCGAGCACGCGCTCGTAGGCGGCTTCCTCGGCGCGGCGCAGCGTTTCCAGCTCGCGGTTGCCGATGCCGCGCGTTTCGTCGAAGCCGAGGCGCGAGGCGATCGTCCGCCAGGCCTCCGCGGCGCCGTCCAGCACCCCGCCCAGCGGGCCGCCGCCGCGAGCCTGATCGAGCCGCACGGCGAGGTAGATCTCCGGGCGGACGACCTGGCGGCGCTCGAACTCGGAGCGGTGTTCGTCGAGGTGGCGCTCGAAGCGCGCGCGCTGCCCGTGATGGGGGTCGAGCGTCGCCAGCGCCCGGTGCACGTAGGCCTCGGCGTCGAAGGCGCGTGAGATGCGCATGATCTGGAAGTCGGTCTCCAGCGTGTAGGCGAGCGCCTCGAGGCGCTCCCCCACTTCGATCTTGCGCGAGTCCGAGAGGCCCGGATAGCTGTGGCCCTCGAGCTCGTAGACCGCCCATGCGTCGGTGGGCGTGCGCAGCACGAGGTTCCCCCAGAAGAAGTAGTGAGGAGACCTCACCTGCCGCCCGCCTCGAAGACGACCGTGCGGCCGGCGGGGACCTCGAGCACCTTGCCCTTGTGCAGGGGCGGGCCGCCGGCCGGCCTGATCTGCCAGCGCCGCGCCGCCGCCTGGCGCGCGGCGGCGTCGGCTCCGGCGCTGCGGGGCACCCCATCGAGGGAGACGTGGACCGAGTAGCGCAGCAGCAGCCTCGCCGGCCCCCGGATCTGGCCGCGCGGATAGCTGCCGTCGCGGAGGTCGGGGGCCAGCGCCAAGCGCTCCAGAGGGACGAAACCGCTTCCCGGCGGCGGGCAGCGGCGCAGCGAGGCGAGGGTCCGCGGACGGACCAGATAGCCCAGCAGCCCGAGCAGCGCCCGGTGCGGGCTGCGGCCGTCGATCTCCCATTTCGACAGCGCCCAGGCCGCCGCGATCGGCACGGCGAGCAGGCGGGCCGACTCCGGCACGGCGCCGAGCAGCGTCCCCAGCACCGGCAGGCGGCCGAGCACGACGACCCCGGCCAGGGCGGCCAGCCAGTAGCCGAGGGCGCGCAGCTCGAGCCCGCTCGGCAGCGGGATGCGCCAGTTCTGCAACCGGAAGATCCGCCAGCGCCGCCTGAAGACGAGGCGGTAGGAACGCACCACCTTGCGGGAGTGCTCTGCGCTCATCGCCTAGAAGACGAAATTGGCGATGCCTTTGGCAAACGTCTCGATCGACTGCGGGGCGAGGAGGAAGATCAAGCCGACGAGGCTGACCGTGACGATGCCGAGACTGGCGCCCATGTTGCGGGAGGCGAGCGCCCCGACCAGGAGACAGCCGGCGAGCACGGTGATCACCGGCACCGCCCAGCCGCTGAGCAGGCTGCCGAGGCGGTTCCCCGCATCGGTCACGTTGCCGGCGCCTCCGCCGCCGCCCGTCTGGGACTTCGAGACTTCGGCGGCGCTTGCTGTGCCGATGCGGTCGACGGGCAAGCTCGACCCGCTCGACACCGGAGCGGCCGCGGTGATGGCGAGCGTCAGCACGCTCGTCGCCACGACTGCGAGGATCTTGAACTTCATCTTCTACCTCTCTTTCATGAGCGTGTGATCACGTGTCGGTGGGAATGACCTCGATGAACTCGACGTAGGGCCGCTCGCGATAGGCGATCCCGAGCTCGTAGGTGAGCGTGTAGGTCGCGCCGCTCCGGTCCTCGGCCGTCACCGTCGCCAGGACGGCGCCGGAGCCCGGGCCGGCGGTCCAGACCATTTCGTCGACGTTTCGCACCGTCAGGACGACGGTCGGCAGCGTCACCACGGCGTCCGCGGTGAGGTCCGCCTTCAGGTTCGGGGCGGCGCCGGCCAGGTAGTTGTGGACGACCCGGTCGACGACCTGCACCACCGCCTTGTCGGTGACGGCGTCGCGGGCCGGCGACGCGATGTCGGTGCCGATCACCGGCGCGCCGACGAAGGAGGGGTAGCCGCCGAGGACGACCGGCTGGCCGCGTTCGTGGCGCACCGTGACCGCGAGGTAGACGGGGCGCTTCTGGGTCGAGACCCCGGCGGCGACCGTGATCACCCGGCCTCCGGCCAGCGCCCGTTGGTCGGAGGCGACGTCGGCCCAGAGCACCCGCTGCGAGCCGGAGGCCGGAAAGAAGCCCGCGGCGGCGTCGAGGCCGTCGGGCATGAAGGGCGACAGCGCCTCCGTGCGGGCGCCGGGACGAGCGGCGTCGTAGGTGAGGTAGGCGCGCGCGAACTGCAGTGCGAAGTCGAGGCTGGGCGCGTCCGCCGAGGCCCGCGGCAGGGGCGGCGGGGGCGGGTCCCCGCCGGGCAGCAGGACGGACTTCAGGCCCAGCGCCAGGAGGACGAGCAGCACCGCGGAGGCCAGGTAGCGGGGCGCGGAGGCCAGGTAGCGGGACCGCCGCACCCCCTCCCAGCCAACGCCCACCCGGCCCGAAACCGCTCCCTCGGACCCTGAAGCGCCGTCCACCACGGCCTAGCGCTCGAAACCAAACTCCCCTCCGCCCGAGGCGCCGTCGCCGGGGACAGACGACGGCACGCTCGGGGGAGGGATTGGGGCACTTTCCGGAGCGGGAGCGGGTACGTATTCCGTCGGTGGAATCGCTTCCACTGCTGGGATCGGAACGTCCACGGTTGAGCGATTTGGCGCCGCATTGGTGAGGGGTTTGCGCTCCGGCTCATGGTGTGGACGATGCAGCGACCTTGGCTGTGGACGCTCTCGCTTCGGCTGCGGAACGATGGAACGCTGCGGCGGCATTGGGGCAGGCGATACCGCCGCGCTCTTCACCACGGGACTACTCGGTGAAGCAGATGACGACGTCGCTGGCGTGAGCGAGGACTCCTGACCACCAGCCTCGAGGAGGAGTACTAGGCAGGTGATTACGGCGGCGGTTCCGACACCCAGACCGAGAACCGCCATCCGCCTAGGGGCCATCGATGCTTGGGCGAAGGCTGCGCCTGCGCCTGAAGGACCCAACCGTGGCAGCTTTTTGGCCAGGCCCTCCCCATCGCGGATCCCATCGGCATCGGAGTTCTGTCCGCCGATCGTCTCGGTGGCGAGTGACTCGTCTCCGAGCACAAAGACGTCGTTTTGCTTGCGTCCCATCGTCCGTTCTTTCGGCAATGAGACGACCTGTGTAGGGGCTTCGATACCCCTCCGCGCCTAAGGCGCGCTCAACCGTCGAAGCCGATCGAGCCGCCGCCGGACGAGGAGCCGCTCGAGGTGGAGCCGCCGGAGCCGCCGCCTCCTCCCGAGCCCGATCCCCCTAGCGAGCTCCCGGTCGTGGGAGCCGGGGAGGGAGACGGCGCGGGGGCCGGTTCGGGGGCGGGGGGCGGGGAGGAGCCGCCTTCGATCCCGAACTCAGAGTGGCTCTGTTCGACCGGGGCGGGGGCGGGGGTCGATTCGGACGAGGAGCCGCCGGCGGACTTGGAGGGCGAGGACTGCTGGTCATGGGAGCCCTTGTCCGGGCTCGGTTCGGGTTCAGGCGCTGGTTCGGGGGCCGGTTCCAGAACCGGTTCAGGCGCCGGTTCAGGCGCCGGCGTTTCTTCGACCGTCTTCACCTTCGCAGGAGGCTCCTGGCTTTTCGCCGGCGGCGCGGTGATGCCGACGCCAGGGCCGACGACCCCGGTCGCCAGGCAGGTCGCGGTGGTCGCCGCGCCGGCGGTGCAGATGGCGATCACCTTCTGGCTCGTCCCGGCAAGGGCGCCCGCCGTGGCGCCGTCGGCGGAGGAGAAGGCCCCGGATGCCTTGTAGGCGGCGAGCCGCATCTTGCCGGCGCCTGTTTCGGCTGAGCGGGCGGCCCCGTCGATCCAGTGGACGAGGTGGTCGACGAGCCCGACGTGGGAGACGTGGTCGCTCGCGGTGGCGCCGAGGAGCGCCAGGGAGCCGAACTCGTGCAGCGACTGGTGGAGATTGGCGAGAAAGGACTTGCAGGAGCCGCAGTGCTCGAAGTGCCGGCGCAGGATTTCGGCCTCGGCCTCGCTCGCCATCCCGCAGGCCTCCTTCTCGAATAGCGACTTGCGCGCCATGTCGCGCATCTCGGGACAGAACTCGGCCCCCTCGATCGATTCGAGGCGCTTTTTCACCTGCTGCGTGGCGCGCAGCACGAGCTTCTTGGCCGCCGGCAGGCTGATCTTCAGGTGGCGGGAGATCTCCGGGACCGTGAGGCCCAGCCCGAAGCGCAGCACGATCGCCTCGCGGTAGTTGCCGCGCATCCGCTGCAGCGCCTCCTGCAGGCGCACGGCGTCCTCGCGGCTCTCGGCGCATTCGACCGGGCTGGCGGTCTCGGAGGTTGCTTCGGCGGCCGCCTCGAGCGCGACCGTCGGTTTCGCCGCCCGCGATCGCAGCTGGTCGATCGCCGCGTTGCGGACGCTGGTGAAGAAGGCGGCGCGGAGGTTTTTGGGCGGCCGCCCCTCGGCGACCCGCCTATGCAGGCGGATCAGGACTTCGGAGACGGCATCCTCGGCGTCGGCCCTGTTGAGCGAGCCGCCGAAGCGGCGCAGGACGAATGCCTCGCCAAGGGGGCGCAACCGCTCGCAGTCGCGTTCGAAGCTCCGCACGCGCCGCTGCGCGGGGAGGGCACGGACAGCCGTCGCGACCTCCATCACGTTGCACCCACCTCGTAGTCGGTGGCTGCGGTACCTCCACACAGGGCAGTGTGGACCATCGACTCCAAGACGTCAGAGGACCGAGAATCGATACCTCGGGGGTGTTCGGTACCTCGGGGGCGGCCTGTTGTCGAAGTCATTCAACCTCCGTAAAAGGCGCCCACCAATCAAGGTAGCTCGAAGAGGCCCCAACGCCAAGGCGACATCGGGGCCTCTTCGCTCAACTGGACGATTTTCCGGTTGGGGCGCCTCCGCCGCCGCCCGAGCCCGGCCGGCTTTCGCGGCTCCTCCCACGACCTCCACCGCGACCGCCTTTGGCTCCGCCGCCCCCTCCGCCGCGACCGTTCTTTTTGCCGCCTCCTCCGCCGACGCCGGCTCCGGTGAGGAAGTCGATGTGTTCGGCGGCGATCGTGTGCATCGAGCGCTTGTTGCCGTCATCGCTCTCCCACTCCCGGAAGCGCAGCTGACCGCTGATCGCGACCTGACGGCCTTTGGAGAGGTACTGGCTGCAGACCTCGGCCTGGCGGCCGAACGTCGAGACGTCTATATAAAGAGGCGCCTCGCGGCGGCCCCCGGCCTCGACCAGCCGCATATCGCAGATCTTGGTTTTCTCTCTCTCCTTCAGCTCGGGATCTCTGGTCAGCGTCCCGATCAACATCACTGTGTTCATTTGTGTCTTCTCCTGACGTGCCCCGCAGGGCTTTTTGTTCATGCCGCGGCTGAGAGCTCTCTCAATCGCTCCCACGCCGGCACAACAGAGACCCGAGAGCCACGACGCGTGGTGGCGGCATCCAAGCGCGCCACGTACGCCTCGCCAGCACCGAGACGCTGCAGCTGGGAAGGGTTGACCTCGAATCGGTAACCACGTGTTCTCGTGCCCTGGTCGATCGGGATGCCGAGGCGGTCCGTGCGGACCGTGCTCTGCCATGTCGGCACCGCGCCGATCAGCTCCGCCACCCACTCGGCGTCGGCCTGCTCGCCGATCCGGTGGCAGACGATCGACTCGACCGTCGCCCCTATCCGCTCCCGCACCGCCACTCCCGCCGCGCGCAGGTCGGCCAGCGTCTGCGTCCCGACCGCGACGCTGAAGCCCGCCGCGCGACCCCGCGCGTAGAGGCGGTCGAGCGCCGGCGCCTGCAGCGCCCCGAACTCGTCGACCGCCACGAAGGTGCCCACGCCGCCGCCCATCAGGGTGCTGGCCGTCGCCCCCAGGTCCAGCAGGACCATCTGCGCGATCGCGCTGCCGACCTTGCCCGTTCGATCGGTGTCGAAGCGGAAATAGACCACCTCGCGGCGGCGGATCGCCTCGCGCAGGTCGAAGCGGGCCGCGTTGGGGCGGATCGGATCGAGCCAGTCGCGGGCGAACTCCGAGGAGGCGAGGTTGCGCAGCCGGGCGCGCAGGCCGGCGATCGCGCGCCGCTCGTCGGAGCGCAGGGACGAGATCGTCGAGAGCGCCTCCTCGACCAGCTGCGGGTCTGCCCCGTGCATGATCAGGTTCTCGAGCTCGTCCGGATCGCAGTAGTAGGCGACCGTGGCGAGGGTGATGCGCTGCCCGGCCCGGTGCAGGGCCCGCATCACCAGGCGCAGGAACGGCGACGCCGCCTGGCGGTAGAAGTCGGCGTCCGCCGAGCCCCAGCTCTCGACCGCGACGAGGCGCTCGGAGCGCTCGTCGATGCTGCCGTGGGCCAGGGGGTCATAGACCCCTGGGCCCGAGGGAGAGACGAAGTGAAAGCGGGTGTCGCGCGCCCGCGCCGCTTTCACGGCGGCGTCGTAGAGGGCGGCGTCGATCTTCGCCTCCAGGACCACCGCCCCGAAGCCCGAGCGCACGACGTACTCGACGAGGAGCGCCGCCAGAGAGGTGCTCTTCCCGGCACCCGTCGCCCCCGGGATCAACACATGGGAGCCCGACTCGGCGCTGCCGCGGCGAACCAGGGCCAGCTCGCCGCGCTGCGTGCGCCCCACGGGCAGGCCGTCGCTGAGCGTCGAGCCGACATGATCGCGGCGCTCGGAGAGCCGGCGGCGGACACCGTCGAGCAGACCGCGTTCCTCGGCCGCGGATACCTCCCGGTCCCCACCCGCTCGATAATCTTCGACCCTCCGGTAGAGGCCCCAGCCGAAGACGCCCGCCAAACCGCCCAGAGATGCGGCGATGGCCGCCGGGCCGGCCTTTCCCGATAGGACTCCCTTGAAGACCGCCAGGACGACCAGGGCGGCGACCGGCAGCCCCAGCGAGCCCCAGGTCCAGGCGAGCTTGCGGTGGCGCAGCAGGGCGGCGACCGCAATGCCCAGGGCCGCGGCCGCAACCAGGCAGACGAAGACGAGGAGAATCGTGTCGAGGGCGTTGTTGAATCCGTGCAGCTGGGGCGGATTTCGCGGCTGAGCAGGCCGAAGCGGAGAATCCTTCATCGCTGCCAAGACGCTGGGAGCGCCGCAAAGGTCCCATTGTCATCATGTGCGGCACGGCGATTCGGGCCGAAAAAACCCGGCAATTGCCGGGTTTCTCCGGACACGGTTCCGTCCGAAGCGAAAGCGATCCTGCTGAGTTACCCGCGAGAGTAGATTCAGAGGAGAGATCAGATGGGAAATACCGCTGCTGCAAGCACCAAGACCGCCGAGGGTCTGGCCATCGAGAGGCGGTTCTCCTCCCCTGGAGTCCACCCCTTCGATGAGGTCGAGTGGGAGGTCCGCGATGCCGTGATCGGCGATCCGGAGAACCCGGCCTTTGAGCAGCGCAACGTCGAGTTCCCGAAGAGCTGGTCCCAGAACGCGACCAACATCGTCGCCCAGAAGTACTTCCGCGGGCAGCTCGACACCGACCAGCGCGAGTGCTCGGTCAAACAGATGATCGGCAGGGTCGCCGGCACGATCTCCAACTGGGGGCGCGAGGGCGGCTACTTCGCCTCGGCCGAGGACGCCGACGCCTTCGAGGCCGAGCTGGCCTCGATCCTGCTCAACCAGAAGGCGGCCTTCAACTCACCGGTCTGGTTCAACGTCGGCTTCGAGGAGCGCCCGCAGTGCTCCGCGTGCTTCATCCTCAGCGTCGAAGACAACATGGAGTCGATCCTCGACTGGAACACGAAAGAGGGTCGGATCTTCCGCGGCGGCTCGGGCTCGGGGATCAACCTCTCCAATATCCGCGGCTCGATGGAGCAGCTGAAAAAGGGCGGCACCGCGAGCGGCCCGGTCAGCTTCATGCGTGGCGCCGACGCCTGGGCGGGCACGATCAAGTCCGGCGGCAAGACGCGCCGGGCGGCCAAGATGGTCGTCCTCGACGTCGACCACCCGGACATCGAGCACTTCATCTGGTGCAAGGCCGATGAGGAGAAGAAGGCCGGAGCCCTACGCGACGCCGGCTTCGACATGTCGATCGACGGCGACGGCTTCACCTCGATCCAGTACCAGAACGCCAACAACTCGGTGCGGGTCAGCGACGACTTCATGGAGGCGGTCGAGGCGGGAGACGAATGGGGGCTGATCGCCCGCACCGACGGCACGGTGACCAAGACGCTGCCGGCGCGTGAGCTGATGAACCAGATCGCCGACGCCGCCTGGCAGTGCGCCGACCCCGGCGTCCAGTACGACACGATCATCAACCGCTGGCACACCTGCCCGGAGTCGGGGCGGATCAACGCCTCCAACCCCTGCAGCGAGTACATGCACGTCGACGACTCGGCCTGCAACCTGGCCTCGCTGAACCTGATGAAATTCCGCCGCGAGGACGGCAGCTTCGACGTCGACGACTTCGAGCACGCGGTCGACATCGTCTTCCTCGCTCAGGAGATCGTCGTCGGCTTCTCCAGCTATCCCACCGAGGAGATCACCGAGAACGCCAACCGCTTCCGCCAGCTCGGTCTCGGGTACGCCAACCTCGGCGCCCTGCTGATGTCGGACGGCCTCCCCTACGACTCCGACGAGGGCCGCAACGTCGCCGCCGCGATCACGGCGCTGATGACCGGCCGGGCCTACCGCCAGTCGGCGCTGATCGCCGCCGGCGCGACCGGGCCCTACGAGGAGTACGAGAAGAACCGCGAGCCGCACAACGGCGTCATGCGGATGCACCGCGACGCCGCCTACGACGTCGACCCGACCGGGATCAAGGGCGAGCTGCTCGAGGCCGCACAGCGCGCCTGGGACGAGGCGGTCGAGCTGGGCGAGGAGCACGGCTACCGCAACGCGCAGGCCACGGTGCTGGCCCCAACCGGAACGATCAGCTTCCTGATGGACTGCGACACGACCGGGATCGAGCCCGACTTCTCGCTGGTCAAGTTCAAGGAGCTGGTCGGCGGCGGCCAGATGACGATCGTCAACAAATCGGTGCCGCTGGCGCTGCGCACGCTCGGCTACGCCGAGCCGCAGGTCGAGCAGATCGACGCCTACATCGCCGAGAACGGGACGATCGTCGGCGCCCCCGGGCTCAAGGACGAGCATCTGCCGGTCTTCGACGTGGCGGTCGGCGAGCGGGCGATCTCCCACACCGGCCACATCGACATGATGGCCGCAACCCAGCCCTTCATCTCCGGGGCGATCTCCAAGACGGTAAACCTGCCGCAGTCGGCGAAGATCGAGGACATCGCCGACGCCTACACCCGCGGCTGGAAGGGCGGCCTCAAGGCGCTGGCGATCTACCGCGACGGCTCGAAGACCGCGCAGGCGCTGCGCACCGACGCCCAGGATGAAAAGGAGGCCGAGCAGCAGATGGCCGAGCCGGTGCGGAAGAAGATGCCGCGCGAGCGCGAATCGATCACCCACAAGTTCTCGATCGCCGGCCACGAGGGCTACATCACCGCCGGCAAGTACGAGGACGGCAGCGTCGGCGAGATCTTCCTCACCGACATCGGCAAGGAGGGCTCGACGATGCGGGGGCTGCTCAACGCCTTCGC
>DASSTR010000093.1:0-18124 GCA_035707825.1 Solirubrobacterales bacterium
CCAAGTACGGCAGGGTGAAGACGAACCGGATTCTCAACCAGTGCCGGATCTCTCCTTCGAAGACCATCGGCGGCCTCTCGGAACGTCAGCGCGCCGAGCTGGTCAGCCAGCTGCGCCGATAGCCGACCGCGGCGGCGGTCAAGATCTGGCCAAATGGCCAAGGTCTTTGTGATCACCGGCCCCAGCGGGGTCGGCAAGGGAACGCTCATCGCCGAGCTGCTCAGGCGCGTGCCCGATCTCGAGCTGTCGATTTCGGCGACCACGAGGGAGCCGCGCGCCGGCGAGGTCGACGGCCGCGACTACCACTTCCTCTCCCGCGAGGAGTTCGACCGCCGCGTCGAGGACGAAGACTTCCTCGAGTTCGCCACCTACAGCGGCAACCGCTACGGGACGCTGCGCTCGGAGGTGCAGCGCCGGCTCGCCGCCGGCCGTTCGGTCCTGCTCGAGATCGAGGTGCAGGGGGCCCGCCAGGTGCGGGCGGCGATGCGCGAGTCGGTGCAGGTCTTCATCGCGCCCCCTGAGCCCGAGCAGCTGCGCCGGCGGCTGGAGAAGAGGGGCACGGATTCCGCCGCCGCGATCGAGATGCGCCTCGAAGTCGCCAATCAGGAGCTGGCCGCGCAGGATGAGTTCCCCCACATCGTCGTCAACGACGATCTGGGGCGCGCCGCAGGCGAGTTGGAGGGAATCGTGCGCACCGAGCTCGGTCTACCACTACACTCCCCTCCCGATGATCAAGCCACGAGTTGACCAGCTTCTGGATCACGCCGATTCCCACTACGCCGCCGTTGTCGTCGCGGCGAAGCGGGCGCGGCAGATAAACAGCTACTTCCACACCCTCGGCGAGGGCAGCTTTGCCGATTACCCGCCGCCGATGGTCGAGACGCCCAGCGATCGCAACTACCTCTCGATGGCGCTCGAGGAGCTTGCCGACGGCAAGCTCAAATACGAGTACCGCAGCAGCTGATCGCCGGCGCCGCTAGGCGCGTCAAGGAGGCACCCGATGGCCAGAATCCTTCTCGGAGTCAGCGGTGGGATCGCCGCCTACAGATCGTTGGAGCTGGCCCGCCTTGCGACCCTGGCCGGGCACGGCGTGCGCGTGCTGATGACCGACGCCGCGACCCGCTTCGTCGGCCCGGCGTCCTTCGAGGCGATCGTCGGGGCGCCCGTCCTGCGCTCGGAGTTCGAGCGCGACCCGATGCGGGGCGCCTTCCCCGGCGATCCGCTGCCCGAGCACGAACCGATCGGCCACCTCGAGGTGGTTGCCAACTGCGACGCCTACCTGGTCGCGCCCGCCTCGGCCAACACGATCGCCAGGCTGGCGGCCGGGATGGCCGACTCGATGCTGACCACGTCCTTCCTTGCCTGCGCGGCGCCTCGCCTCGTCGCGCCGGCGATGAACAACCGCATGTATGCGGACGCCGCCACCCAGGCCAACCTTCAGACCCTGCGGGAGCGGGGCGTCGCCGTGATCGAGCCCGAGGAGGGCCTCCTGGCCTCGCGCGGCGAGCGCGGCAAGGGGAGGCTGCCGGCCCCGGAGCGGCTGCTGGCCCGCCTCGAAGCCGAGCTGCCGACCGGAGAGCGCCCCTGGGACGGGCTGCGCGTGCTGGTGACGGCGGGCGGGACCCGCGAGCCGATCGACCCCGTCCGCTTTATCGGCAACCGCTCCAGCGGCCGCATGGGCCTCGCTCTTGCCGCCGCAGCCGCCCGCCGCGGCGCCGAGGTGACGCTGGTGGCGGCGAACGTCGCCCTTCCGGAGCCCCCCGGGGTGCGCCGCATCGACGTCGAGACGGTCGAGGAGATGGCGCGGGCCACGGCCGCGGAGTTTCCCTCCGCCCACCTGCTGCTGATGGCGGCGGCTCCCGCCGACTTCCGTGTCGGCTCGGTCGCCGAGGGCAAGATCAGCCGGCACGGGGACGGGCTCGACCTGCGCCTGGAGCCGACCGAGGACATCCTCGCCGGCCTCAGCGCCACGCGGGGCGAGCAGCAGACGGTGGTCGGCTTCGCCGCCGAGCACGGCGAGGGCGGGGTGGAGAGGGCCCGCGAGAAGCTGGCCCGCAAGGGGGTGGACCTGATCGTCCTCAACGACGTCTCGGACCCCACGATCGGCTTCGACAGCGCCGAGAACGCCGTCACCCTGATCGACCCCACCGGCGATACGCCAATTCCGCAAGCTTCAAAGGACGACATCGCCGACGCGATCTTGGATCGGATCAGCGCGCTTCGCGAGGAGGAGCGCAAGCTGCACCCCTAGGAGCGGGCTATACTGAGCCCAAGCTTTTCCACGTTATTCCGGAGTCGAGAAGTGGGCCTGGCCCACTTTTTTTTCGGCCAGAATCGGTGTATCAGGCGATGAAACAGTCCAAGGAAGACATCCAGCGACGCCTAGCGGAGCTCGATCCCGAGATCGAGCTCGTCGCGCTGGAGCAGCCGGGCAGCGAGATCCTGCGGCTCTTCATCGACCATCCCGGCGGCGTTGACCTCGCCCTTTGCGAGCGGGTCAGCAAGCACCTCAACGACCTGCGCGCGGATTATTCGCTGGAGGTCTCGTCCCCGGGCCCCAAGCACCGACGTCCCAGTCCATCCCCCGAGGCGCAGGAGTTGTCATGAGCAAGGAGATCGTCGAGGCAGTCAAAGGGCTTGAGCAGGAGAAGGGAATCTCCGCCGACAAGCTGATGGACGCGCTTGAGGACGCCCTCCTCTCCGCTTACAAGAAGACCCTCGGCGCGGCCAAATACGCCCGCGTCGACCTCGATCACGAGACCGGCGATTTCCGTGTCTTCGAACTGATCCTGCCGCCCGAGCTGGAGGAGAAGCTGCTCGCCGAGGCCGCCGAGGCGCAGGAGGAAGAGGAGCGCCAGGTCGATCCTGAGACCGGCGAGCTCAAAGAGCCCGAGGAGCCCGAGCTGGACCCGGCGATGATCGCCCCCTACGAGGACCAGATCGAGACCCGCGACGTGACGCCCGACGACTTCGGCCGCATCGCCGCGCAGACCGCCAAGCAGGTCATCCTGCAGCGGATCCGCGAGGCCGAACGGATGATGATGTTCGAGGAGTACCAGGATCGCGTCGGCGAGCTGATCACCGGGATCATCCAGCAGTCCGACAAGCGCTACACGCTGGTCCAGCTGCGCGAGCGCGTCGAGGCCCTGCTGCCCAAGTCCGAGCAGGTCTACAACGAGCGCTACGACCACGGCATGCGGGTCAAGGCCGTGATCACGGACGTCTCCGACTCGACCAAAGGCCCGGCGATCGTCGTCTCACGGCGCAGCCCGGAGCTGATCAAGAGCCTCTTCGAACTGGAGGTCCCCGAGATCGCCGACAACCTCGTCGAGATCGTCGGCGTGGCCCGCGAGCCCGGCTACCGCTCGAAGATCGCCGTGATCTCCCATGCTGACGGGGTCGATCCGGTCGGAGCCTGTGTCGGCCCGCGCGGCTCGCGCGTGCGGATGGTCGTCTCCGAGCTGCGCGGCGAGAAGATCGACATCATTCCCCACAACGACGAGCCCGCCCGTTTCGTCGCCAAGGCGCTCTCGCCGGCGCGGGTGCGCGAGGTGATCGTCGACGACGACGAGCGCCAGGCGACCGTGATCGTCCCCGACGACCAGCTCTCGCTGGCGATCGGCCGCGACGGTCAGAACGCCCGGCTGGCGGCCCGGCTGACCGGGTGGCGAGTCGACATCAAGTCCGAGACCGAGTTCTCCCAGGAGGACCAGGACGTCGAGTACGAGGGCGAGGAGCAGGCGGACGGGCGCTGCATGGCGGTGCTCTCCAACGGCCGCCGCTGCCCCAATGCCGCGATTGCCGACTCCACCTACTGCGGGCTGCCCCAGCATCAGGCCCTGAGCCGTTTCGAGACCAGCCAGCTGGCGGTCCTCGCGCCGCTGTCGGAGGCCGAGGTCGAGATCCTCGCCGACCCCGACGCCGAGGAGGGCATCGTCTCGGAGATAGTCGCGCGCGCCGAAGCCCAGTTCGAGGAGCCGGTGGAGGAGCCCGAGGAAGACACCGTTGCCGAAGTCGACGCCGAGGAATCCGCCGAGGACGCTTCCTCTGAGCCGGCGCCACCCACGGAGGAGGCGTCTGACGAAGAGCCGACTGAGGACGAGGGCGATGCGGATGCTGTTGTCGAGGAGGCTGAGTAGGGGTAGTGGCGAAGAAGCGCGTCCATGAGATAGCGAAAGCGCAGGGGCTGAGCAGCAAAGAGCTGCTGGCCGCCTTGAAAGCGGCCGGCGTGGAAGCCAAAGCCGCCGCCTCCTCCGTCGAGGAGTCAGAGGCGCTGCGGGCGATTGCGGCCGCAAAAGGCAATGGCGGCGGCACCGCGACCGCCGAGAAACCGAAGGCGGCCCCGAAAGCCAAAGCCGCCCCCGCCGAAGCGAAAGAGGGCGCCCCGAAAGCCGCCGCCAAGCCTGCCTCTTCCTCCAAACAGCCCGTGCGCCCGGCTGAGAAAGCGAGCGCCGCGGCCGCGGGGTCGACCAAAAAACGCCGCGTGGTGATCGACTCGCAGGCCGCCCGCCGCGATCAGATGGGCGGCCCGCCGCCACAGCGGCCGCCACGCCGCCGGGGAGGCCGCCGCCGCCGCCCGCTGCTCGAGGAGCCGCCGGCCAGGGTCGAGGCCCCGGCCGAGCCCGAGGCGACCAAGGTCAACTCGGGAGCCACGGTGCGCGAGGTGGCCGAGCTGCTCGGCCTCGGCAGCGCCGAGGTGATCAAGAAGCTGATGATGATGGGGGAGATGGCGACCCTCACCCAGACCCTCACGGATGAGTCGGTGCGGGCGATCGCCGAGGAGTACGACCGCAAGATCGAGATCGTCACCGCGGCCGACGAGGAGCCGGAGGAACCGCAGTTCGAGGACTCCGAGGAGAGCCTCGTGGACCGGCCGCCGGTGGTGACGATCATGGGTCACGTCGACCACGGCAAGACGTCCCTCCTCGATGCGATCCGGGAGACCGAGGTCGCCGCCGGGGAGGCCGGTGGCATCACCCAGCACATCGGCGCCTACCAGGTGCATCACGAGGCCAAGACGATCACCTTCCTCGACACCCCCGGTCACGCTGCCTTCACGGCGATGCGCGCCCGCGGCGCCAAGGTCACCGACATCGCCGTCGTCGTGGTCGCCGCCGACGACGGGGTGATGCCGCAGACCAAAGAGGCGATCGATCACGCCCGCGCCGCCGACGTGCCGATCCTGATCGCGGTCAACAAGATCGACAAAGAGGGCGCGCAGCCGGACCGGGTGCGCAACGAGCTCGCCGCCGACGGCCTCACCCCCGAGGACTGGGGCGGGGAGACCGTCTACTGCGACGTCTCCGCCAAGACCCACGAGGGGCTTGGAAACCTGCTCGACATGATCCTCCTCGTCACCGAGCTGGAGGAGCTGGGGGCCAACCCCGACGCGCCGGCTTCCGGCACCGTGATCGAGTCCCAGCTCGATCCCGGCCGCGGCCCTGTGGTCAGCATTCTCGTCCAGAGGGGCACGCTCGAGGTCGGCGACGCGCTCGTCGCCGGTCCCCAGTGGGGCCGGGTTCGGGCGATGCACGACTTCACCGGCGACCGGGTGCAGAGCGCCGGGCCGGGAATGCCGGTCGAGGTGCTCGGTTTCGACGGCGTCTGCGAAGCAGGGGAGTTCGTCCAGGCGGTGGAGAACGACCGCCGCGCCCGCCAGCTGGCCCAGGAGCGCGCCAACCGTCTGAAGACGGAGGCGCTGGCCCGCCGCCAGGCTCGCAAGGTCTCCCTCGACGAGGTCTTCTCACGCGTCCAGGAGGGTGAGATCAAGGAGCTCAACATCGTCCTCAAGGCCGATGTCGCGGGTTCGCTGGAGGCGCTCCAGGACGAGATCGCCAAAGTCCCGCAGGAGCGCGTCGGGATCAACATCATCCATTCCCAGACCGGCGGCATCAACGAGTCCGACGTGATGCTCGCGGCGGCCTCGGAAGCGATCATCATCGGCTTCAACGTGCGGCCCCTGGCCGACGCCCGCCGCGCCGCCGAGCGCGAGGGCGTCGACATCCGCACCTACTCGGTGATCTACAAAGTCACCGAAGACCTGCGCAACGCGATGGAGGGACTGCTCGAGGCCGTCGAGGTCGAGGAGATCGTCGGCGAGGCGGAGGTCAAACAAACCTTCAAGGCCTCCAAAGTCGGCAGGATCGCCGGTTGCCTGGTCAGCGAGGGGAAGGTCACCCGCGACGCCAGCGTGCGCCTGATCCGCGAGGGAACGGTCATCTGGGACGGCAAGCTCGGCTCCCTGCGCCGCTTCAAAGAGAACGTCCAGGAGGTCGACGAGGGCCAGGAGTGCGGCATCGTGCTTGACGGCTACGCAGACGTCAAGGAGGAAGACGTGCTCGAGTTCTTCAAGACCAAACAGGTCGAGCAAACGCTGGAGTAGGATGGCAACGCCTCGCATGCGCCGCATCAACGAGATGCTCCGCGAGGTAGTCGGCTCAGCCATCGCCACCGAATTGAGCGATCCCCGCATTGGCTTCGTCACCGTGACCTCGGTTGAGACCAGCCCCGACCTCCGCGCCGCCAGGGTGCACGTCAGCGTCCTCGGCAACGACGAGGAGCGGGCGGCGACCCTCGAGGGCCTGCGCTCCTCCCACGGCGTCATCCAGGCCAAGATCGCCAAGGAGACGAGGATGAAGCGGACGCCGACGCTCAGCTTCCAATACGACTCCACGGTCGAGCAGGGCGTGCGGATCTCGCGCCTGCTGGAGGAGGAAGAGCCGTGAGCGCGGAGGAGGGCATGCGGGCCGCCGCGGCGGCCGGCGTGGCGCCCACCGAGATCGAGCGGGTCGCGGCCGAGCTGCGCTCGCGCGACCGCTTCCTGCTCACCGCCCACGAGGGCCCCGACGGGGACGCCCTCGGCTCGCTGCTCGGCATGCACCACCTGCTCACCCAGATCGGCAAGGACTCGGTGATGTTCATGGCGGCGAAGGAGTTCCCGCTGCCGATCGAGTACCGCTTCATGCCGCTGGAAGAGGTCTTCCACGAGCCCCCGGCCGACATGGCCGACCGCACGGTCGTCTTCCTCGACTGCGGCAACATCGACCGCATGCCGGTCGCCTTCCTCACCGCCGGCGGCAACTTCCTCGTCAACGTCGACCATCACCACGACAACACCCGCTTCGGCGACGTCAACCTGGTCGACACCGCCGCCTCCTCCACGGCGGAGATCGTCTACGACCTCGCGGAGCACCTCGGCGCCACGATCACGCCGGAGATGGCCTCCGCGCTCTACGTCGGCCTCGTCACCGATACCGGCAAGTTCATGTACGAGAACACCAACGCGCGCACGCACCGGATCGCCGCGGACCTGATCGACGCGGGGGTCGAGGTGGACCTCACCTACCGGCGCCTCTACGAGCACGTGCCGATCGAGAAGCTGCGCCTGGTCTCACGGGCGCTGGAGGGGATCCAGCGCCATTGCGACGGCGCACTCGTGCTCACCTACCTGAGCAGCGCCGACTACGAGGCGAGCGGCGCCGGCGAGGAGATGACCGAGGGCATCATCGACCACCTGCGCTCGGTGGAGGGCGCCTGCGTGGCCGCGCTGATCCGCGACCAGGGAAACCGCGGCCGCGCGGCCCGCAAGGTCAGCCTGCGATCCAGCGACGGCACCGTCGACGTCTCGGCGATCGCTCGCCACAACGGCGGTGGCGGGCACAAGCGCGCCGCCGGCTTCTCGACCGACCTCGCGCCCGAGGAGCTGATCGACTTCCTCCGCGGCGAGGTGGCCGCGCAGCTCGGCTAGATGATCGATTCCACGGCTGCCGCCGGGGGTGCGGTGCTGCTCTGCGACAAGCCGGCGGGGATAACCTCGCACTCGATGGTCGCCGAGATTCGACGCGAGCGCGGGTGCAAGGCGGGCCACGCCGGCACCCTGGACCCCTTCGCGACCGGTCTGCTGCTCGTCCTGCTCGGCCGCGCGACCCGCATACAGCGCTTCCTCACCGGCCTGCCGAAGACCTACCGGGCGACGGCGCGGATGGGCTGGCGCTCGAGCACCGGCGATCCCGACGGCGAGCTGACCGAGACTGGGCTGGTGCCCGCCTCGCTGGAGCTGCCTACCGGCCGGGTCCGCCAGCGGGTGCCGATGACCTCCGCCGTGCGCGTCGGGGGCGAACGGCTCTACAGGATGGCCCACCGGGGCGAATCGATACAGACGCCGGAGCGCGAGGTGGACGTCTACCGCGCCGATCTGCTCGAGCAGGGGGAGGCCTCCGCGGCCTATGAGATCGAATGCTCGGCGGGGACCTACATCCGCACCCTGATCGAGACCCTCGGGGACGCCTATTGCTCGCAGCTGCGCCGCACGGCGATCGGCCCCTTCGCGATCGAGGACGCCGGCGCTGAAGTGAGCCTGGAGCAGGTCAGCGCCCTGATCCCCGCGGTGGGGGAGGCGCTGCGATGAGCATCGAGGTCACGCAGGGGAGGGTTCTGCGATGAGCATCGAGGTCACGCGGCTGCCGGACGCCGGGCCACGGCCCCGCCATGTGGCGATCGGGACCTTCGACGGAGTGCACCGCGGCCACCAGGCCGTGATCGACGACGCCGACACGGTGCTCACCTTCGAGCCCCACCCGCTCGAGGTCCTCCACCCGGCGGCGCTGCCGAAGCTGATCATGCCCTTCGGGGTCAAGCGCGACGTGATCGACGGACTTGGCGTCCGCGAGCTGGTCGTGATCCCCTTCGACCGCGACTTCGCGCAGGTCAGCGCCGAGGATTTCATCGAGCGCGTCCTGGTCGAGCGCCTGGCCGCCGAGCGGGTCTCGGTTGGCGAGAACTTCCGTTTCGGAGCGAAAGCCAAGGGCGACCCGGAGATGCTCGCGGCCCGTACCGAGTTCGAGACCCGGGTGGTGCCGCTGGTCGAGGTCGACGGCGAAACGGTCTCCTCGACCCGGATCCGCGCCCTCGTCGCCGCCGGGGACATGGAGGGGGCGCGGCGCTGCCTGGGGGCCCCGTTCATGGTCGAGGGGGAGGTCGTGTCCGGCGACCAGCGCGGCCGCGAGCTCGGCTTCCCGACCGCCAACATCGTCCCCGACGACCGCCTTGCGATCCCCGGCCACGGCGTCTACGCGGCCTTCGCCGACGGTGTGCCCGCCGCGGTCAACGTCGGTGTGCGGCCGACCTTCGAGACCGGGCGCGGCGTCCTGATCGAGACCTACCTGATCGACCGCGAGGAAGACCTCTACGGGCGGGTCCTGCGGGTCGCATTCGTGAAGCGGCTGCGCGGCGAGAAACGCTTCGCCAGCGTCGAGGAGCTGATCGCCCAGATGCGAATCGACGTCGAGGATGCCAAGCAGGTCTGTGCTAGCTTCCAGTTGCCGTGACACCCCGGGTGCGCGGCCTTTTTTGAGATGAGCCTGACCAAGGAAAAGAAGAGCGAGCTGATCGGCAAATACGGCCGTGCCGATGGCGACACCGGCTCGGCCGAGGTGCAGGTCGCGCTGCTGACCGAGCGCATCAACGAGCTGACCGGCCACCTGCGCACGCACGCCAAAGACCATCACTCGCGCCGCGGCCTGCTGATGCTCGTCGGCAAGCGCCGCCGCATGCTCCGCTACCTGGAGCGCAACGACCTCGAGCGCTACCGCGCCCTGGTCGCCGAGCTCGGTCTGCGGCGATGATCGCGGCCGGCGAGCCGGCTCCCGATTTCACGCTCAGAAACCAGGATGGCGAGAAGGTCTCGCTGGCCGGCTTCCGCGGCCGCAAGGTCCTGCTCGTCTTCTACCCGCTCGATTTCAGCCCCGTCTGCACCGACCAGCTGGCGATCTATCAGGAGGTAAAGCCCCAGATCGACGAGTTCGGTGTGGAGATGCTGGGGATCAGCGTCGATCACGCCTTCGCCCACAAGGCCTTCCAGGAGCGGCTCGGCACCGAGATCCCCCTGCTCGCCGACTTCGAGCCCAAGGGCGAGGTCTGCCGCGCCTACGGCGCCTACATCGACAAGGTCGGCCACGGCAACCGCTCTCTCGTCCTCATCGACGAGGAGGGGATCGTCGAGTGGGTCCACGAGTCGCCGACGCCGCTCGAGGTTCCCGGCGCCAACCTGATCTTCGACGCTCTCGCCGGCGCCGGCACGAGCGCCTGACCCGGCCTAGTCCGATTTAGCCGACTCCGCGCTGCAGACGAAGCCACTCCTTGCACGGCCGACAGGGCTCCGTCCCCTCCCAAGGCAGACAGGGTCCCGTTCCCTTGCGTGGCAGACAGGGCCCCGTTCCCTTGCGTGGCAGAACCGGCACTGGTTCGCCGCACTCTTTTGCGCTTTAGGGGGCTCTTGCGCACCTGGCTCTCGCGAGTCCGCCAAAACATCCCCTAAAGGGACCTTTCGGCGGACTCGGTGAAACTCGGCGGCTGGGGAGTCTTATGCCTGTCACGATCCCGGTCGTGAGCGATCTGACCAGCGCCGCCGTGCCCGCCGTCGGCGCGGACGACCACGTGCGGGGGGAGGGACCCGATCTGGTCGTCTACGCGGACCTCGGCTGCCCGCACTGCGCCGCCGCCTGGATGGAGATACGCGAGCGGCCGGTCAGGCTCGCCTTCCGCCACTTCCCGGTCGCCGGCAAGCATCCCCGCTCGCCGGCGCTGCACGCGGCGGCCGAGGCGGCGGGCGCCCAGGGCAGGTTCTTCGAGATGGTCGACTCGCTCTACGCCGAACGCGGCCGCGTCGACGATCCGCATCTGTGGCAGCGGGTCGAACGGCTCGACCTCGACCTCGATCGCTTCGAGGCCGACCGGCGGTCCCCGGCGGTGGCGATGCGGGTGCGGCGGGACTTCGAGTCCGGGATTCGGGCCGGCGTCACCGGCACGCCGGCGACTTTCAGCTTGCGGTGAGCGCATGCCGCGCATGCCGGTGGCCCTGTACTCTCTTTCGCGAAAGAGAACGCGAGTTCTGAAAGCAAATGGTCGCCATCCGGGCGGCCGGAGGTAACAACTAAATGAGCATGTTTGACGTTAGCCGCGTTTCGGTGGATGTCGGCGACAGCCAGATTTCCTTCGAGACGGGCAAACTCGCCAGGCAGGCGAGCGGCGCCGTTGTCGTCCAGTCGGGCGAAACGATGGTGCTCTGCACCGCGACGATGGGCAGCCTGCGCGATGTGGACTTCCTTCCCCTCACCGTCGACATCGAGGAGCGGATGTACGCCGCGGGCAAGATCCCGGGCTCGTTCTTCCGTCGCGAGGGCAAATCCAGCGAGAAGGCGACGCTGACCGCCCGCATGATCGACCGGCCGATCCGGCCGCTGTTCCCCAAGGGCTGGCACTACGAGACCCAGCTGGTCGCGACACCCCTCTCCGTGGACCACGTCCACCCCTACGACATCCTGGCGATGAACGGCGCCTCCGCGGCCCTGGCGATCTCGCCGGTCCCGGTTGCCGCTCACGTCGGCGCCGTGCGGGTCGGCAAACTCGAGGGCGACTTCGTCGTCAACCCCCCCGAGGAGAGCCTCGAGGGGCTTGAAATGGACCTCATCGTCGCCGGTACCGACGAGGCGATCCTGATGGTCGAGGCGGGCGCCGACGGCGTCACCGAGGCCGAGATCCTCGACGCCCTCGACATCGCCCACTCGGAGATCAAGAAGCTCTGCGCGGCGATGCAGGAGCTGGCCGAGAAGGCCGGCAAGAAGAAGCTCGAGGTCGAGGAGCCGAAGATCGACGAGGCCCTGATCGACGAGATCCGCGCCTCGCACGGCCAGGCTCTGGTCGACGCGATCGCCACCGAGGGCAAGCTCGAGCGCTACGAGGCGATCGACAAGGTCAAGGACGAAGTCGTGGCCAAGTACGCGCCGGAGTCCGACGGCGACGCCCCGGCCGAGCGCAAGTCGGAAGTCTCCGCCGCCTTCGATCACATCGAGAAGGACACGATCCGCAAGGCGATCGCCGTCGACAAGAAGCGCCCCGACGGCCGCGCGCAGGACGAGATCCGGCCGATCGAGTGCGAGGTCGACATCTCGCCTCGGGTGCACGGATCGGCGCTCTTCACCCGCGGCGAGACGCAGATCCTCTCCAACGTCGCCCTGGGTACGACGCGCATGGACATGCGCCTCGACACGCTCGGCATGGCGACGACGAAACGGTTCTGGCACCACTACAACTTCCCGCCCTTCTCGGTCGGGGAGGCCGGCTTCATGCGCGGCCCCAAGCGCCGCGACATCGGCCATGGCGCGCTCGCCGAGCGAGCCCTGCTTGCCAGCATTCCCGACGAAGAGGACTTCCCCTACGTGCTGCGGGTCGTCTCGGAGACGCTGGAGTCCAACGGCTCCTCGTCGATGGGCTCGGTCTGCGCCTCTTCGATGGCGCTGCAGGCGGCGGGTGTGCCCGTCAGCGCACCGGTTGCCGGCGTTGCGATGGGTCTGATCAAAGAGGGCGACGACTACATCGTCCTCACCGACATCGCCGGCGTCGAGGACCACCTCGGCGACATGGACTTCAAGGTCGCCGGTACCGCTGAGGGCATCACCGCCCTGCAGATGGACATCAAGATCACCGGCGTCACCTTCGACATCCTCAGCGATGCGCTGACCCAGGCCAACCAGGGACGCCAGTTCATCCTCGGCAAGATGGCCGAAGCGATCGATGGCCCACGGGAGACGCTCTCCCAGCACGCCCCCCGGATCGAAGCGATCAAGATCGACCCGGAGAAGATCGGCGCCGTGATCGGCAAAGGCGGCGAAACGATCCGCGCCCTGTGCGAGGAGTTCGAAGCCGAGATCGACGTCGAGGACGACGGCACCGTGCGCGTCTACGCGCCGACCGGTTCGCTGGTCGAAGCATGCGTCGGCCGCATCCAGTCGATGACCAAGGAGGCCGAAGTCGGCGATCGCTACAAATCGGCGAAGGTCGTCAAGACGACCACCTTCGGCGCCTTCGTCGAGCTGGTCAAGGGCACCGACGGCCTGCTGCACATCTCCAACGTGAAACCCGGCGAGCGGGTCGACTCGGTGGACGACGTGCTCAGCTCCGGCGAGGTGATCGACGTCACGGTGGTCGAGGTGGACCGCGAGCGCGGCCGCGTCGGCCTGCGTCTCTCCGATGACCCGTCGATCGCGGGTAAAAGCGCGGAGGAACTGGCATCGGTCGGCACCGGCGACGGTGGCCCGAGGCGCAACGGCGGCGACCGCGAGGGCGGCCGCCGCGGAGGGCGCGAGGGTCGCGGGCGGCGCGATCGGGAGCGCCCCCACTAGCGGTCCTTTGAACGCCGCCGAGCTCACCAAGCTGGATTCGGGCGTCCGGGTCGTCACCGAAGAGGTTCCTTCGGTGCGATCCGTGGCGCTCGGCCTCTGGGTGCGCACCGGCTCACGGGACGAGACGCCGGCGCAGGCCGGCGTCTCGCATTTCCTCGAGCACCTGCTCTTCAAGGGCACGCCGCGCTTCTCGGCGATCGAGATCTCAGAGCGCCTGGACGGCCTCGGCGCCTCGGTCAACGCGGCGACGGGCAAGGAGACGACGCACCTGCACGCGCGCTTCCTCGACGAGCACACCGAGGAGGTCTTCGACCTGCTGGCCGAGATGCTGCTGACGCCGACCTTCCCGGAAATCGACTCCGAGCGCGAGGTGGTGCTGGAGGAGATCGCGATGTATGAGGACGAGCCCCAGGACCGCGTCCACGACATCCTCGCCGGGGCCGTCTTCGACAGCCATCCGCTCGGCCGCCGCGTGCTCGGCGAGGCCGGGGTGATCGCCTCGATCCCGGTTCCCGAGATCTCCGCCTACCACCAGGCGCGCTACACGGGCGCCAACATCGTCGTCGGAGCGGCCGGGCACGTCGATCACGACCGTGTCGTCGAGCTCTCACAGCGCCTGGTCTCCCCGGCGGCCGGCGGCAACGGCGCCGGCGGCGCCGAAGCGCCGGGTGAGGAGGCGCGGCTGCGTTTCTACGCCAAGGAGACCGAGCAGTACCACATCTGCTTTGGAGCGCCGGGCATCACGCGTGAGGACGAGCGCCGCTACGCGCTCGCCGTCCTCGACTCGATCTTCGGCGGCTCGACCTCCTCGCGGCTCTTCCGCGAGGTGCGCGAGAAGCGCGGCCTGGCCTATGCGGTCGGCTCCTACAGCGAGCAGTTCACCGATTCTGGCCTGGTGGCGACCTATGTGGGCACCCGCGAGGACAACGTCGAGGAGGCCTGCTCGATCATCGGCGCCGAGCTGGAGCGGATCCGCAGCGAGCCCGTCTCCACGGACGAGCTCGCCCGCGCCAAGGAGAACGTCAAGGGCCGGCTCGTGCTCTCCTCGGAGTCGACGGCGGCGCGGATGTCGCGGATCTCGCGGGCGACCCTCTTCGACCTGCCGATCGAAACTCTCGACGAGATGCTCGAGAAGGTCGACGCCGTCAGCGTCGAGGGCCTGGAGGCGCTGGCCGCCGAGCTCTACGGCGCGGAGCGGCTTTCGGCCGCCTGTATCGGGCGCGACGAGAACTGCTTCCGCAACGCGCTGGAAAATTCCGCCATCTCCTCGGCTCTCGCGAATGCCTGAGGAATCAGATATGGACAGCCATTCGCTTCCGCGTCCGGGGATGGCGGGTGGGACCCGGGTCGCGGTATCCGGGGCTGCCGGCCGGATGGGCCAGGCCGTCTGCGAGGCGGTCGAGGGGGCCGAGGACCTGGAGCTGAGCGGCCGCGCCGACCCGTCGCTTGACGCCGGCCTTGCCGAAGTGCTCGGCGATGCCGACGTGGTCGTCGACTTCAGCACTCCCGACACCGCCCTCGAGAACGCCAAGGCCTGCCTCGGCGCCGGCGTCCACGTCGTCGTCGGAACCACCGGCTTCGACCTCGAGGCCATGCGCGCGGCGGCCGAGGAGGCCGGCGGCGCCAACTGCTTCGTGGCTCCCAACTTCGCCATCGGCGCGGTGCTGCTGATGGAGGCGGCGCAGCTCGCCGCCCGCCACATGCCGGAGTGCGAGATCGTCGAGCTCCATCACGATCGCAAGCTCGACGCCCCTTCCGGGACCGCGAAGCGCACCGCGGAGCTGATCCGCGAGGCCGGCGGCAACGTCCACGAGCCGATCCACTCGGTGCGCCTCCCGGGCCTCGTCGCCCACCAGGAAGTCATCTTCGGCGGCGAGGGGCAGACGCTGAGCATCCGCCACGACTCGATCGACCGGCGCTCCTTCATGCCGGGCGTCCTGCTTGCGGTGCGCAAGGTCCCTGAGCTGCCCGAGCGCTTCACCGTCGGGCTCGAGACCCTGCTCTAAGTGGTCGGTCCCCTCTCCATCTGGATACGCTGGACGCGATGACGGCAATCGGCGGGGTACTGACGGCGATGGCGACCCCCTTCGACGAGAGTGGGAGGGTGGACGAGGCGGCCACGCGGCGGCTCGCCGCCGCGGTCGTCGAGAGCGGTTCGCACGGCATCGTCGTCGCCGGCTCGACCGGTGAGGCGGCGACGCTCGACGACGAGGAGCACATCGCGGTGCTGCGCGCCGTCGTCGACGAGGTCGGCGACCGGGCCCAGGTCATCTGCGGCACGGGGACGAACGACACCCGGCACTCGATCGAGCTGACCAAGGCCTCGGCGGAGGCCGGCGCCGTGGCGGCGCTGATCGTGACCCCCTACTACAACAAGCCCAATCCGGCTGGGATCCAGGCCCACTTCGAAGCGATCGCCGAAGCGGTGCCCGGGATGCCGCTGATCGCCTACAACATCCCCTCGAGGGTGATCGTCAACGTGCCGCCGGCGCAGCTCGCCGAGCTGGCCAAGATCGACAGCGTCATCGCCGTCAAGCAGGCCAACAACGACGAGCTGGAGCCGATCGAGGGCCTCGCCCTGCTGGCCGGCAACGACGATGCCTACCTGCGCACGCTCGAAATCGGCGGGGCCGGCGGGATTCTGGTCGCCTCCCAGCTGGTCGGCCCGCAGATGCGCGAGATGTGGGACGCGGCCCAGGCCGGCGACATCGAGCGAGCGCGTGAGGTCGACGCCGAGCTGCGGCTGCTGTATGCCGCGCTTGCGGTCACGACGAACCCGATTCCGGTCAAGGCCGCGCTGGAGATGCTCGGCTCGATCCCCTCCGGAAAGCTGCGGCTGCCTCTGGTCGAGGCCGACGAGGAGCAGCGGGCCGTAATCGAGAAGGCGCTGCAGAGCGTCGGCCTGCCGGTGGCCTCATGAGCAGCGCGGCTCGCGACCCGAGGCTCTAGTCATGAGCAAGAAGCTGCGAATCCTTCCCCTGGGCGGACTGGGGGAGATCGGTAAGAACATGACGGTGGTCGAATACGACGGCCGCATCGTCGTCGTCGACACCGGTCTGATGTTCCCCACCGCGGAGATGCTCGGCATCGACCTGGTCCTGCCCGATTTCTCCTACCTGCGCGACCGAGCCGAGGACATCGAGGCGATCGTGCTCACCCACGGGCACGAGGACCACGTCGGCGCTCTGCCCTACGTGCTGCGCGAGGTGGGCCAGCCCCCGGTCATCTACGGAGGCCTGCTGACGATCGGCATGGTCCGCTCCAAGCTCGACGAGCACAAGTTGAAGGACGCTCCGCTGCAGGAGCTGCCGGCGGGGGAGAAGGTGCAGCTCGGGCCCTTCGAGCTCGAGTTGGTCCACCTCTCGCACTCGATCCCAGATATGCGCGGCGTGATCCTCGGCACCGACCTGGGCAAGATCCTGATGACGGGGGACTACAAGTTCGATCAGACCCCGGTGGACGGCCGGCCGGCCGACATCTCGCGGCTCGCGGAGCTGGGCAGGGAAGGGCTGATGCTGCTCTGCGGGGATTCGACCAACGCCGACCGTCCCGGCATCGCGCCGTCGGAGTCGAGCGTCGGGCCCGCTCTGCTGGAGACCTTCGGCGCCTGCGAGGGCCGCATCGTCGTCACCTCCTTCGCGTCGAACATCCACCGGGTTCAGCAGGTGATAGATGCCGCCGTGGCGCTGGACCGGCGCGTCGCCCTGGTCGGCCGTTCGATGCGCAAGAACTTCAACATCGCCTCCAATCTCGGCATCGCGGCGGCCCCGTCGGGCCTCTTTATCCAGCCGCGTGAGATCGAGGACTTCCCCGACGACAAGGTGATCGTCATCTCCACCGGCAGCCAGGGCGAGCCGCTCTCGGCCCTGCGCAGGATGGCCAACAACGACCACCGCGACGTTCGCCTGCACTCGGGCGACACGGTCGTCTTCTCGGCCACTCCGGTGCCCGGCAACGAGCGGGCGGTCAACGAAACGATCGACCGCATCTATGAGATCGGCGCCTCCGTGGTTACCGCGCAGGACGCGCCGATCCATGCCTCCGGCCACGGCTGGCAGGAGGAGCTGAAGCTGATGCTCAACCTGACCAAACCCCGTTACGTGCTGCCCATCCATGGCGATCACAAGCGGCTGCGCCTGCATGCGGAGCTGGCCCACTCGGTCGGCATCGACCCCGAGAACGTCTTCCAGGGGCGCAACGGCCTGCCGCTCGAGATCGACGCGGACGGCGCCCGCTTCGGGGAGGACGTCCACGCCGGCGTCGTCTTCGTCGACGGGGTCGACGTGGGTGAGCCCGACGACGTCGCCCTGCGCGACCGCCGCACGATCTCCGCCGATGGGATCTTCATCGTCGTCGCGACGATCTCCTCCGATGACGGCAGCGTCGTCACCGACCCGGAGGTGATCTTCCGCGGCGTCGCCTTCCTCGACGAAGCCGATGGGCTCGTCGAAGACCTGCAGGACGTCGCCGAGGACTCGCTCGAGGAGGCGGCCGAGGCCGGCACCCGGGAGCTCCACCTGATCCAGGAAGACCTCCACGACGCGGTGGCCAGGTTCGTCTACGACAAACTGCGCCGGCGGCCGATGATTCTTCCTGTCGTGGTTGAGGTCTAGCCAGGCCGCTAGGCGGGCGGGTCCTGTTATTGGCGAGGGGGTGCCCCGCCTTGCCCTGCGCGCTCCTTCGGGGGATGGGTCCCCACAAACTGTTTTTTTGAAGCGTTCCCCTCAGGAGCCTCCGGGCTGCGGCGGGACGCCCCCTCCCCAACACCACCCGCCCGAGGAGCGGTGGCTAGGGGCAAAGACACTCGGAACAGAGCGCCGCCGGATTTTGATTCGGTGACTTCGGTGGTGCCGTTGTGGGAGGTGGCGACGGCGCGGACGATGGCGAGGCCGAGGCCCGTTCCGGGCCCGATCGCGATGTCGGCCGAGCCGTCGCCGCGCACGAAG
>DASSTR010000094.1:0-19042 GCA_035707825.1 Solirubrobacterales bacterium
TCGAGGCGCTGCTCGACCTCCGGCGCCGTCGCGTAGCCGAGCGTCGAGAAGACCTTGGCCATCAGGAGCAGGTCGTGGTGGAGCCCGAAGCGCGAGCCCTCCATGCGGCGCAGGAAGTCTTCCCGGGTCGCCAGGTCCAGGCGGCTGAAGCGCCACGGGAAGGGCAGCCACTCGAAGGCCCGCAGGGCGAGCCTGATGCGGTTGCGCATCCCCGGCGAGACGGAGCCGAGGAAGCTCGCCACCGGGCCGGAGACGTCGACGGTCCGCTCCGCCGCCGGCAGGCCGTCGAGGCCGGGCGCCATCGCTTCGCAGATCGCGCTGAGGGTGCGCTGCTCGGCGGCTGAAAGCCCCGGCGAGCGCTGTCAGCCGGGGGCCGTGGGGCGATCGACCCGTCCCACCAGGGACCAGAGCCAGAGCGCCGCCAGGGCGAGAAAGCCGTCGACCAGGAAGTTGAGCAGATAGATGAAGACGTCCTGGTCGAAGAGGTAGAAGCCGAGCGAGCCGAGCGAGGAGGCCGTCTTCCCCGCGGCGAGTACCAGCAGCAGCGGCCGGTAGCGGACGACGTCCGCCTGGACGACGAGGCAGATGCCCGTGATCACGACCATGTAGGCGAAGGCCAGGGCGAGCCAGAGTTCCTCGCTGCCGTGCGGGGCGCGGGTGAAGCCGCCCAGGGAGTCGCCGAGGTCGGAGATCGTGTCGAGCACCCCGTTGGGGAGGGCGATGAAGAGGATCCCGACGACGGCGAAGCTGGCGGCCATCAGCCGCAGGCTGAGGACGATGAATCTCTCCGCCGCAGGACCCCGCATTGCGCGGCACTCTAACTGGCCAGGCAGCCAGGAGGTCGGCGTCCGTCGGCTCGGGCCCCAGCTCAGGGGCCGTCGAGCCTCGGGCCTTGGCTCATACCTAGAATCCGCCGCGTGATCGATCGCGAGCAGGTCCTCCATGTAGCCAGGCTGTCCCGCCTGCGCCTCAGCGAGGACGAGGTGGCGAAGATGGCGGGCGAGCTGTCCTCGATCCTCGAGCACGTCGATCGGATAGCCGAGCTCGACCTGGGCGATGTCCAACCCACCTCGCACGTGGTCGAGCTGGAGAACGTGCTGCGCCCCGACGAGCCGCGGCCTAGCTGGCCCCGCGAGCGGGTCCTGGAGCCCGCGCCCGAGACCGCCGACGGCGCCTTCCGCGTCCCCTCCCCGCAGGCCGACTCGTGAGCCGCGAGCTGCTCGAGCTCACCGTCGCGCAGGCTGCGGAGCGGATCAGAGCGCGGGATCTGGCACCGGAGGAGTACTTCGACGCATGGCGCGCCGCGGCCGCCGGGGACGAGCTCAACTCCTACCTCGCGCGGACGGAGGCGCCGGCTGACGGCACCGGCGCGGCGAGCGGCGGGGGGCCCTCGAAGGGAGACGGCTCCGCCGGCGACGGGGCGCTCGCCGGCGTCCCGGTGGCTGTCAAGGACATCTTCTGCACCGAGGGCGTGCCGACCACGGCGGCTTCGCGCATTCTCGAGGGCTACCTGCCGCCCTACACCGCCACGGCGGTGCGGCGGCTCGCCGAGGCCGGGGCGGGCGTGCTCGGCAAGACCAACATGGACGAGTTCGCGATGGGCTCCTCGAACGAGAACTCCGCCTATGGGCCGGTGCTCAACCCCTGGGACCGCGGCCGCGTTCCCGGCGGCTCCTCCGGCGGCTCCGCGGCTGCGGTGGCGGGGGGCCTCGCGCCCTGCGCGATCGGCACCGACACCGGCGGCTCGATCCGACAGCCGGCGGCGCTCTGCGGCATCGTCGGCCTGAAGCCGACCTACGGAGCGGTGTCTCGCTACGGGATGATCGCCTTCGCTTCCTCGCTCGACCAGTGCGGCCCGCTGACCCGCGACGTCACCGACGCCGCCCTGATGCTGGACGTGCTGCAGGGCCGCGACGCATGCGACTCGACCTCGGTCGGAATCGAGGGAGGCATCGAGACGCCCAGCCGAGAGGACCTCAGCGGCCTGCGCTTCGCCGTCCCGGCGGAGCTGGCCCGCGACGCGATCGACAGCGGCGTTCGGGACAGCTTCGAGGCGACGCTGGCGACGATCGAGCGGCTCGGCGGCGAGGTGGCCGAGGCGCCGCTGCCGCACGCCGAGCACGGAATCTCCGCCTACTACGTGATCGCCCCGGCCGAGGCCTCCTCCAATCTCGCCCGCTATGACGGCGTCCGCTACGACATGCGGGCGCCGGCGGGAGAGGGGGACCTGATCGCGATGTATGAGGAGACCCGGGCGGAGGGGTTCGGTCCCGAGGTGAAGCGCCGCATCATGCTCGGCACCTACGCGCTCTCCTCCGGCTACTACGACGCCTACTACGGGCGCGCGCAGCGGGTGCGGACCAAGATCGCCGCCGATTTCGCCGCCGCCTTCTCCGACTTCGACTTCGTCGTCACGCCGACGTCGCCCTCGGTCGCATTCGGCCTCGAAGAGAAGGTCGACGATCCGCTGGCGATGTACATGAACGACTTCTTCACGGTGCCGATGAGCCTCGCCGGCATCCCCGCGATCTCGATCCCGGCCGGGCTCGCCGAGCCCGAGGGGGGCGGCCCCCAACTGCCGGTCGGCTTCCAGATCGCCGCCCCCGCCTTCGCCGAGCAGAAGCTGCTCGAGGCCGCCTTCGCACTGGAGCAGGCGATCGGCTTCGATGCCAGGCCGGAGGGCCTGGGTGGCTAGCGCGGGCCGCGCCCCCGGAGGGACCCCCGGTGGCTGACGCGCCGGCCCAGCCGCCTTCCCTGCAGGGCAGCGACCTCGAAGCCGTGATCGGCCTCGAGATCCACGTCCAGCTCGCCACGAAGACAAAGATGTTCTGCGGCTGCGCGCTCTCCTTCGGCGACGAGCCCAACATTCACACCTGCCCCGTCTGCCTCGCACACCCCGGTGTGCTGCCGGTCCCCAACGAGCAGGCGATCCGCTACGCGCTGCAGATCGGCGCGGCGCTGAATTGCGAGGTCGCTCCGCGCTCGATCTTCCACCGCAAGAACTACTTCTATCCCGACAGCCCGAAGGCCTACCAGATCAGTCAGTACGACATCCCGATCTGCGGCGCCGGCCGGCTCGGCGACGTCCGCATCCACCGCGCCCACCTCGAGGAGGACGCGGCGAAGATGATCCACGTCGGCGAGAGCGGCCGCATCCATGGCTCCGGCGCCTCGCTGGTCGACTTCAACCGCGGCGGCACGCCGCTGGTCGAGATCGTCACCGAGCCCGACCTGCGCGGCGCCTCCGAGGCGGCCGCCTGGGCCCGCCTGCTGCGCGAGACCGTCCGCCAGCTGGGTGTCTCCGACGTCAACATGGAGGAGGGAAGCCTGCGCGTCGACGCCAACGTCTCGGTGCGCCCGCGGGGCAGCGAGGGGCTGGGGACCAAGACCGAGCTCAAGAACATGAACAGCTTCCGCTTCCTGGAGCGGGGGATCGAAGCCGAGCTGGGCCGCCAGCGCGAGCTACTCGAGGCGGGGGGAACCGTGGCGCAGGAGACGCTCCACTTCCACCCCGGCGACGGCACGCTGACCTCGCTGCGCTCCAAGGAGGAGGCCCACGACTACCGCTACTTCCCCGAGCCCGACCTGGTGCCCCTGGCGCCGACCGAGGAGATGCTTCGCGAAGCCCGCGAGTCGCTCCCCGAGCTGCCGGCTGCGCGCATCGAGCGCTACGGAAGCGAGATGGGGCTGCCCGCCGACGTCGCGGCGCTGCTGGCCGCCGACCCCGAGACGGCCGCTTACTTCGAGCAGGCCGCCGCGGCGGCCGAGGGCATCGAGGCGCGGGTCGTCGCCAATTGGGTGACCGGCGAGCTGGCCGCGGCGCTGCGGCAGGACGGCGACGGCGCCGCTGCCGCGGGCTCGAAGGTGAGCCCCGAGGCGCTTGCCGCGCTCGTCCTCCTGGTGCAGGAGAAGAGGATCTCCCACGGCAGCGGCAAGACCGTTCTCTCTGCATTGGTCGCCGAGGGCGGCGACCCGGCCGCGATCGTCGAGCGGGAGGGACTGGCGCAGATCTCCGACAGCGGCGAGATGGAGGGGATCGTGGCAGCCGCGATCGAGGCCAACGCCGAGGCTGCGGAGCAGATCAAGTCGGGCAACCCGAAGGCGATCGGCGCCATAGTCGGCGCGGTGATGAAGGAGACCAAGGGGCGCGCCGACGGGGGCGAGGTCAACCGCCTGATCCGCGAGCAACTGGGCATCTAGCGTCCCAGCAAGGCATCCCCTACGAAGTGCGTTTCGGCACTTTGTGACACGTTGTTACAAAGTGCTACCTTGGGCATGTGGCCTGGAACGTCGTCATAGCCGGTGGAGGTTTCGGGGGTGCGATGGCCGCCCGCGAGCTGGAGCGGCTGATGCCCAAGCAGTCGACGCGGCTGACCCTCGTCAACGACGTCAACTTCCTTCTCTACACGCCGTTCCTGCCCGAGGCGGCGGCGGGGACGTTGGAGCCGCGCCACGTGGTCACGCCGCTGCGCGAGATCCTCGAGCGGACCTACCTGCGCCTCGGCACCGTGGTCGGTCACGACCCCGCCACCCGCACGGTCGAGCTGCGCGGTCGCGACGGCGACAGCGAGGAGCTGCCCTACGACCAGCTGCTGCTCGCTCTCGGCTCGGTGTCGAGGACGCTGCCGGTCCCCGGCCTCTCCGAGCACGCGATCGGCTTCAAGAGCCTCGCCGACGCGATCTGGCTGCGCAACCACGTGATCGAGACCCTGGAGGCGGCGAACGCGAGTGAGGACGCCCACCGTCGCGACGAGCTGCTCACCTACGTCTTCGTCGGCGGCGGCTACGCCGGGCTCGAGGCGCTGGCCGAGCTGCAGGACTTCGCCGCCGATGCGATGAAGAGCTATCCGCGCGCCCGCTTGCATGGCATGCGCTGGGTGCTCGTCGAGGCGGCGGACCGGGTGCTGCCGGAGATCGACGCCGGCCTCGCCGACTACGCGCTGCGCGAGCTGCGCGGGCGCGGTATCGACATTCGCCTCGGGACCACGCTCGAGGAGGCCGCGGCCGACAGCGCCCGGCTCTCCAGCGGTGAGACGCTGCCCACGCGGACGATCGTCTGGACGGCCGGGGTCGCGCCCCACCCGAGCCTGAGGCAGCTGTCGGTGCCGCTGGATGAGAAGGGGCGCGTGCCCGTCGACGAGCACCTGCGCGTGCAGGGCATGGACGGGGTCTGGGCGATCGGCGACTGCGCCGCGGCGCCGAACCCCCAGGGCGGCCTCTGCCCGCCGACCGCTCAGCACGCGGTCAGGCAGGGCCCGGTGGCGGCGCGCAACATCGCCGCCGAGCTCGGAGTGGGCACGGCGCAGGCATTCGACTACCGCGGCAGCGCCGCCTTCGTGAACCTCGGCCGCTACAAGGCGGTGGGGAGGATCGGCAAGCGGACATTCCGCGGCTTCCCCGCCTGGTGGCTGGCGCGGACCTACCACATGAGCCAGATTCCCGGTGCGGCCCGCAAGGCCCGCGCGGTGATCGACTGGACCGCCAGCCTGCCTTTCAGCCGCGACCTCTCCGAGGTCGGCTCGATCGGGCATCCCAAGCCCCTGGAGGCGACAATAGGGCCATGGGACTCGAGTACCTCGTCATCGCCTTCTCGTTCGGCCTAGCCACGGCGATCATCGGCCGCGGCAAGGGCAGCTCGTTCTGGGTCTGGCTGCTGATCGGGACGGTGCTGCCCCCGCTTGGCCTGATCGCCGTGATCCTCTATCGCTCCGAGAAGGTCGAACCGGAACGGCAGTGCCCCACCTGCGGCAAGGCGCTGAAGCTCTACGTCCAGGTCTGCCCCCGCTGCGGCACCGACCTCTACCTGCCCGACCCCGCCGCCGTCCGCCACCCCGGGGTGGAGTGAGCGATCCAAGGCGGCGGGCTCATCTGAGCCAGGTGCGGAGGATCGCGTTGGCGAAGCCGAGGCCGTAGCGCACGACCGCCGGCTTCTTCGAGTGGCCGTGCAGCCGCCGTTCGACCGTGATCGGGATCTCCTTCGCCGGCACCCCGCGCTTGATCGCCTCGATCATGAACTCGGAGGTGTGGAACTGCTCCTGGCGCAGGACCAGCTGGGGGAGGACGGTGGTGCGCACCGCCCGGTAGCCGTTGGAGCAGTCGGTCACGTGGGTGCGCGTGATCAGCGAGACGAGACGGTTGAAGAACACGATCCCGAGCTCGCGCGCGAAGTGGTTGCTGTCGGCGTGGCCGAGGACCCGCGAGCCGTGCGCCACGTCGACCTCGCCGTCGAGCACCGGTTTGACCAGGCGCTCCATCTCGGCGGGGAGGTGCTGGCCGTCGGCGTCCAGCGTGACCACCACCTCGGCGCCCGATTCGACCATCAGCCGGTAGCCGGTGCGAAGGGCCGCGCCGCCGCCGCGGTTGATCACGTGGCGGGCGACGACCGCTCCATGCTCGGCCGCTGCGTCGGCCGTCCCGTCGCGCGAGCCGTCGTCGACGACCAGCACCGCGGTCGCGACGCCGCAGACCTCGCTCGGCATCTGCTCGAGCACGTGGCCGATGTTCTCGACCTCGTTGTAGGCGGGGATGAGGATCGCGACCCGGCCCTTGAAGCGCTCCGGCAGCTCCGCCTGGCGGAACTCCTCCCAGGCCAGCCCCTCCAGGACCGCCGAGAGCTGGCGGGCGTTTCGCGCCGCCTGCGAAAGCGCTCTGAGGATGAGCAGGAAGAGGACGAAGATCGCGAAGACGGCGAGGCCGAGGATGCGGCCGCCGTTGCCCTTCTCGAATGAAAAGGTGGAGAGGAGCTTGTCGGTGACTTCGGTCCCGGCGACGAGCGCCAGGCCGATCGCGACGGCGAGCAGGATCAGCACGTCGACGTTGCGCAGCGAGCGGCGGCGCAGGATGGCGTACGCGGCAAGCGCCACGGCCATGATCAGGCCGGCGCTGCGCAGCGCCGTCAGCTCGGAGGGAAAGATTCCTGCCAGCGGTGTCATGGGGATGTGCTCGTCGCCTCGCCGTCTCGAGCCGGGCCGTGGGCTCTGCTGCCCGATTGCGCCGCGCTCTTTTGGGACCGGGAGGATAAGTGCCCTCCGGCCCGCGTCAGGGCCGCGGCGGCAAGCGGAAAGACGAGTGTCATCAGCACCTCGTTGCGGCGCGGAGCGGCGAGGCTGGCGGCGCCGACCAGGGTGACGAGGACGATCGGCGTCGCCAGCGCCAGCAGCTCCCACCAGCGGCGCCGCATTGCCAGCACGGCCAGCCCGGCCAGCCCGAGCGCCACGATCAGCAGCTGGATCGCCCGCCCGGCGGTGCTGCTCATCGCTTCCCCGATGCCGCTGCTCCACATGCGGCCGACCTTGCGGGCGGTCATCGCCAGGTAGCCGGCCGGGTCTTCGCCGAAGAAATGAGAGAAGTTCTGCTTGCCGATCTTGCCCAGCGCCTTGTCGCGGGGCAGGTCGGGATAGCGTTCGGCGACGCGGTTGAACAGGGGCGTCGGATCCACCCGGTCCAGAGCCTCGGAATTAGGCGCCAGGTCGCGATGCCGGTAGCGGCGCACCAGCATCGCCTTGACCCGCTGGTATTCCCCGTCGGCGGGCAGGAACGTGCCCACGTAGAGCGCCTTGCCGTCCCCGGTGGAGATCGGGACCACGCGGTCGAGGACTATCGCGTTGCGCACCATCCAGGGGACGATCGGGACGAGCAGGGCGGCGACGAGGAGGCTGGCCGCGGCGAGGCCGAAGCGCCATTCGGCCGTGCGGGCCGCCCGAATCGCCGCCAGCACCGCGAAGGCCGCGCCCACGAGCAGGTACTCGGGCCGGATCAGCGCCGTCAGCCCGAAGAGAAAGCCGGGAACGAGGAACTCCCAGCTCAAGCCCCCCAGCCGCTCGCCGGCGCGATCGGAGGCCCACAGGAACGCGAGCACTGCGGCCGGCAGCGTGAAGATGGCTGGCGGCTCGCTCATCAGCGCCCCGGTGGAGTGGATGAAGGGTGGGTAGACCGCGACCCCGAAGGCGGCGATCAGGCCGGCGGGGCGGCAGGCGATCCTGGTCGCGAGCAGGAAGACGACGATGATCGCGGCTGCCCCCAGCAGCGCCTCGACGATCCGCGCCACTCCTTCGCGGGCTCCGCCGGTGGCATAGAAGCTGGCCGCGTAGAGCAGCGGCGCCCCCGGCGACCAGTCGCTGGGGTCGTCGAACTCCGGGCCGCCGTAGCTGCCTTCCTCATACAGCGCCTTCGACAGCGCGTAGTAGGCGTGGGCATCGTCGCCCGGCGTCGCCAGCGGCTCGACGACGCGGTAGGCGCGCAGGCCCAGGCCGACCAGCAGGATCAGGACGAGAATGAGCAGGGTGGTCCGCCCGTAGCGCTCCGGCAGCGCGCGGGCCCACCGCGAGAGCGGGAGTGACATCGTCGCTCAGGCTATCCGCGCTGCCGGGCGGCGCGCCCTTCCGGGCCCCGCGATCGGGCCAGCAGCCAGGCGGCGCCGACGCCTGCCAGGGCGGCGAGCAGCGGCATCATCACCAGCACGCGGCGAGGGGATGCGACGAGCAGCGCGCTGACCGCGGTGATCGCGACGAGCACGGTGGCCAGCAGCAGGGCCTCCTGTTGCCGCCCGCCCCGAAAGAGGACGATCAAGCCCAGCAAGGCGAAAAGGACGGTGACCCAGTGCAGCAGCGGCCAGGGCAACCGCTCCATCACCTTGCGCGGCCCGGGCGACCAGAGGCGGGCGATCTTGTGGGCGAGGAACCCCAGATAGGCCGTGGGTTCACCGCTGACGTCATGCCAGAGCCGTTCGCGGCCCATCCGCGCCAGGGCCCGATCGGCTTCCAGGTCCGGATAGCGCTGAGCCGCGAGCGCGGTGAGGATCTGCTCCAGACGCACCCGCTCGACCACGGAGGCTGGCCGCGGCGGCGAGATGCCGTTTTCCGCCGCCAGCCGCTTGGTCAGGCCGGGGTGGCGTTCGAGCACCTCTTCGCCGACCCGTTCGGGGTCTCCCTTGGAGGGGATGTAGGCCCCGGCGAAGAGCACCTGTCCGCCACCGGTGGAGATCGGCACGACGCGATCGAGGACGATCGCGTTGCGGGCGGTCCAGGGGCCGACGACGAGGGCGATCCCGAGCAAGAGAAGAGCGGCCTGTCCCAGCGATCGGCGCCAGTCGGGCCATTGCCAGGCGGCGACCAGCGCTACGAGCAGGACGGCGACGCCCAGGTACTCGGGCCTGGCCAGCGCCAGCGCCCCCAACAGGGCGCCGGGGAGCAGCCAGCGCAGGGCTGGGTCGGGAGCTTGAGCGGCGGCGACGGGTCGCATGTCGGACGCCCAGAGAATCGCCAGGATCGCGGCTGAGAGCAGGGTGGCCGCCAAGGGCTCCGACATCAGCATGCCCTGGTACTCGAGCAGGGCGGGAAAGACCGCTACGACCGCGGCGCCGATCAGCCCTGCCAGGGGATTGAAGAGCCGGCGGCCGATCAGATAGGTGAAGAGGGCCGCCAGGGCGCCGATCAGAGCGAGGACGATGCGGACAAAGCGCTCATGCGCGCCGCCGCTCACCTCATAAAGGGCCCCGGCGAGGAGCGGCAGGCCCGGCGAGTAGTTGCTGGCCGGCTGCGTCGCGGTCCCGCCCAGCGTGAAGCCCCGGCCCTGCTCGAGGTTTTCGGCGATGCGGTTGTAGGCGACCGCGTCGTAGACGGGCGCGCGCCCATCCCAGGCATAGTCGAGGCGCAGACCGGCGCCCAGCAGCACGATGACCACGAGCGCCGCGAGCCCGGCCCGACCTCCGTTGCGCGCCGCCAGCGACTTCACCCGCCTGATGCTATGTCGCTCTTGTCCGTTACCCTGCCGCGCCTATGCGAGTCCTGATCCTCGGCGGCGATGGCTACCTGGGCTGGCCGACGGCGCTGCGGTTCTCGGCCCGCGGTCACGAGGTCGCCATCGTCGACAATCTCGTGCGCCGTCGCTGGGTCGAGGGCGTCGGCAGCGACTCGCTGACGCCGATCCTCCCCCTCGACGAGCGCCTTGCCGCCTGGCGCGAGATCTCCGGCAACGAGATCCGTAGCTACGAAGGGGCGGTGGAGGATGGCGACTTCCTGGAAGGCGTGGTCGCGGAGACCCTCCCCGAGGTTGTCATCCACTATGGCCAGCAGGCCTCGGCGCCCTACTCGATGGCCTCCCGTGAGAAGGCGGTCGAGACCCAGTACGGCAATACGATCGGCAACCTCAACCTGCTCTTCGCGATCCGCGACCACGTCCCCGACTGCCACCTGGTCAAGCTCGGGACGATGGGCGAGTACGGCCAGCCCAACATCGACATCGAGGAGGGCTACATCCGGATCGAGCACAAGGGGCGCAGCGACACCCTGCCGTTCCCGAAGCTGCCGGCCTCGCTGTACCACTGCTCGAAGGTCCACGACTCGACCAACATCCACTTCGCCTGCCGGATGTGGGGCCTGCGGGCAACAGACCTCAACCAGGGTGTCGTCTACGGGATCGAGACCGATGAGACGGCGGGCGACGCTCGCCTGATCACCCGCTTCGACTACGACGAGACCTTCGGCACCGTTCTCAACCGTTTCTGCCTGCAGGCGGTGATCGGCCACCCGCTGACCGTCTACGGCAGCGGCGGTCAGACGCGCGGCTTCCTCAACATCCGCGACACCTTGCAGTGTGTTGAGCTGGCCGCGCTGAACCCCGCCGAGGCCGGCGAGTTCCGGGTCTTCAACCAGTTCACCGAGCAGTTCTCGGTGCTCGACCTCGCCCACCTGGTCAAGTACTCCGCCGAGCGCCTCGGCTACTCGGTGACCGTCCAGCACTACGACAACCCGCGGGTCGAGAAGGAAGAGCACTACTACAACGCGATCCACACCAAGCTGCTCGACCTCGGCCTAGAGCCAACCCTGCTCGGTGAGGAGCTGGTCGAGTCGATGATCCACACGATCGAGCGACACAAGGAGCGCGTGATCGAGGGCCACATCGATCCGAGCACCCGCTGGAACCCAGCCAAATCGCCTGCAGGCCAGGCGTAGCCCCGCTGGTACCATCGCCAGTCCCATGGAGCGCGGAGCGAGCAAGCATCCATCTGTAGTTCTTTGCGCCGCGAGCGAGCGCGAGGTCATTTGATGAGGGCTGCAGATGCATTGATGGAAAGTCTCAAGGCCGAGGGCGTCAAAGACATCTTCGGCATCCCCGGCGGAGCCAACCTGCCCACCTACGACGCGCTCGTCGACGCGGGGATCCGCCATGTGCAGGTGAGGCACGAGCAGGGTGGCGGCCACGCCGCCGAGGGCTACGCCAAGGCTTCCGGCCGCGTCGGCGTCGCCTTCGCGACCTCGGGCCCCGGGGCGACCAATCTCGTCACCGCGATCGCCGACGCGATGATGGATTCGGTGCCGACGGTCTTCGTCACCGGCCAGGTGCGCACCGAGCTGATCGGCACCGACGGCTTCCAGGAGGCCGACATCCTCGGCGCCACCCTGCCCTTCGTAAAGCACTCCTTCCAGGTCACCGACCCGCGGCAGATTCCCGAGTACGTCCACGAGGCCTTCCACGTCGCCTCGACCGGGCGGCCGGGGCCCGTCCTGGTCGACATTCCGCAGGACCTCTCACGAGCCGACATCGACTACGAGCCGCGCAGCGAGCCGGTCGAGCTGGCGGGCTACAAACCGATGAGCGGCGGCAACATCAAGCAGGTGCGGATCGCCGCCAAGGCCCTGGCGAACGCGAAGCGGCCGATCCTCTACACCGGCGGCGGCGTCGTCAACGGCAACGCCTCCGAGGAGCTGCGCGAGCTGGCGGGCGCCGATCGCTTCCCGGTCACCTCGACGCTGATGGGCCTCGGCGCTTTTCCCTTCACCCACGAGCAGTGGCTGGGGATGCTCGGCATGCACGGCACGGTGACCGCCAACTGGGCGATGGACAACGCCGACCTGATCGTCGCCGTCGGCGCTCGCTTCGACGACCGCATCACCGGCAAGCTCGACGAGTTCGCCCCGCACGCGAAAGTCATCCACATCGACATCGACCCGGCGGAGATCTCCAAGAACGTCGGCGCCCACATCCCGATCGTCGGCGACGTGAAGCTGGTGCTGCCGGAGCTGACGCGGGAGTACCGCGCCCTGCAGACCGACCCCTCGCGGCTCGACGCCTGGTGGAAGCAGCTGCGGGCCTGGCAGGAGGACCACCCACTGCGCTACGACCCCGGCAAGGGCGGGGAGATCAAGCCGCAGTTCATGGTCGAGACGCTGCACCGGGCGACGCAGGGCGACGCGATCGTCACCTCAGACGTCGGCCAGCACCAGATGTGGGCGGCGCAGTACTACGGCTTCGACAGGCCCCGGCGCTGGATCAACTCGGGCGGCCTGGGGACGATGGGCTTCGGCCTCCCCGCCGCGGTGGGCGCCAAGGTCGCCTGCCCCGACGACACGGTCGTCTGCCTCGCCGGCGACGGCAGCCTGATCATGAACTGCCAGGAGCTCGCCACCTGCGTGACCGAAGACATCCCGGTCAAGGTCTTCCTGATGAACAACGGCTACATGGGCATGGTCCGCCAGTGGCAGGAGCTCTTCTGGGACCGCCGCTACAGCTCCGTCGAGATGGGCGCCAGCCCCGACTGGGTGAAGCTGGCCGAGGCGTTTGGGGCCACCGGCCTGCGCTGCGAGGACGCCGCCGACCTCGAGGAGACGATGACCAGCGCCCTGGAGACCGACGGGCCGGTCCTGGTCGACGTCAAGGTCGCCCAGGAGGAGAACTGCTACCCGATGATCCCGCCCGGCCAGGCCGCACGGGACATGGTCGAGGCGCCGACGGTGGCCAGCTGATGGAGGCCGGCACCCCGCAGATGGTCAAACTCGAGGACCTGCACGTGCCCGGACAGCTGAGCGGGCGCAAGCACATCCTCTCGATCCTGGTGGAGAACAAACCGGGAGTGCTGGCTCGCATCGCGGGGCTCTTCTCGCGCCGCGGCTTCAACATCGACACCCTCGCGGTGGGCCCCACCGACGATCCCAGCATCTCGCGGATCACGCTGACGCTGGACGGTGCGGTCCACCCGATCGACCAGGTGATCAAGCAGCTCCACAAGCTGGTCAACGTGCTGAAAATCCGTGACATGGAGCCCGAGGAGACGGTGGCTCGCGAGATGGCGATGTTCAAAGTCTCCGCCGCGGTCGAGAACCGCGCCGAGATCATCCAGTTCGCGGACATCTTCCGGGCCAAGATCGTCGACGTCTCGCGGCGCGCGATGACGATCGAGGTCACCGGCTCGGCCGACAAGATCGAGGCCTTCGAGCGGATGATCCGCCCCCACGGCCTGATCGAGATGGTCCGCACGGGTGAGATCGCCATTGCCAGAGGCAGCGACTAGCGACCTGCTCCACCGGCTCCGCGAGGGGGCCGAGCGAGTCGCCGGCCGCCGCCGCCGCACGCTGGTCTCCGCGACCGTTGCGGTGGAGGGCCTCGACCCGGCCGCCGCCGTCTTCGCCTCCCGGCTCGCCGGCGATCGCTGGTTTTGCTGGGAGCAGCCCGACCGCGGCTTCGCCCTCGCCACGCTTGGCATCGCGCACGAGGCCACCTCCCGCGGCTCGCGCAGGTTCACCGACGTCGCCGAGGATTGCCTGCGACTTGGCGCTGACGCGTTCCTCGGCGAGCCTACGGGCTTGCCGGCCGGAGCGGGCCCGGTCTGGAGCGGGGGCTTTGCCTTCGACGCCGAGGGGGCCGCTTCGTCGGAGTGGTCCTCATTCGCACCGGCTTCCCTGACCCTGCCCGAGCTCTCGCTCTGCCGGGACGGGGAGAGGGTCTTCCTGACCGCCAACATGGTCATCGGCGCCGACGAGGACGTCGAGGGTCGCCTGGACCGGGCGGCGGCGCGGCTGGCCGCGCTGCGTCCCGGGCGGCTGCCGTTGCTCGAGCCCCACCTCATGGAGCGCTCGAGGATCCACAACGTGCGGCCGCCGGCCGAGTTCGAAGCCGCCGTCGCCGCCGCGACGAGCAGGATCGAGGCCGGCGAGCTGTCCAAGGTCGTGCTGGCGCGGGAGGTCGTCGTCACCGCCGCCTCGGCCCACGAACCGGCGGCGGTCTTCGGAGTCCTGCGCGAGCAGTTCCCCTCCTGCTTCTGCTTCTGCTGCGGAACGCCCGAGGGGGCCTTCATCGGCGCCAGCCCCGAGCTGCTGGTGCGGCGCGCCGGCGCCGGGGTGTCGACGGTCGCGCTCGCCGGCTCGACGCGGCGCAGCTCCGACCCGGCGGTTGACGACCACCTCGGCGAGCAGCTGCTGCGCAGCGACAAGAACCGCCGTGAGCAGCGGATCGTCGCCGAGCGGATCGTCAGGGCGCTGCGCCCGCACGCGGTCTGGGTCGAGGCGGCCGAGGAGCCGAAGGTGATCAAGGTGGCCAACATCCAGCACCTGGCGACGCCGGTGATCGCGCAGCTGGCCGAACCGCGCTCCGCCGTCGAGCTGGCGGGCCTGCTGCATCCGACGCCCGCCGTCGGCGGCGAGCCATGGCCCGACGCGGCCGCGACGATCGCCGAGCTGGAGCGGATGGACCGGGGCTGGTACGCCGGCCCCGTGGGCTGGATGGACATGACCGAGGACGGCGAGTTCTGCGTCGCCCTGCGCAGCGCGCTGCTGCGCGACCGCGAGGCGCATCTCTACGCCGGCGTCGGCGTCGTCTCCGGCTCGGACCCGGCCGCCGAGCTCGCCGAGACCGAGGTCAAGCTGGAAGCGCTGCTTCCGCTGCTTACCTGAGCGCTTCGGCGACGCGGCTGTAGAGCCGGCGATGGAGGTCGACGTTGGCCCCGCGGTCGACGCTCACCTCGATCAGCCCGGTGCCGGAGACCAACGCATCCGGCAGTTCGCCAAGGGACTCGAGCTTCCGGTGAGGGAGCTCGAAGAGCTCTGCGGCCTTGGCGACGCTGACGCCGCGCGGGGTGCCCAGGAGGGCCTCGAAGTCCTCTCCGGCCAGCGCCTCCGCCTGGGGCAGAAAGTGGAAGATGCCGCCGCCGTTGTTGTCGATCACGACGATGCGGATCGGGGTGGTGACGTCGCGCAGGGCTGCGAGGCCGCCGACGTCGTGGAGGAGGCCGAGATCGCCGGTGACGATCGTCGTCGGCCGGCCGCTTGCCTGTGCGGCGCCGATCCCAGAGGAGATGAGGCCGTCGATGCCGTTGGCGCCGCGATTGGAGAGGAAGAGAGCGTCCGTGCCGGAGGCGGCGAGAAAGGCCTCCTGGTCACGAATTGGCATGCTCGAGCTGGTGTAGACGAGGTCCCTGTCGTCGTGGGCGGCTCCGAGGGCGCGGTGGAGGGCAGGCTCCGAGATATCCGTATCCGCAAGGGCCTCGTCCAGCACCCCCTGCGCCGCGCGCTCGGCATCCATCCAGCGATCTGGCGGCGGTCGTTCCCGGCCTTCCAGCCCTTCGACCCGTGTCGCCCAGCCGGATGCCAGCTCGGTCGGGTCGGCACGGAGGATCGCCGCCGCCCGGTTCGTCGGCTCGTTCCAGCCCCCATAGGGGTCGATGACGATCTCCTCGGCGCCGCTGCTTTCGATCCAGGCGCGCAGCGGCTTGCTGGTCGGCATCTCGCCGAAGCGGAGGATCAGGTCGGGGACGACCGAATGAGCGAAGTGCTCTTCACGCAGCAGCGTGTCGTAGGCGGCCACGACGTGGGAGCGGTCATGCGGGCCGCAACGCAGCTGCGAGGTCGGGTCGGCGAGGATCGGGAAGCCGGCGACGCGGGCGAGGTGGGCGAGCGGCTTGCGCAGCTCCGGGTCGGGCTGGCGACCGGCAACGATGACGCCGGAGATCGCGTTGCCGATGTGGCCGGCAACCTCGTCGAGGAGGAAGGCCGAGGGCTCGAGGTCGATCCGAGTGACTGCGGTCAGCGGCCGACCCTCGCGACCGCGCAGGGCCAACTCCTCGGTCGCGGTCACAGCGCCCTCGGCCGGGACCGGCGCCAGGGGCTCCCGCCACGGCAGGTTCAGGTGGACGGGGCCGGGGCGCGTCTCGCCACGGGCCGCGGCCAGGGCACGGCAGGCAACCGAGCGGTAGTGGAGGAGGCCGCTGTCATCGGCCGCATGGGTACCGACTTCACAGAACCAGCGCACCGAGGAGCCAAAGCTCTTGATCTGGTCGATCGTCTGCCCGGCGCCGATGCCGCGCAGCTCGGGAGGTCGATCGGCGCTGAGAACAACGAGCGGGATCGCCGATTCGTCCGCCTCGACGACCGCCGGGTGGTAATTGACCAGCGCCGTCCCCGACGTGCAGAGCAATGCCACCGGCTCCCTGCTCGCCTGTGCCGCCCCTAGCGCGAAGAAGCCGGCCGAGCGCTCGTCGACGATCACCAGCACCTCGATGTCCGGCTGCCGCCAGAGCGCCAGCGCCAAGGGCGTCGAGCGCGAACCGGGGGAGACCACCGCCAACCGCAGCCCCCCGCGGGCCAGCTCCTCGGCAAAGGCCGAGGCGAGAGCGGTATTGGCGTTCGTCGGGTCCATGGACGGTCTTAGAGGCGATGCGCTTGCAGGGCATCCTCGTCTATCTCGACGCCGAGTCCGGGCCCGGCAGGGAGGTGCAACATTCCGTCGCGCAGCTCGCACTCGACCGCCGCGACGCTGGAAGAAAAAAGCCGCTGGGTGGCCAGGCCGTGGGCGAGGCCCGGCCCGCCGCTGCCGTTTCCCTGGTCGAGGGTTTGCGCGACCTGTGCGGCCGCCGCGATGCCGACGGGCCCGTCGAGGGCGCTCGAGACGAAGCAGGGCAGCAGCTCGGCGATCTCGATCGCCGCCTCCGGGCCGCCCACCTTGGAGATCTTCAGGCCGGCTATCTGGCAGGCGTCGAGCTCAACCGCCCGCTTGGCGTCGGCGGGCCCAACGACGCTCTCGTCGGCCGCGATCGGGATCGAAGTCGATCGGCTCAGCTCCGCCGCTTCCTCCAGCGTCGCCACCGGCTGCTCGGCGAGCTCGATCTCGTGAGGCTCCAGCGCGGCCAGCCTGCGCTTGGCCGTCTCGAGGTCCCAGGCGCCGTTCGCGTCAACGCGGATCCGCGCTCCCGGCCCGACCGCGTCGCGGACGGCGCCCACGACAGCGACGTCCTCGCCCTCGCCGAGCTTGAGCTTGAAGGTCGTGAAGCCGTCCTCGGCCCAGCGCATCGCGTCGGCTGCCACCGCTCCCGGCTCGCCGGCCACCAGGGTCGCGTTGCACCGGACAGGCGGGGCGCCCGACTTCTGCTCATCCGGCTGGAGGGCCCCCGCCGCTCCCGCCTCAAACGGGGCGTCCTGAGAGCGTCCGGCGACCGCCCGGCGGCCGCGCAGGTCCATCAGCGCCGTCAGCACGGCACAGCGGGCGGGAGGGGAGAGGGCCGAGGCGCCGTCGCCGGGCAGCGACTCGTCGAGCGACTCGCGCTCGCCCAGCGCTTCGAGCTCGGCGACGACCTGGGCAAGCGGCGCGCCGCCGCGCAGCGAGAGCGGCACCGCCTCGCCGAGCCCGATCGTCCCTTCCTCGTCGCGCAGGCGCAGCAGCACCATCTCCCGTTGGGTCAGGGTCCCGCGCGCCGTCACGTAGGGATCGCGGAAGGGCAGCGCGTAGGGGATGACCTCAACCGAGGCAATGCGCATGCGGCGAGGTTAGCTCGCCAGCAGCAGGCCCACCGAGACGAGCAGGCTGAAGGCGCCGAGCAGCGCTCCGGTGGCCGCCAGGGCGCCGTTCAGGGACGGGCCGTCGGTTCGGTTGGACATCGTCCGCAGCGGGCCCACCGCCATCGGCAGGGCGAGGAAGCCGATCATCGGCAGCGCGCTGGCGCCGCCGGCGGCCAGGGCGATCGGCAGGACGAGGAAGGCGCCCAACACCAGCATCCGGTAGAGGGCGACGGCGTTGCGGCGCCCCATCCGCACCGCAAGGGTCATCTTGCCGGCCCGGCGATCGGTTTCCATGTCGCGGACGTTGTTGACGACGAGGATCGCGGTGGCCAGGAAGCCGACCGAGATCGAGAGGCCGAGCGGCAGGGCGTCGAGGTGCTCTATCTGCACGTAGTAGGAGCCGTTGACCGCGACGAGGCCGAAGAAGAGGAAGACGAAGATCTCACCGAGGCCGGCGTAGCCGTAGGGACGCGGCCCGCCGGTGTAGAGCACGCCGGCGGCGATCGAGACGGCCCCGATCAGGAGGATCACGATTCCGGCGACGGCGGCGAGGTAGATGCCGCAGGCGATCGCCACGGCGAAGGCGATCCAGGTCGCCCGCAGCACCCTCTGCGGTGTCACGAGCCCGGCCGAGGTGACCCGGACCGGCCCGAGGCGGTCGGCGGTATCGGCGCCGCGCTTGGCGTCGGAGTAGTCGTTGGCGAGGTTGGTCCCGATCTGGATGAAGATCGATCCGATCAGCGCGGCGATAAAGGCGCCCAGCCGCGGCAGGTCCCCCGCCCATTCCACCGCTGCCGCCGTCCCGACCAGGACGGGCGCGATCGCAGCGGGCAACGTCCTCGGCCTTGCGGCCATCACCCAGATCCTCATATCCCGCCACCTCCTCCGCTTCGCGTCCGGGGGCGGCGGCAATCGCCACATGGGGGCCACTCGCGAAGAATCAAATTGCGACGCTCGCTGATCGGCTTCATGGGCGCCTTGGGAACTGCGAGAAGTCAGGCTGGCGCTTCTCCTTGAAAGCCTCGCGGCCCTCGGCCGCCTCGTCGCTGCCGTAGAAGAGGAGATTGGCGTCGTGGGCCAGCTGCTGGATGCCGGCGTAGCCGTCCTCGTGTGCGTTGAAGCTGGCCTTGACGAGGCGCAGGGCGAAGGGGGAGAGGGCAAGCATCTCCCGGCACCAGGCGACCGTCTCGCGCTCCAGGTCGGCGAGCGGCACGACCGTGTTGATCAGGCCCATCGCCAGCGCCTCCCCGGCGTGGTACTGGCGGCAGAGCATCCAGATCTCCTTCGCCTTCTTGGTCCCGACCAGGTCGCGCAGCAGCGAGGCGCCGTAGCCGCCGTCCCAGGACCCGACCCGCGGCCCAACCTGCCCGAAGACCCCGTTGTCGGCGGCGATCGTGAGGTCGCAGCAGAGGTGGAGGATGTGGCCGCCACCGATCGCGTAGCCGGCCACCATCGCCACGATCGGCTTCGGCAGACGCCGCATCTGCACCTGCAGATCG
>DASSTR010000095.1:0-15280 GCA_035707825.1 Solirubrobacterales bacterium
CGCTCGAAAGGGCGGGCGGCGATCAAGTCGTTCATCGTCGAGCGCGACAACCCGGGCCTGAAGCTCGACCGGCTCGAGCACAAGCTCGGGATCCGGGCCTCCGACACCGCCAACTTCACCCTGCAGGACTGCCGGGTGCCGAAGGAGGCGCTGCTGGGGAGCCCCGAGGTGGACGTCAAGAAGGGCTTCGCCGGGGCGATGCAGACGTTCGACAACACGCGGCCGCTGGTCGCCGGGATGGCGGTCGGGGTCACCCGCGCCGCCCTCGAGGAGACGCGCGAGCGACTCGCCGAGGCCGGCGTCGAAGTCGACTACGACAGGCCCGCGTTCGCGCAGCATGCCGCGGCGGCGCGCTTCCTGGAGATGGAGGCCGACTACGAAGCCGCCTACCTGCTGACGCTGCACGCGGCCTGGATGGCGGACAATTCGAAGCCCAACTCGCTGCAGGCCTCGATGGCCAAGGCAAAGGCCGGGCGGACCTGCGTCGACGTGACGCTGGGCTGCGTCGAGCTCTGCGGCAGCGTCGGATACGGAGAGAACGAGTTGCTCGAGAAGTGGTCGCGGGACGCGAAGATCCTCGACATCTTCGAGGGCACCCAGCAGATCCAGCTGCTGATCGTCGCCCGTCAGCTGCTCGGCAAGAGCTCAGCCGAGCTCCGCTAGAACAGGAGTCGCCTAGGCGGTCGCGAGGCCGCCTAGGCGACGGCTTCGGCGAGCGCCTCGGCATACAGTCGCTCTGGGATCGAGACCATCGCTCGCAGCGCCTCCAGGGCGCCGCGGTCGCCCTCGATCTCAACCCCCGCCTCCCCCGCATCGCCGAGGACCAGAGCGGCGATCACGTCTCGCGGCGAACCGGAGATGCGCAGATCGGGGCCGGAGGCCTCACCGCGCGAAGCATCGATCCAGCCGCCGTCGATGCGCAACGCGTAGTCCTGGCCCTCGCTGCGCAGGCCGAGGACAAGCGATACCTCGGCCGGCGGGCGCAGGATCACCCGCAGGGCGTTGGGCAGCGAGGAGGGAGCCAGGCCGGCGACGTCGCCGGCCTGCTGGAAGTTCATCCCCCAGCGGCCCAGCTCGATCATCGGGCGCTCCAGCTCCCGCCCGACCGGAGTCAGCTCGTAGACCGTGGAGGAGATCGGCGCCGGCAGCTCCCGGCGCTCGACGATGCCATGGCTTTCGAGGTCGCGCAGGCGCCGGGTGAGGACATCGGTGGGCGAGCCGCCGACCGCGCGGGCAAGCTCCGAAAAGCGCAGCGGGCCCAGGGAGAGCTCGCGGACGATCAGCAGCGACCAGCGCTCGCCGATGCGATCGAGGGCGCCGGCGAGGCTGCACGACTGGCCGTAGTTACGCGAAGCCATATGCCGATCGTAACAGTTGCTTCGTTATTCAAAGCATCTACTTTGGATTCTGGTACAGTCCTGGCCGCGTGAACCGCCTCGCCGACCTGACCTGGAACCACCCGAAGCGCGTTCTGGCCGCCGTCGCCGCCTTCGCGGTCCTTTCGATCGCCATCGGCCACGACGTCGAGCGCCACCTGAAGGCGGCCGGGTTCAGCGACCCCTCCTCCGAGAGCGAGCAGGCCGGGCGGGTTCTCGGCGACGCGCTCGGCTATGACGCCAACCCCGGCGTCGAGCTGGTCGTCCGCGCTCCAGGCGGGGGGCCGCTCGATACCCATAGTCCCGCCGTGCGGCACGAGGTCGCCCGCCTCAGCAGCGAAGTGGAAAAGGTGGAATACGTCGGTCACGTCGTCGACCCCCTGAGCGAGCCGAGCGCGGGTGGGCTGATCGCCCGCGACGGCCACTCGCTGGTCATCGCCGTCTATCTCTCCACCACCGACCTCGAAAACAAGGGCGGCTACGTCGCCGAAGACGTCGAACCGATTACGGAATCAAGCAGCCTCGACGTCGCGATGGGCGGTTTCGCCGCCGGCTTCAACGACACCAACGACCAGACCAAAGAAGACCTCACCAAGGCCGAGCTGATCGCCTTCCCGATCCTCGCCCTGCTCCTGCTGATCGTCTTCAGGGGCGTGGTTGCCGCCGCCATCCCCCTGCTGATCGGGGTGATCTCGATCGTCGGGACCCTCTTCGTCCTGCGAATGATGTCGCTCTTCGTCGACACCTCGATCTTCGCGCTCAACATCGCCACCGGCCTCAGCCTCGGCCTCGCCGTCGACTATGCCCTGTTGATGGTCTCCCGCTACCGCGAGGAGATCGGCCGCGAAGGCCCGACGCGCGAAGCGCACCGCCGCACGGTGCGCACCGCCGGCCGCACCGCGATCTTCTCCGGCTTGACGGTGGCGGCGGCGATGGCCGCGCTGGCGATCCTTCCTCAGCGTTTTCTCTATTCGATGGCCGTCGCCGGAGCCTCCGTGGGCCTGCTCTCCTCGTTGATGGCGATCCTCGTCGTCCCCTCGATGCTTGCCCTGCTCGGAACCAGGATCGACTCCCTCTCGATCCGCCGCGGAGCGGCGGTCTCCGACGAATCCGACGGCTGGTACCGGCTGGCGCGCGGCGTGATGCGCCACCCGGTGCGCGTCGCGCTGGGCAGTTCGGCGCTGATGCTCGCCGCCGCCGCGCCGCTGCTGTGGACGACGCTCACCGGCCCCAGCGCCGAAGCCGTACCGCCCGGCCAGCCCTCCTACGACGCCTATAAGTACCTCGACGCCCACTATCCGCGCGACGTCACCGAGCCGGTCACCATCACAGTCGACGGCTCTGCCACCAACGCCGAGCTGGCGAGCTTCGGCCGCCGCATCGAAGGACTGGAAGGGGTTGAGAGCGGCACCCCGATGGTGCGCGCGTCGGACCAGGTCGCCTACGCGAACTACGCCCTGCCCAGCCCGGCGCTCGACGAAGCCTCCCAGGACACGGTGAAGGAAATCCGCGCCCTCGACCCGCCGGGCTCGGCGAGGACGCTGGCCTCCGGCAACACCGCTCGCTTCATCGACCAGAAGGAAAGCCTCGTCGACCACCTGCCGCAGCTGATCGCGATCATCGCCGCCACCACCCTGCTGATCCTCTTCCTGCTCACCGGCTCTGTGCTGCTGCCGATCAAGACGCTGGTCATGAACGCGATGACGCTGGGAGCGACGCTCGGCATCGTCGTCCTCGCCTTCCAGGATGGCTGGCTCGACGGCCTCTTCGACTACACCGGGCCTTCGGCGGTCGAGGTGACCAGCCTGGTCTTCCTCTTCGCGGTCATCTTCGGCCTCGCCACCGATTACGCGGTCCTGGTGATGGCGCGGATCAAAGAGCAGTACGACCTCGGCGCCAGCAACGAGGAGGCGGTGGCGATCGGGATCGGCCGCACCGGCCGCGTGATCACAGCCGCCGCCCTGATGATCGCCGTCGTCTTCCTCGCCTTCGGAGTCAGCACCGTCTTCTTCATGAAGGAGATCGCGCTGGGGATGGCCGTCGGGGTGATGCTCGACGCCACGATCGTCCGCGCCCTGCTCGTGCCCTCGCTGATGCGCCTCTTCGGGGATTGGAACTGGTGGGCGCCGCGACCCCTGCGGCGCGTCCAGGAGCGCTTCGGCTTCTCGGAGGCCGAGGGCCCCCCGCCCCCCTCGCCGCGGCCGGCAACCGAGACGACCGGCTAGAAGCAGCGCGCCCAAGCGCCTCGTTGCGGCAAACTGCCGCCTCGTGAACTTCATCGAGGAAGTCGTCGAACTCTTCCCGGCCGCACAGCCGGCGCTGATCGAGGTCGATGCGAAGGGCGACCGCCGCCTGCATCACTTCGGTGAGCTCTTCGCCCGCTCCGCCGGGCTGTCAGGCGCTTTCGCCGACCGGGGAGTCAAGCGCGGCGACGTCGTGATGACGCTGGTCGGCAGCCGCGTCGAGTGGGTGATCGCGCTGCTGGCCTGCTGGCGCATGGGCGCCGTAGCCCTGCCCTGCAACCCCCAGCTGCGCCGCAAGGATCTCGAGCTGCGCGCTCGCGCCGCCAACCCGAAGCTCGCCGTCGGCGAGGCCCGCTACCTCTCCGAGCTGCCCGACGGCCTCCCTTACATGGATATGGACGACCTGGCGCGGATCTTCGACGAGGATCGAGCCCAGGAGCCGCCCGCGGCTGCCGAGGACCTCGCCCCCACCGATCCCGCCGCGATCGTCTTCACCTCCGGAACCACTGGGGAGCCGCGCGGAGTCCTCTATCCGCAGCGCTACCTGCTCGGCCAGCGGCTGCAGTCCGAGTACTGGTTCGGCGCCCGCAAGGGCGAGGTCGCCTGGTGCACGGCGGCCCCCGGCTGGTCGAAGTCGACTCGCAACGCCTTCATCGCCCCCTGGCTCAGCGGCGCCGTCGCCGTCCTGCACGATGGCCGCTTCGACCCCGCGGAGCGGCTGCGGCTCTGCGACGAGCTGGGCGTCAACGTCCTCTGCCAGGCGCCGACCGAGTACCGGATGCTGGCCTCGCGAACCGACGTGGCGCCCGTCCCCTCCCTGCGCCGCCTGGTCTCCGCCGGCGAGCCGATCGAGCCGGAGGTGATCCGCCTCTTCCGGGAGCGACTCGGGGTCGGGATCGCCGACGGGTACGGACAGACCGAGACCGGCGCGATATCCGGCATGCCGCCCGGGGTCGACGATCCCGCGCACGACGGGGCGATGGGCAAGCCGCTGCCGGGGATCGAGGTCCGCGTCGCCACCTCCGGCGAGGAGACCGGGATCGGCGAGCTGCAGCTGCGGGCGGCCTCCTCCCCCACCTTCTTCGCCCGCTACCTCGACGGCGAGAGCTTCGAGGGCGAGTGGTGGGCGACCGGCGACCGCGTTCGCGAAGACGAGCGGGGCTTCCTCTGGTTCGAAGGGCGCGCCGACGACCTGATCCTCTCCTCCGGCTACCGGATCGGCCCCTTCGAGGTCGAGTCCGCGCTCATCTCCCACCCGGCGGTCGCCGAGGCCGCCGCGGTGGCGGCGCCCCACAGCGAGCGCGGCTCCGTGGTGCGCGCAATCGTGGTCCTGCGCGACGGTCAGCAGCCCTCCGAGGAGCTGGCCCGGCAGCTGCAGGAGCACGTCAAAGCGCAAACCGCCCCCTACAAGTACCCGCGCATCGTCGAGTTCGCCGCCGAGCTGCCAAAGACGTCCACCGGCAAGATCAGGCGCGCCGAGCTGCGAAAGACCTAAAGACCCAGTGCCCTAGACGGAGGCCATCGCCTCGTCGAGGTCGACGGGGCGTCCGAAGTGGTAGCCCTGCGCCATGTCGACGCCGAAGCGGCGCAGCATCTGAGCGGTGGCGTCGTCCTGCACCGACTCGGCGATCGTCGTCTTGCCCAGCCCACGGGCGATCTGGACGATCGCCTGCACGGTGAGCTGGTCGGCGTCGTTGATGGCCATATCGCGCACGAAGGCACCGTCGATCTTGATCAGGTCGAAGGGGATCTCTTTCAGGTAGTGCAGCGGGCTGAAGCCGGCGCCGTAGTCGTCGATCGCGACCTGGCAGCCGAATTCGGTGAGGCGGTCGGCGAAGCCGCTGGCTTCCTCGTAATCGCCGAGCCTCGCCGTGCCGGTGATCTCGAAGGTGCAGCGGGCCGGGTCGGCGTCCCCTTCGTCGAGCCGGCGCTCGATGAATTCCATCACCGAGACGTCCGCGAGGGAGATGCCGGAAAGGTTGATGTGAAGGGAAACCGGCCTCCCCTCCCGCTCGCGCTCGCCGAGTAGCTGCAGTGCTTGGACGACGACCCATCGGTCGAGCTCCTGCACCATCCCGGAGCGCTCCGCGACCTCGATGAACGACGCCGCCGGCAGCAGCTCGCCGTTGTCGCCGGTCATCCGCAGCAGCAGCTCGTAGCGCTCGATCCCACCGGAGGCGAGGTCGCGGATCGGCTGTGTGTGAAGGCTGAGGCGGCCGTGGGTGAGCGCGTCGCGGATCCTCGCCGAGGTGGTCCGGGCTGGCTGGGGGCGGCGATGGGGTTCGCTGGGATCGCGGAAGACGGCAATCTGGTTGCGCCCGCCCTCCTTGGCCCGGTACATCGCCTGGTCGGCGGCGATGAGAACCGCCTCCGGGCCGGCGGCGTGCTGCCCGCCAAACATCGTGATGCCGACGCTGACGGTGGCGCAATCGGCCTCCGGCATCGGCCGGGCGCTCTCGGCGACCTGGGCGCGCAGATCCTCGCCCAGCTGCATCGCGCCCTCGATGTCGGTCTGCGGCATCAGCACCGCGAACTCGTCGCCGGAGAGGCGGGCGGCGATGTCGGTGGTCCGTATCCGTTCGCGCAGGATGCGGGAGATCTCGCGGATCAGGTTGTCGCCGGCGTGGTGTCCGAGCGAGTCGTTGACGGCCTTGAGGCCATCGATGTCGATGATCATCACGGCGCCCTGCCCCCCGTAGCGGGCGCTGAAGGAGACGTACTGGTCGAGCTCGGCGCGGAAGCGGAGGCGGTCCAGCAGCCCGGTCAGCGAATCGTGCTCAGCGAGGTAGCGCAGCTCGGCCTCGGTCTTCTCAGCGCTGGCCAGCGCCTCGCGAACGAGCTTGCGATCCTCGGGGGCGAGCTTGACGAGCACCGCCTCAAGCGCTGCTTTATCAGGCTCTTTGGAGCGATCGAACACCACCTATGGAAAGTAGACCTTTAGGCCCCGAAATTCGTCCAAAGAAGTTTGGGTGTCAAGATTGTGACTAACTTTCGGCGACCCCAGCCGACGAAAAGTGAGCCTCGACGGCGAGGCCTACACAGACCGGCGCCGCGCTAGGCTGAATCGATGCCAAATCGTCTGGCGCAGGAGACCAGCCCCTACCTCCTACAACACGCCGGCAACCCGGTCGACTGGTATCCGTGGGGCAACGAGGCGCTTTCCAGGGCACGCCAGGAGGACCGCCCGATCCTCCTCTCCGTCGGCTATTCCGCCTGTCACTGGTGCCACGTCATGGAGCGCGAGTCCTTCGAGGACGCCGACACCGCCGCCTACATGAACGAGCACTTCGTCAACGTCAAGGTGGACCGCGAGGAGCGCCCGGACGTCGACGCCCTCTATATGGAGGCCGTGCAGGCGATCAGCGGCCACGGCGGCTGGCCGATGACGGTCTTCCTCGACCCCGACGGCGTGCCCTTCTACGGCGGCACCTACTTCCCACCCGACGAGAGCCGCGGCATGCCGAGCTTCCGGATGGTGATGGAAGCCGTCGTCGACGCCTTCCGGGGACGGCGGGACGAGCTGCGCGCCCGAGCGGGGCGCACGCGGGCGCACCTCGGCGCGATCGGCAGGATCGAGCCTGCCGACGAAGAGCCCGGCGCGGAGCTCCTCGCGCAGGCCGTCGAGCGCCTGCAACAGAGCGCCGACCCGGTGCGGGGCGGCTTCGGCGGCGCGCCCAAGTTCCCACCCGCCTCGGCACTCGAGCTGCTGCTCGCCCGCGGCGCCACCGGTACGGTCGAGAGGACGCTCGACGCGATGCTCGCGGGCGGCATCTACGACCAGCTGGGCGGCGGCTTCTCGCGCTACTCCGTCGACGCGGCCTGGCTCGTCCCCCACTTCGAGAAGATGCTCTACGACAACGCCCTGCTCGCCAGCGCCTACCTGCACGGCTGGCAGGCGCTGGGCCATGAGCGCTACCGGCGCGTCTGCGAAGAGACGCTCGATTGGGCCCTGCGCGAGATGCGCGGCCCCGAGGGGGGCTTCTATTCGGCCCTCGATGCGGACTCGGAGGGCGAGGAGGGCCTCTTCTACACCTGGACCACCGAGGAGATCCGCGCCGCGCTCGGCGCCGAGGCGGACGCGGCGATCGAGTTCTACGGTGTCAGCGAGAGCGGCAACTTCGAGGGACGGAACGTCCTCCATCGCGCTCACGGCGCCGGCGCGCCCGAGCCGCCCGAGCTGAGCGCGGCGCGACGGGTGCTCCTCCAAACCCGCGAACGACGCCCCCGCCCCGGGCTCGACGACAAGCGGCTGACCTCGTGGAACGCGTTGATGATCGCCGCCCTGGCCGAGGCGGGCGCCGTGTTGGGCCGCGCCGACTACCTGGCGGCGGCACGCGACTGCGCCTCCTTCGTGCTCGACTCGGTGCGCAACAGCGAAGGGCAGTTGCTGCGCACCTACAAGGACGGCGACGCCCGCATCAACGCCTACCTCGAGGACCACGCCTTCCTGCTCGAGGCCCTGCTGGCGCTCTACGAAGCGAGCTTCGAACGGCGCTGGTTCGACGAAGCCCGCAACGTCGCCGGCTCGATGGTCGCCAGATTCGGGGACACCGAGCGGGGCGGCTTCTTCTCCACCTCCGACGACCACGAGGAGCTGATCGCAAGGCGCAAGGAGATCGGCGACCACCCGATCCCGTCTGGCAACTCAGCCGCCGCCTTCGGCCTCCTGCGCCTGGCGGCCCTGACCGGCGACCGGGCCTACGAGGCGCAGGCGTGCGGGGTCTTCAAGCTCTTCGCCGAGGCGGCGGCGAAACAGCCCGAGGCGTTCGCCTACCTGCTACGCGCACTGGACTTCCACCTCGCGGCCGCCAAGGAGGTGGCGCTGGTCGGCGAGGACCTCGAGGAACTGGCCGGGGTCGTGCGCTCATCCCATCGCCCTCACCTGGTCCTCGCCGGGGGGCCCGAAGGCGCCACGGTCCCGCCCCTGCTCAAGCACCGCAAGGCCGTCGACGGGATGCCGGCCGCCTACGTCTGCCAGAGCTTCACCTGCAAGGCGCCGGTCACAGACCCTCAGGCCCTGGCGGCTCTCCTTTAGCCCGCTAACCCGGCGCCCTCGATCCCAGAGCCCTTTATCCCAGAGCCCTCTATCCCGGCGCCGGGAGGAGCGGCCCAGGTGAACTTGCCGGGCCGATCTGAGAGGATCGGGCTCAGGTGAGAGGTTCCTGGTTCACCCTTGCCGCCGGTCGCCGCGCGAAGTGGGTCGTTTTCGCGCTTTGGCTGCTGGCGATAGTGATCGCCTCCGCGGCCAACCTGCCGGGCAAGTTCGCCGACGCCGAAAACAACGAGGCGACCTCCTACCTGCCCGAAAGCGCCGAGTCGACCCACGCGCTCACCGCGACCGAAGAGCTGCAGAAGGGCGAAATCGCGCCGGCGGTGATCATCTACCGCAACGAATCCGGGCTGAGCGCCACCGATCGCGAGGCAATCGTCGCTGACGTCGAGCGGATGACGCAGAAGCGGTTCCCGGGCGTGATACCCGACGGCGCAACCGCCGCCGCCGGAGGCAAGGAGGTCAAGGGGGCAAAAGCGTCTGCGGTCGGGGCGAACGGATGCGGCGGGCCGACGACGACGATCCCGGGGCAACCTGCCGATTACGCGCCGTTCGTCGGACCGACCTGCTCAGCCGACGGCAAGGCGGCGATCGTCACCGCCTACATCAACGCCGAAGGCGAGGGGGAAAACGTCCTCGACCCGGTCAAGTACTGGCGCGAAGCGATCTCCGACCCGCCGAGCGGGCTCGAGGTGAAGGTCACCGGCGGCGCCGGCTTCTCAGCCGACGGGATCGAAGTCTTCGAAAGCCTCAACGGGACTCTGCTCCTGGCCGCGGTCAGCCTCGTCATCTTCCTCCTGATCCTCATCTATCGATCGCCGATGTTCTTCCTCATCCCGCTGGTCTCGGTGCTGTTCGCGGAGTACCTCTCGCGCTCGATCGGCTACGGCGTCTCCGAGCTCGGCTTCACGATCAACGGACAGTCGAGCTCGATCATGTCCGTTCTGGTCTTAGGCGCCGGGACCGACTACGCGCTGCTGCTCGTGGCTCGCTATCGCGAGGAGCTGCACAAAGAGACCGACCGCCACAAAGCGATGCGAACGGCGCTCGCCTCCGCCGGACCGGCGATCTTCGCCTCAGCGGCAACGGTGATCGCGGCGCTGCTGTGCCTGACGATCGCAAAGGTGAACGGGACAGCGGGGCTGGGGCCGATCGCTGCGATCGGGATCTTCTGCGCCGCACTCTCGATGCTGACGCTGCTGCCGGCGATGCTGACTATCTTCGGCCGGCGGGCATTCTGGCCCTACGTCCCCCACACGCCTGAGACCGCTCCGCGCGCCGATGAAATCTCGGCCCGGGCGCAGCGCAACTGCGTCGAGGGCTCCGCCGCCCGATCGCTGCTGCAGACGATCGGCGCCAGCCTGCTCGTGCTCGTGCTGCTGCCGCTGGTCCTGCTCAACTGGCTTCTGCGGATCGTCACCCTGCACAAGATTCCGTCCCTGATCGTCGGCCCGCTCGACCGGGCGGTCTTCAGGCCTTACGAGATGCGCCGCTACCAGCGTGAGGCGACCGGCGATGCGAGCCACGGCTTCTGGAAGCGGGCCGGCGACCGGATCGCAAAGAACCCACTTCGCGTCACCGGCGCCTCGTTGGTCCTCCTTCTGGTCTTCTGCTGCGGCTTTGCCTTCTTCTCGACTGACCTGACCAGCGAAGACGCCTACAAAAACGAAGTCGAATCGGTCGAAGGCCAGAAGCTCCTCAGCAAGAGCTTCCCCTCCGGGGAAACCGCCCTCACGGACGTCGTCGTCAGGGACCCGGCGGATGTGCCCGCCGTGAAACAGGCGGTGGAAGGCGCCGAAGGGGTCGACGCGGTCTCCGATCCGATCGCCGAAGGCCCGCCCGGCGTCCTCCTCCACGTGACCCTGGGGCCGGAACCGTATTCGACCGAAGCGTACGAACTGATCGAACCGATCCGGGAAGCGGCCCAAGCCGTTGCGCCCGGCACGCTCGTCGGCGGGCCGACCGCGGTCGAATTCGACGTCCGCGACGCGGCGGGCTGGGATTCGATCGTGATCCCGCCGATCATCCTCGTGGTCGTCTTCCTGATCCTGATCGGGTTGCTGCGCGCCCTGATCGCGCCGCTGGTCCTGATCGGGACCGTGATCCTCAGCTTCCTGGCGGCGCTCGGCGTCGGCTACTTCGTCTTCGACGTGATCTTCGGCTACCCGGGCTCCGATCCCTCGCTGCCCCTTTTCGCCTTCGTCTTCCTCGTCGCGCTGGGCGTCGACTACAACATCTTCCTCATCTCCCGGGCCCGGGAGGAGACGATCAAGCACGGCTCCCAGCAGGGGATCCTGCGGGCGCTCGCGGTAACCGGGGCTGTGATCACCAGCGCTGGGATCGTCCTCGCCGGCACCTTCCTCGTCCTCGCCAGCCTGCCCCTGACCTTCCTCACCGAGATCGGGTTCGTGGTCGCCTTCGGCGTCCTCCTCGACACCTTCCTCGTGCGCAGCATCCTCGTCCCGGCGATCGCGCTCGACCTCGGCGACAAATTCTGGTGGCCGTCCTCTCTCAGCCACCCCGAAGGGCCCGAGCCGGCCTCGCCGGAGCGCGAGCCCAGCGGCGCCTAACGATTGGAGAACAGGCGCCGATCAGAGGACCGGCAGGAAGTTCTCGATCTCGTACGGCGTCACCTGAACCCTGTAGTCGTCCCACTCCTGGCGCTTGATCTCGACGAAGCGCCGGAAGGTGTGCTCGCCCAGCGTGCGGAGCACCAGCTCGGAATCGGCGGCGACCTCGATCGCCTCGCCAAGGGTCGCCGGGAGTTGCTCGATCCCCTGCTGGTGGCGCTCCTCGGGCGAGAGGTGGTAGAGGTTCTGCTCCATCGGCTCGGGCAACTCGTAGCCCTTCTCGACCCCTTCGAGGCCCGCCTGCAGCATCCCCGCAAAGCACAGGTAGGGGTTGGCGGCGGGGTCGGGACAGCGCAGCTCGGCGCGCGTCGCCCCCTCCTTGCCCGGGTGATACAGCGGCACCCGGATCAGCGCTGAGCGGTTGCGGCGCGACCAAGCCAGGTACACCGGCGCCTCGTAGCCCGGCACCAGGCGCTTGTAGGAGTTGACCCACTGGGCAAATAGCGGCGAGATCTCGCGGGCGTGCTTGAGCTGCCCGGCGATGAACGCCTTCGCGGTCGCCGAGAGGAAGTACTGGTCGTCGGGGTCGAAGAAGGCGTTCCCGCCGTCCTTTGTCAGCGATTGGTGGACGTGCATGCCGGAGCCGTTCTCGCCGAAGAGCGGCTTCGGCATGAAGGTCGCGTGCCAGCCGGCCTTCATCGCGTACTCCTTGACGACGATGCGGTACGTCATGCAGTCGTCGGCCATCTCGAGCGCGTTCTTGTAGCGCATGTCGACCTCGTGCTGGGACGGGCCGACCTCATGGTGGGCGTACTCGACGTGAATGCCCATCTTCTCCAGCGCCAGGATCGTCTCCCGGCGCACGTCGGTGCCGGCGTCGAGCGTGGTGAGGTCGAAGTAACCGCCCTCGTCGAGCACCTCCGGCACCCCGCCGTCGGGCTTGGCGGAGCGGAAGTAGAAGTACTCCAGCTCGGGGCCGACGTTGTAGGCGTCGAAGCCCATCTCCTCGGCCCGCTTCAGGGCCCGGCGCAGGATCCAGCGCGGATCGCCCTCATATGCCTCGCCGCCGGGCACGCGAACGTCGCAGAACATGCGGGCGACGGTGTTTTCCCCCTCCGGGCGCCAGGGCAGCAGCGCGAAGGTCGAGGGGTCCGGCATCGCGATCATGTCGGACTCCTCGATCGGGTTGAAGCCGGTGATCGAGGAGCCGTCGAAGCCCATGCCGCCGTCGAAGGCGTCCTCGAGCTCGGCGGCGTTGATCGAGAAGCTCTTCAGCTGGCCGAGCACGTCGGTGAACCAGAGGCGCACGAAACGGACGTCGTTTTCCTTGACGATCTGGGCGACGTCGGCCGCACTCTTCGGTTGCTCTGCCACTCCGGTCTCCTTGGCTCTATCCCGCGCGAAACGGCAACGATAGGCGAACTTGAACTGGGGAGGTGAAAAGAGCCGTATTACGGGGTAATGAAGGCCCCGAGGGGCGTGCTTGCACGAGATGCATAAAGCAGGTATAACTTACCTCTCGTAAGTTATCTGCCGAAAGTAAAGTAAAGAAGCCATTTGAGGCCCTGCAGAGCGGAAAACCCCGCTGCGGGGCGAGAGGCGAGATGCAACGTGACAGTAAAAACGGATGTGAGCAGATTCCAGATCCACGACGAGTTGACGGCTCCCGACGACAGTGCGCCGCTGATCAAGAGCATTCAGGCAGCGGGTGGAGCGGTCACCAAGTTCGTCGGCGTGCTCGCCGGCTCCCCGGCCGTGCTTCGCGCTTACACGAGGATGCGCTCAGAGCTTCGCGGCGGCGTCCTGCCGCAGGCGACGCGTGAGCGGATCGCCCTTGCCGTGGCGGAGCACCGCGACGACACCTACAGCATCGCCCAGCACGCGCGCTCGGCGCGGCGCGCGGGCCTCGGTCTCGACGAGGTCTCCAGGGCTCGCAGCTTCACCTCCTCCGATCCCAAGGAGGCGGCGTTGCTCGAATTCCTCAAGGCCGCGCTCGAAGCTGACGGCCCGCCTCCCCTCCACCTCCACGAGGAGGCGCGGGAGATCGGCTGGACCGACGAGGAGATCCTCGAGGCGGTCGCGCACCTGGCGCTGAACGAGTTCCAGAGCCTGATCGCGGGTGCGGCGGCGCTGCCCAAAGACCAGGCGACGCCGCGGGTCCTTCCTTCGGCGGCATAAGGCGCGCGGGTCCTGCCCCCGAGCTCAGGCGTAGGAGGAAGGGCCCCCTCGCGCCTGAGGGGGGTCAGTCGACGGCGAGGGTGGCGGTGTAGAGCAGTCGCGCGGTCGTGTAGCGGCAGCCATAGGTGGCGCGCTTGCCGACCTTCATCTGTGGCTCGCCCTGGCGGACGTCGTTGGAATTGACGCATTTGCCTTCCTCGCGGCTGGCGCGCCAGGCGTTACTGGCCGAGAGGCCCTGCGCGAAGGCGGGGGCCCAGGTCGGCACCGAGATGCCGATGATGTCGCCCTTTTCGACCGGCAGCGAAGCGCTGAACCTGACCGTCTGGCCCAGGTACGGGCTGAGGACGTGGATCGAGCCCTGGCGGCGAAGGTTGTAGCGGGGCGGATTGGTGCCGGGAATGCGGCGCAGGATCGCCAGCCGGGCCTCAGGCGGGGTGCCGAAGAAGCCGTTGAAGAACGAGCGCTGGCTGTTGGTCGGCTGGGCCAGCGAAAGCGTCCAGGACTTGACCGTGCCGTTCCTGGGCACGCTGAAGGGGAGGCTGACCTGGCCGTTGCTGACCTGGAAGCCGGTCACGCTGCCGATTGCCTGACAGGGAGTCTCGGGACAGGAGGGATCGGGAGCGGTGGCGGTGCTGCCCAGCACCACGGTCGTGTGGGAGTTGCTTGCGGCGCCCGCGCTCGCGACCAGGGCGACGACGATCGCCAGGCAGGCCACACCGACGGCGCTCGCCGCGGCGCGCGGGTTCCCAGCCGCCCGAATAGCGGCGAAAACTCCGTGCGATGACCTCGACATGCCCTGCTCCTCTCGTAGAAATCCTGCGTTAGCAGGCAAGATTAGCCGTCGAGGCGGGGGAAGGCACGGCTGCCGTCGAGGGGGAACGGGCTCGTGCTCAGCGGCGCGCAGGACCGAGCGCGATCGAGTAGCGCAGGCGAGCGGACCCTTCGAAGCCCAGCGCCATACGAGCGCCATTGGTGAGATCCCAGACGTTGCCACGCGTGTAGGGGCCCCGATCGATCACGGTGGTGACGATGTAGCGGCCGCGGTAGGCAAACCGGACCGCGGTGCCGCAGGGCAGGTTTCGGTGGGCGACGCCGATCGTGTTGGGTCGCAGCACCTGCCCACAGGCCGTGCGCCGGCCATAGAAGCCGGGGCCGTACCAAGTGGCGCCTCCGGTGCGGAGGGTGCCGAAGGCGGTCTCCTCGGGTGCGGCCGGCGCTTCGCTGCTGGTCGAAGCGTTCTTTCCGCCTTCGCTCGTCGGCCCGCCGAGCCCGCCCGTAGCCGCCGAGGCCCCCATCGGCAGCGCGGCCAGGGTCACCGCGGCGATCGGCAGCACTGCCCAGCCGAACAGCCGGTGCCTGCCTTTTGCGCGCGGTCGCGCTCGATGGTTGTGCCGCTCTTGGCGGTCGGTCGCTTGAAGCATTTCTCTTTCCGACGCTTACGGGGTTAGCTGACGGGCTCGCGCTGGATAAGAGCTAGCGCTACGCGGCTGGTGCCGGCGATTCGCCCCAACTTCCTTGGGTCCCCCGATCCCCGCGGGTATGTGGCGGGAACTCAGCGAGGCGCGCAGATTAGCAAACGCTAAGACGGAATTTGCAAATGCTTATGAGAGCTCGATCACAGATATTCGGAGTCGATCGCGCGGGTATCTCAGCCCCCAGGCCCGCAAAGCGCATGGGAATGGGAAAGGCCCCTTGCGGGGCCTTTCCTTTAGCGGGCCTGTAAGCCGGATCCTGTCGGGAGCGACCATCTGTCTCATCGGGATCTGATCCCAATGGAGCCGCCGAAGCGGCCCTGCGGCCTACCTGGACCTCGCCGGGCTGGGTCGTCGGTCCTGCTTGGCCTTGCACCGGGCGGGGTTTGCC
>DASSTR010000096.1:0-21178 GCA_035707825.1 Solirubrobacterales bacterium
GGCACCTTCGTCGAGATGGGCATCCAGGGCCGGCCGCACTTCGCCCAGCGGGCGATGGACGGGGTCGAGGCGCCGGCCGACGGCGTGATCACCGGCTGGGGCGACGTCGACGGCCGTCCCTGCTGCATCGCCGCCTACGACTTCACCGTGATGGCCGGGTCGATGGGGATGACCGGCGAGCTCAAGGTAACCCGCCTGCGCGAGATGGCGCTCTCCAAGCGGATGCCGTTCATCTGGCTGCTCGACTCGGCCGGCGCCCGCATCCAGGAGGCGGCCGGCTCGCTGTTCGCCGGCTCCGGCCACCTCTTCCGCGAGGAGGTCGAAATGTCGGGCGTGATCCCGATGGTGGCGGCGATGATGGGGCCCTGCGCCGCCGGCACCGCCTACATCCCGGCGCTCTCTGACTTCGTGCCGATGGTCTCCGGCCAGGGCGCGATGGCGCTCGCCGGCCCGCACCTGACCAAAGCGGTGACCGGCGAGGACATTTCGATGGAGGACCTCGGCGGCGCCAAGGTCCACTGCCGCAAATCCGGAGTGGGGGACCTCGAGGTCAAGGACGACGAGGAATGCATCGAGAAGGTCAAGGCCTATCTCTCCTACTTCCCGTCCAACTGCGAGCAGCGCCCGCCGCTGGTCGAGAGCAAGGATCCCGACGACCGCATGTCGGAGAAGCTGATGGAGATCGTCCCCGACTCCTCCCGCCAGCCCTACGATATGTATGACGTGATCGGGGAGATCGTCGACGACGGCGAGTGGTTCGACATCAAGCCGAAGTTCGCCAAAACGCTGATCACCTGCTTCGCCCGCTTCGGCGGCCAGCCGGTGGGGATCGTCGCCAACCAGCCCAAGCATCTGGCCGGCATCCTCGACAACGACTCCGCCGACAAGGCGGCCCGTTTCATCAACCTCTGCGACGCCTTCAACATCCCGCTCGTCTTCCTGCAGGACGTGCCCGGCTTCATGGTCGGCGCCAAAGTCGAGCACGCCGGGATCATCCGCCACGGCGCCAAGATGCTCTACGCGGTCAGCCGCGCCACGGTGCCGAAGATCACCGTGATCGTGCGCAAGGCCTACGGCGCCGGCTACTACGTGATGTGCGGCAAGGCCTACGAGCCCGACCTGATCGTCGCCTGGCCGGGGGCCGAGATCTCGGTGATGGGCGCCGAGGGCGCGGTCAACATCATCGGCCGCTCCGCGATCGAGGCCTCCGACGATCCGGAGGCGACCCGCGAGGCGATGCTGGACGCGGTGCGCCAGCAGATCGACCCCTACATCGCCGCCGGCAACGCCGTGATCGACGACGTCATCGACCCGCGCGAGACGCGGCCGACGATCGTCAAGGCGCTGCGGATGGCGCGCGACAAGCACGTCGAGAAGCCCGCCAAACGGCACGGAGTGATGCCGGTATGAGGAATAAAGCCGACGAGTGCTCCGCTTCGCATCCGCTCTCGTCGGAAGGCAACTGTGCAGCCCTGGCCACCTTTGGCCGCACCTACCGCGACGTTGTTGTCGCTAGTTCGAGGGGGTTGACATGAGTCGTTTTGAGGACCCGGTGGTGATCAGCTGTTCGATCAGCGGCGTGATCGCCAACCGCGATCAGTGCCCGGCGATCCCCTACACGCCCGAGGAGTACGCGGCGGAGGCGCGGCGGGCCGTCGACGAGGGCGCCTCTCAGATCCACATCCACGCCCGCAAGCCGGACGGCACCCCGTCCTATGAGGTCGAGGACTTCCAGGCGATCACCGAGGCGATCCTGGCCGAGGTCGGCGATGTGATCGTCAACTACTCGACCGGCGCGATCGGTATCCCGATCGAGAAGCGGATCGAGTACCTGCGCGAGCTTCGCCCCGATGTCGCAGCCCTGAACATGAGCTCGATGAACTACGCCAAGTACAGCTCGCGGCGCAAGGACTTCGTCTTCAAGGCCGTCTTCGAGAACAGCTTCGACACGATCATCGAGTTCCTGACGGCGATGAAGGAGCTGGGGATCAAGCCCGAGCACGAGTGCTTCGACGCCGGCCATGTCGCCAACCTCGACCCGCTGATCGACATGGGCTTGCTCGACCGCACGCCGCTGCAGGTCTCGCTGGTGATGGGCGTCAACGGCGGCATCCGCCCGACCCCGCGCAACGTCGGCTTCATGGCCGACCAGATTCCGGGCGGCGCCGAGGGCGGGCACCAGTGGCAGGTGATCGGGATCTCCCGCGACCAGTGGAAGCTGCTCGGCGCGGCGCTGGTGCTGGGCGGCAACGTCCGCGCCGGTGTCGAGGACAACCTCTACCTGCCCAACGGTGAGATGGCCAAGTCCAATGGCGAGCTGATCGCGAAGGCGCGCCAGATGGCCGAGGACGCCGGCCGCCGCGCCGCCACGGTGGCCGAGGCACGGGAGCTGCTGGGGGTGCCGAAGCGGGCACGGGTATAGAGATGGAGGCCTCGATTCACCGCGCGAGCGTTTCCTGGACCGGCGGCGATGCCGGGGACATCACCGCGCACGAGGTCTTGCTCGGCGCCCAGTCGCTGCCCAGCTCCACGGCGATCGAATTCGGCGGCGACGACTCGAAGTCGAACCCGGAGATGCTGCTGGTGGGCGCCCTGTCCAGCTGCCACATGCTCTGGTTCCTGGCCCTGGCCCGCAAGAAGGGCTTCGAGGTCGCCTCCTACGAAGACGATGCCGAGGCGATCCTCGACGGCAAGCGCTTCACCTCGGCGACGCTGCGGCCGCGAGTCCGCTGGGCGGGCGAGCCGCCGCCGCCGGAGGCAATCGAGGATTTTCACCGCCGCTCGCATGAGCGCTGCTTCATCGCCAACTCGGTGGACTTCCCGGTCGAGGTCGCGCCCCAGTGAGCGGGGAGGCAGGGCCGCTCAGCGACATCAAGGTCCTCGACCTCTCCCGCCTGCTGCCGGGCGGCTTCTGCTCTCTGCTGCTGGCCGACCTCGGCGCCGAGGTGCTGAAGGTAGAGGACACCGGCATGGGGGACTACATCCGCTGGGCGCCGCCCTACTACGGCGCCGACGAGCAGCAGGAGCTCGGCACGCGCTCCGCGCTTTACCTGTCCCTCAACCGCGGCAAGCGTTCGGTCCGCCTCGACCTGAAGAGCGAAGCCGGGCGCGAGGCGCTGCTGCGCCTGGTCGAGAGCTACGACGTGGTCCTCGACGGCTTCCGCCCCGGCGTCCTCGACCGGCTCGGCGTCGGCTACGAGCGCATGCGCGAGGCCAACCCCGCGATCGTCTTCTGCGCGATCACCGGCTATGGCCAGGACGGCCCCTACGCGCAGCGGGCCGGGCACGACATGAACTACCTCGGCCTGGTCGGCCTGCTCGGCCTCACCGGGGCGAAGGACGGGCCGCCTGTGCAGTCCGCCGGCCAGATCGCCGATCTCGGCGGCGGCGCGCTGATGGCGGCCTTCGGCGTGATGGCGGCGCTGCACGAGCGGCGCCGCTCCGGGAAAGGCCAGATGGTCGACATCTCGATGGCCGATGGCGCCCTTTCCTGGCTGGCGATGGTCGCCGGCCGCTATTTCTGCGACGGCGAGGTGCCGCGGCGCGGCGAGCAGCAGCTGGCCGGCGGCATCCTCTGCTACCTGCCCTATGAGGCCAGCGACGGCTGGGTCACCTGCGGGGCCCTGGAGCCGAAGTTCTGGGCGGCCTTCTGCAACGCGGTCGAGCGGCCCGATCTGATCGAGGCTCAGTTCGAGGCGCCCGGATCGGAGGCCTGGGCCGAGGTCGCCGGCGTCTTCGGCTCCCGCAGCCGCACGGAATGGAAGGCCCTCAACGACGAGCACGACTGCTGCATCGAGCCGGTGCTCGACGTCGACGAGGCGCTCGATTCGGAGCTGGTTCGCGGGCGGGGGATGGTGGTCGAGATAGAGCAGCCCGAGCTGGGGACCGTCCGCCAGCTCGGCAACCCGGTGAAGCTGAGTCGCACCCCGGCCGACCCGACGCGTCCCGCTCCCGCCTTCGGCGAGCACACCGACGAGGTGCTGGCCGAGATCGGCTACTCGGGTGAGGAGATCGCGGCGATGAAGGAGTCGGGCGCCGCCGCCGGCCCGAGCGCCGACTCGGCGACCACCTTCCGGGCATGAGCGCCAAGCCCGCCGAGGATCCGACTTCCCCTCAGATAGACGGGCTGCCGGCCCGCCGGCCCGAGGAGCTGCTGAGGATGGGCGAGCTTGCGGAGGCGTCGGGGGTGCCGGCGCCGACGATCAAGCACTACCTGCGCGAGGGGCTGTTGCCCGAGCCGGTGAAGACGTCGCGCAACATGGCCTATTACCCGCCTGAGTTCGTCGACCGGATCAAGCTGATCAAGCGGCTGCAGGAGGAGCGCTTCATGCCGCTGCGGGCGATCAAGGCGGTGCTCGACGAGGATCCCGAGAGGGCCCAGGCCCTGGTCGAGCTGGAGGACCGCATCCTGGATCGCGCCCTGGCCGGCGAGCGGGCCCGCACCAGCGCCGCCGAGGTCCGCGAGCGCTACGGCGTTCCCAGGGAGGTGCTCGACCGCCTCGAGGAGCTCGAGGTGCTGAGCCCCAACAGCCGCGGCTACTCGCCTTCGGACATCAAGATCATCGAGGCGATCAGTCGCTTCCGCGCCGGCGGCTACGACGAGGAGATCGGCTTCACCGTCTACGACACGCTGCGCTACAAGAGCGCGATCGAAGAGCTGGTGCGCCAGGAGGTCGAAGTGGTGATGGACCGCCTGGCCGGGGAGGTGCCGCCCGACCGCGTCGTCGAGATGCTCGAAAGCGGCGCCCAGCCCCTCCAGGACCTGATCGCCGCCCTGCACACGAAGCTGATGGTCGCCGAGCTCGAGCGCCACCGGGCGAGACGGTCGTGAAAGAGATCAAGGAGGACAGGAAGGTGAAGCGGACCCTGGTCCTGGCCGTCGCCGCCGTGGCCATCGTCGTCGCGGTGGTCCTGATCGTGGGGGGCGGCGATGACGATTCGTCCTCGCAGCCTCCGCGGGCGCTGACCGAAGCCGAGCTGATCGAACGGGTCGACGACCTGGGTCAGACCGTCTACTGGGCCGGCCCCCAACCGGACAGCGAAGGCTACGAAATGAGTACGAGCGAAGACGGCAGCGTCTTCCTGCGCTACGTCTCGAATGGCGCTTCGGGGAAGGATCCGCAGGCCGAATACGTCACCGTCGGCACCTATCCGGTGCCCGACGCCGCGGGCGCGCTCCTCAACGCGAAGGAATCGAGCCCCGGCGCCAAGCTCACCGAACACGACGGCTATCAGGTGCTCGAAGGGGGCCCGAAGAACGTCTACGTCGTCTTCTCGGCCCAGCCCGAACTGCAGATCGAGCTCTACTCGCCCGAACCGGGCGAGGCCGCCCGCCTGGCCAATGCCGGCCTCCTGACCGCGTTCGAATAGGCCGGCGCTCAGCGCCAGGTTCCCCAGGCCAGCCAGGCCAGCCCGCGCCGGGTCAGCGGCCCCGCCTCCTCGTAGTGGCGGGTGCGGTTGTCGGAGAGCAGCAGGTTCGCCTGCTCGCCGCTGCGGAAGGTCGCGCTCTCACGCCAGCGGTCGGGCGGGTAGGCGACGCCGTCGCGGCCGACCACCACCGCCTCCAGGCCGCGGGCACGAATCTGGCGGGTGAGGCCGTTGCTGCCGCCCTCGAACGCGACCGCCTGCAGCTTGGTCAGGCCGGTGGGCCAGTCGAGCGAGAGCAGCACGTCCCGTTCGAGCGCAAAGCCATTGGTGCGCAGGTGGGGGTTGGGGAACGGCTCGTGGCCGGGGCGCATCCTGCGCAGCGGTCCTGGGCGCACGGCATTGGGGCTCTCGTAGGAGCCGGTGGCGCCGGCGATGCCGACCCCGGGTTCGAGCAGCGCTCGCTCGAGATGGCCGAGCCAGCCGTCCGCGAGCACGACGCTGACGGTGTTGACGAAGCAGTAGCGCTCCGCCTCGATGCGCTCCGCCGCCGTCCGGTAGTGATCGAGGTCCATCCCCTCGCCGAGCTCGATCTCCTCGTGGGCGACGCCGGCGAACGCCTTCCGCCAGGGCTCCCGGTCGCCCGGCGGGCCGGCGAAGACGAGGGCGAGCCGATGCGGGGTGCCGGCCGGATGCTCGAGGTAGGAGGCGACGAATCGCTCGGCGGGCTCGATCCCGTAGGGGGTCCAGGCGAGGTAGATCAAACAGAGCGGCTCAGCGTCAGCCGCCCGCGGAGGCGGGGGGCAGCTCATGCTTTTCGGTGGCCGCCGGCGACGGTTGTGTCACGGTCAGAATTCCGGTTCATGCTCGCCCCATTGTGTAGGGTGCACGCTCTCAACCGTGACCGTGACTCCCACGCGCCGGATGCTATACACGAGCCAAGTCCCGGTCGCGCTGCAGAGGCAGGACTCGCTTCTTCCCCCCGACGCCGGGCGCTGAGCTGGACATGTCGCTGATCGTCGCCTGGGTCCTGTTCCCACTCGTCCTCGCCCTGATCGGCGCCGCCTGGGGCTCGCTGGTCGAGCGCGCCGCGGGAGAGAGCCTCGACGATGCCCTACTGCTGCCCGTCGGCCTTGCCGCCGCCGTCGTCGTCGCCGGCACGTTGGGCGCCTTCACCGCCACCTCGCCGCTTGCCGCCCCCGTGATCGCCATCGGGACGCTGGCCGGCCTGCCCGGCGTCTGGGCTGCGCGGCGGCGGCTGCGCGGCTGGCACCTGATCGCAGCGGCCGCGGTCCTGTTCGTCTTCGGGGCGCCGGTGATCCTCTCCGGACAGGCCACCTTCGCGGGCTACATCAAACTCGACGACACCTCGGTCTGGTTCAACATCATGGACCACCTGCGGACGGGCCCGCACGCCGCCGCCGGCGAACTGCCGTCCACCTACGCGCTGGAGTACAACGGGGCGCTCGGCCCGCACTACCCGCGCGGCGCCTTCGTCCTTCCCGCCGTCGGCCACAGCCTGATCGGGATCGACGTCGCCTGGGCCTTCCAGCCATATCTCGCGGCCTGCGCGGCCGGTGTCGCCCTCTGTCTCTACGCGCTGGTCCGGCCCCTGGTGCCGGGGACCAAGGTCCGCGCGCTGGTCGTCTTCCTCGCCGCCCAGGCGGCTCTCCTCTACGGCTACAGCCTCTGGGGTGGGATCAAGGAGCTGAGCGCCGCCTTCATGCTCTCGCTCGTCGCGGCCCTCGCCGCTGCGGCCGTCCGAGGACGGCCCAGCCGCTGGCGGGCGCTGCTTCCCCTGGCGATCGCGGCGGGAGCGCTGGCGCAGACCCTGGGGCCGGGGGCCGCGGCCTGGCTCGGGCTCCTATTTCTCTTCGTCGTCGCTGCCTGGCTGCTGCAGGGGCGCCGGGCGAGGGAACTGGGCGCCTCCGCACTGTCGATCGTCTCCCTCGGCGTTCTCACCGCCGCCTGCATGGTGCCGCTGTGGATCTCCCTCAGCGAGTTCCTCGCCAGCGATTCGGGTCTCTACTCGAGCGGCCAGACCGAGCAGACGCGGCTCGGCAATCTGACCGGACCGCTGAGCGGCTTCCAGCTCGCCGGCATCTGGCCGCGGGGAGATTTCCGCGAGCACCTCACCGGGCTGCCCGGCAAGGCCCTCGTCGCCGTGGCGCTGCTCGCCGCCGCCTGGGCCCTATTTGCGGGCCTGAGGCGCCGGCAGTGGGCGCTCTGGGTCTACGTGGGCGCTGCCCTGGGCGGCTGCGCGCTGATCCATTACGCCGGCGCCACGCCCTGGGTGGTCGGCAAGACGCTGGCGATCGCCTCGCCGGCGCTGCTGGTCGCCGCCCTGGTCGGCGCGGCGATGCTGATGAAGCGCCACCGGGGCGGGATCGTCGTCCTCGCGGCCCTGGCATTCGGAGTGCTCTGGTCCACCGCGCTCGCCTACCACGACGTCGTGCTGGCGCCGCGCGATCGGATGGCCGAGCTGCAGCACATCGGCACCCTCGTCGACGGCAAGCCGCTGACCCTGATCAACGAGTACGAAATCTATGGCACCTACCACTTCCTTCGAGAGGGCGCGCCGGTGGGCCCGGCCGATTATCGCGACGTCACACTGGCGCTCAGGGACGGCTCCTCGCTGACGAAGACCGCCTGGGCGGACCTCGACTCCCTTCCGCTCTCCACGCTCGAGGGATACCGCTCGATCGTCACCCGCCGCTCGCCGGCGGAAAGCCGGCCCCCGTCGAACTACGAGCTGGTCTGGCAGGGCCGCTACTACAACCTCTGGCAGCGTCCCGAAAGCCCCGAAAGCACCGTCCTCGTGCACGTCCCGCTGGGCGAATCGACCAAGCTGCCCTACTGCGGCGCCGCCCAGAACGGCGCGAACATGCCGGAGTGCTCGGCCGACCCGGTCGCCGTCGCCTCCTGCGAGCGCATCCGGGGCCTGGGCCGCCGCGCGACCGGCCTGGGCGGGGATCTCGTCGCTCACGAGAACGCCGCGCCGATCGTGGCCCGCGCCGACGAAACCCTCTGGCCGAACCCCTGGTTCCACGACCCGGCGGGCAGGACCCTGACCCCAAACGACCCCGGCAAGCTGGTCAGCCACATCCGGGTCGCCAGCCCGCAGGTCTACGAACTGTGGCTGGGGGGCAGCTTCGCGCGCGGCTTCCAGGTGGCCATCGACGGCACCGACGTGGGAACGGTCGAGAACGAACTGTCCAATATCGGCGGTTACGCCCACGTCGCCGACGTGGAACTCGAGGCCGGCACGCACGAAGTCACGCTCACCTATCCCCACGCCGACCTCACTCCGGGCAGCGGCAACAACTCCTACACCTCGCTGACGGCGATCACCCTGCAGCCGACGAAGCCGAAGAGCAGGCTGATCGCGGTCCCGCCGGAGCGCGCGGACGAGCTCTGCGGGCGCCCGCTCGACTGGGTCGAGATCGTCACCCCGGCGGTGGGCTGAGCGGGTCCGCTCAGCCGCGCCTAAGCGACCTTCGCCGGTCGGCGCTCAAACGCTGGTAGCGCGGATGTCGGGGCCGGCGGCGATCCTGCGCAGCAGCAGCCGGTGCCCGAAGCGCTCGCCGAGCTCGCACGCCTCTTCGATCGCGTCCTCGACACCCGGGGCGCCATCCGCCGCGCGGGCCACGGCCAGCGCGTGCAGGGCCAGGGGCAGCTGCCAGCCCATGCCCCGCGAGCGGGCGATGCCCACCGCCCATTCGGCGTGCTCGACGCCCTCCGCCGTACGGCCGAGGCCGACCAGCGCGCGTGCGCGCAGGCAGGCGCGCCAGGCCTCCTGCTCGCCGCCGTTCCCCATCGCCTCCAGGTAGAGGCGGTTGGCCAGGTCGATCGTCTCCAGCGCCTCGGCGTGGCGCTCGGCCTCCAGCTCGACGAAGGCCAGGTTGCTCAGCGCCGTGACGCGGGAGAAGACGTCGCCCAGGCGTTCGGCGTCCTCGCGGTTTCGCCGCGACATCGCCAGCGCCGCGTCCACCTCGCCGCGTTCGGCGAGCAGGGCCGCCTTGACGCCCAGGCTCCAGCTTTCGGTCTCCGGATCGTTGTGCTCGCGCGCCAGCCGGATCGATTCGTCCGCCGCCAGCTCCGCCTCCTCGAGGCGGTCGCGTTCCTTGTAGGCGATCGCCCTGGCCATCAGTCCCCAGGCTTGGGGACTGCCGATGACGATGCCCGCGCCAACCGTCGCGTCCTCGCCGCTCAGCTCGAGCATCTCGTCGATCCAGGCTTCCAGGCGATCGAAGTTGCCTGCGCACATGTGTGCGTAGGCGCCGGCGCTGCGCAAGGCCACCCGCAGGTCGAGCTGCCCGGATTCGTCGGCGAGGCGGATCGCCTCCTCCGCGCCCGCGATCCAGCTGTCGGCCTGGTGCGCGAGTCCCGGTCGGGCGTCGGTAAGCAGCTTCAGCAGGGCCAGCGAGCGCAGGTCGCCGATCCTGGTCGCGATCTCCGCCGCCTCGGCGGCGAGCGAGTCGGCGGCCGCGGAGTCCATCCCCAGCCGCCACGCGAAGTCGAGCTGCAGCATCCGCGAGAGCACGGCGAGCGCCGCGACCTCCTCGCTTTCCTCCAGCTCACCGGCCAGCTCGGTCACCTTCTGCCACTGGCGCAGCGCGTCCTGGGGCTGGCGGTGCCCGGACCAGCTGGCCGCGCGGGCGTACCAGCGTGCAGCTTCCATCGTCTCCTCGCCCTCCTCCATGTGGTGGGCGATCAGGGCGGCAAGCTCGTCGAGGCGGTCCTGCTCGACCTCGGCGATCGCGTGCCCGGCCGCGGCATGCGTGGCCGCCCGCCGCTCGCCGAGCTGCGAGCCATAGGCGACCTCGCGGGTGAGCGGGTGGCGGAAGGAGAGCACCCGCTCGGGGTAGAGCTCCGCTTCGTAGAGGAAGCCGGCATCGATCAGCTCGCAGAGCAGCGGCTGCAGTTCCCCCTCGCTTTTCCCGGCGGTGAGGCGGAGGGTGCGCTCGCCCATCTCCCGCCCAACCACAGAGGCGACCTGCAGCAGCCGCTTCGCGTCAGGGTCGAGCCGGTCGATACGCGCGGCGAGCACGGTCTGGACGCTGACCGGCACGCCGACGTCCTCGACCGCACCCGCGAGGCGGTAGGCGCCGGGCTCGCCCGTGAGGCGCCCCGTTTCGGCCAGCTCGCGGACGATCTCCTCGACGAAGAAGGGGTTGCCGGCGGTGCGCTCGTGGATCGGCCCCTCGAGCCCGTCCAGCGAGGGGTCCTCGCCGACCAGGTCGCGCAGCAGCTCGCGCGTGTCGCCGGGGCCGAGCGGTGCGAGGCGGAGGTCGCGGTAGACCGCCCTGCCGGACCAGGGGGTCGAGTATTCGGGCCGGAAGTTGACCACCAGCAGGCTCTGGGTTTCCTCGGCGGCCGAGACGAGGTCGCCGAGCATCGCCTCGCTGCCCTCGTCGAGCCAGTGCAGGTCCTCGACCACGATCACGATCGTGTGGCGGCGGGCGGGGGCGTTGACGAGATGGCAGATCAGGTCCCGCAGGGCTCGCTGCCTCGCTTCCGGGCTCATCGCCGGCGGCGGGCGGTCCGGATCGGGGACGCCGAGGAAGTCGAAGAGAAGCGGCAGGTCGGCGGCGAGCTCGGAATCCAGCAGCAGCGTTCGCCCGGCGATCTTTTCCTGCACCGCCCGCTCCGAATCGCGGTCGGAGATCCCGAAGTAGGCGCGCAGCATCTGCAGGACCGGCATGAAGGGGATCGACTTGCCGTGGGCCTGCGCCTGCGCCTCGAAGACCTCCAGGCCCTGGGCGCGGCAGCGCTCCGCGAACTCGTGGCAGAGGCGGCTCTTGCCCACCCCCGGCTCGGCCGCGACGCCAACGACGGCGCCCCGACCCTGCTTGGCCCGCTCGAGGGCCTCCTCCAGCGCCGCCATCTCCTCGGCGCGGCCGACGAAGCGCGAGAAGCCGCGCGCCCTCGAGAGGTCGAGCCGGGAACGGGCGGCGCCGATCCCGGCCAGCTCGAAGACCTGGACGGGACGGCTCGCCCCCTTGATCTCGAACTCCCCCAGGTCGTCGAGGGCCAGGTAGCCGCCGGCCAGAGCCGCCGTGTGCTCGGTCAGGTAGGCCTTGCCGGGCTCGGCGAGCGCCTCCATGCGCTGGGCGAGGCCGACGGTGTGCCCGATCGCCGTGTACTCGCCGTCCCCGGTCTCTCCGATCGACCCGGCGACGACCTCGCCCGAGTTGATCCCTATCCGGATCGAGAAGTTGAGCCCCGAGCCGCGGCGCAGCTCGGCGGCGTACTCGGAGACGTTCCCGAGCATCTGCAGCGCCGCGTAGCAGGCGCGCTGGGCATGGTCCTCGTGCGCCAGGGGGGCGCCGAAGACGGCCATGATGCCGTCGCCGGTGAACTTGTCGACGGTGCCGTCGAAGCGCTCGACCGCGGCCGCCAGGATCGAGAAGAAGCGCTGCATGATCTTGCGCCACTCCTCAGGGTCCTGCTGCTCGGCGAGGTCCATCGACCCCATCACGTCGGCGAACAGGACCGTTACCTGCTTGCGCTCGGCCTCGGCCTTACCGGTTTCGGTCACGACCAGGACAGGTTACGCTCGCCGGCGCAGACGCTGGGGAACCCGATCTCCCTGCACCTATACTGGGAGAAACCGATTGACTGGTCAGTCAGCCGACGGTCGGCCGTTCGGTGGAGAGGCCCACTTTTGCGCGCAGCGGTCATACAGCTCAACTCGAACGACGACAAGGCCCGGAATCTGGCCGCCGCCGAGCGCCTGGTCACGGAGGCCGCCGCCGACGGCGCGGAGGTCGTGGCGCTGCCTGAGAAATGGAGCCTGCTCGCCGCCGGCGATGCGCTGCTGGCCGGTGCGGAGCCCCTCGACGGCCCAACTCTGACCGCGGCTCGCGGCTGGGCGCGCGAGCTCGGCATCCACCTGCTCGCCGGCAGCATCGCCGAGAAGGGGGCCGGGAAGGCCTTCAACACCTCGGTGCTGATCGGCCCGGGCGGCGAGGACCTCGCCGTCTACCGCAAGATCCACATGTTCGACGTCGACGTCGGCGGCGTCGCCTACCGCGAGTCCGAGTACGAGGAGGCCGGGGCGGACCTCGCCACCGCTTCCCTCGGCGACCTCGTCGCCGGGCTGACCGTCTGCTACGACCTTCGCTTCCCCGAGCTCTACCGGATCCTCGCCCTGCGCGGGGCGGAGCTGATCACGGTTCCCTCGGCCTTCACCTCGGTCACCGGCCGCGATCACTGGGAGGTGCTGCTGAGGGCGCGGGCGATCGAGAACCAGGTCTTCGTCCTCGCCCCCAACCAGGCCGGTGAGGCGCCGCCGCATTTCGATTCCTACGGGCGCTCGTCGATCGTCGACCCCTGGGGCGCCATCCTGGCCGTCGCCGCCGGCGACGGAGAGTGCTTCGTCGCGGCCGACCTCGACCCCGCAGCCCAGCAACGGGTGCGCGAGAGCCTGCCCTCGCTCGCCAATCGCCGCCCGGAGGCCTACGCCTGGCCGCAGCTCTTGGAGGCGCACGCCTGATGGCCTCCAAGGCTCCGCCGATCGACAAGCGCCGCCAGATCCTCGACGCGGCGATCCGCGTCTTCGCCCGCCAGGGGTTCCACGCAACCCGCGTCTCCGACATCGCCGATGAGGCCGGCGTCGCCTACGGGCTCGTCTACCACTACTTCAAATCGAAGGAGGAGGTCCTGAACGAGCTCTTCAGCGAGCGCTGGTCGCTGCTCCTGACCGCGATCGAAGAGAGCGATCGGCAGGATGGCTCGCCGCGCGAGAAGCTCGGTGCCGTAGCGGCCTTCATCGTCGACTCCTACCGCCACGACCCGGAGCTGATGAAGGTGATCATCGTCGAGGTGACGCGGGCGGCGAATTCCTTCGGCCGCACCCACCTGCCGGAGATCCGCCGCGCTTACGAGTCGATCGCCAAGATCGTCGCCGAGGGGCAGGAGCAGGGCGCGTTTCGCCGCGACGTCGACCCGACCTTTGCCTCGATGTCCTTCTACGGAGCGATCGAGCAGCTGCTCTCCGGTTGGATCTTCGAATTGATCCCGGCCTCCGCCGCTGACTTCGAGCAGGCAAAAGACCTTGTAGTGGCGACGATCTGCGACGGTCTCGAGCCCCGATAGGTAAGGTCGGGACCAGATGGAGAACGAGATCGTCAAACGCCTCGTCTGGAGCGGCCTCCTCGCCGCAAGCGGCGCTCTGGCCAGCATCCTGGCCGCCCGCGTCTCGGCGGTGGTCTTCAGGCGGCTCTACGACGAAGACCCGCCGGAGTAGCGCGACGATGTCCACCCCCGAGATCCCGCAGCAGCCAGCCCCTCCGGGGCCCGAGGCCGACCACAGGTCGGTCGGCGATCTCGTCTTCGAAGTCTCCGAGAAGACCTCGACGCTGATCCGCGAGGAGATCGAGCTCGCCAAGACGGAGGTCTCCGAAAAAGTCGGCAAGCTCGTCCGCGGCGGCGTCGTCGCGGTGGTCGCCGGCGTCTTCGCCTTCCTCGCCCTGATCCTCTTCATGGAGGGGGTGGCCTGGCTGCTGAACGAAGAGCTCTTCGACGGTAAGACCTGGCCCGGCTTCTTCGTCGAGGCCGCGATCTTCCTGCTGGTCGCCGCCGGCGCCGGCTACGCCGCCTACCGCGCTGTGCAGGCCGGGGCGCCCCCGGTGCCCGAGCAGGCGATCGAAGAGGCGAAGAGGACCAGGGAAATGCTGGAAAAGGAGCCTCACCAGTGAGCACGCACCCCGAGCCGCTGCGACCGCCCACAACCGGTGCGCCGGGCCGCTCGGCGGCAGAGATCCGGCGTGACATCGAGGTGCAGCGCCAGGACCTCGGCCGTTCCGTCGAAGCGCTGCGAGGGCGGATGGCCGAGCTGACCGATTGGCGGCTGCAGGCCAGGGAACACCGCCGCGAGCTGGCCATCGGCGCAGCCGCGATCGGCTTCGCGATCGGCGTGATGGCCTTTCGCCGCCGCCGCTAGGGCGGCTCTAGCTCAAGACCGCCGTGGTGACGCTGCCGACGCCGAGCAGCCCCGGGCCGACATGGGCGCCGATCACCGGCCCGATCTCGGAGACGAAGACCGGCTCGCAGCCGAAGATTTCGCGGCAGTCGTCGATCAGCGAATTGGCGGTCTCGAGGTCCTGGATGTGCTGGACGACCCAGGCATCGGCGCCGGACTCGTGGCGCTGGCGTGCGTAGTCGCGCAGGCGCTCGATCGAACGGGCCCGGGTCCGCACCCGTTCGACCGGGGTGATCTCCTCCTCGAGGGTGAGGATCGGCTTGATCTTCAGCGCCGAGCCGATCCAGGCCCTGGCGCCGCCGATGCGACCGCCGCGGCGCAGGTACTCCAGCGTGTCGATCGCGAACCACATCTTCAGCTCCTGGCGTGCTCGCTCGGCCCGCGCCAAGACCGCCTCGGCGCCCTCGCCCGCGCTGGCCGCGGCGCTCGCGGCCAGCACCGAGAGGCCGGTCCCGCCGCAGGCGGAGCGGGAGTCGAAGACGTGGATGCGCTCGCCGTCCCGGCCGTCGGCGATCAATCGCTCGCGAGCCTGGTTGGCGGCCTCATAGGTGCCCGAGATCTCCGCCGAGAGGTGGATCGAGACGATGTCCCTGCCTTCGTCGAGCAGCGGCTCGTAGGCGGCGATGAAGTCGCCGATCGAGGGCTGCGAGGTCGTCGCGCCGCTCTCCGAAGCCCGTAGCCGCTCGTAGAAGGCGGCGTAGTCGTCGATCTCCGCCTCGGCCTCCTGGTGGTCGTCGACCGAGACGTAGAGGCTGATCGCCTTCACGCCTCGCTCGGCGAGAAGCTCCTTGGGAAGGTAGGCCGTGGTGTCGCAGACGACGGCGGTTTGGGGGCTGGGACTCAAGGCCCGGCGATTCTCTCAGACCGCCCGCTACACTTTATGAAGTGACTGATGCTTCGACAGCCGCGATCACCCTGACCGACAAGGCCGCCGAGAAGATCGGCGAGCTGCTCTCCGGGCAGGCCGATGCCGAGGGCCAGGCCCTGCGCGTCGCCGTCCGCGGCGGGGGCTGCTCGGGCTTCCAGTACGCGCTCGCCTTCGATCGCGTCAAGGACGACGACAATGTCTTCGAGGTCGACGGCGTCGCCGTGATCGTCGACAAAGTCAGCATGCAGTTCGTCTTCGGCTCTGAGGTCGACTACGTCGAAGGCCTCCAGGGCGCCGGGTTCCAGGTCAACAACCCGAACGTCGTCGCGGCATGCGGCTGCGGCTCCTCTTTCCAGGTCAAAGAGGACGCCGAGGAGCAGGCCACCTCCGCCGCCTAGGCCGCCTAGGCCGGCGTCCTCGCTCCGCCCGGCTTCTATTCGATCTGCAAGGGAGGGGACTGCGCTGGCTGCGCGTCCGCGGTCGGGCCGGCGGCCGGCTGCTCGACGCCGAGCGTCTGGGCCAGCTCACCCGACTCATACATCTCCTCGACGATGTCGGCCCCACCGACCAGCTCGCCGTTGACGTAGAGCTGCGGAAAGGTCTGCCAGTCCGAGATCTCTGTCGTCACTTCGCGCAGCGGCTGCAGGGCGGGGAGGACGTCGATGGCGCCGTACTCGACGTCCATCGTGTCGAGGACTTGAACGACCCGCATGGAGAATCCGCAGCGCGGCATCTCCGGGGTCCCTTTCATGAACAGCAGGACCGGATTGGCGGCGATCAGCTCTTCGACTTTGCTCTTCAACTCTGGGTCGGCCATGAACACAGACTAGCTGGGTCGGGAGCTCGGCCCCTCAGCCCGGAACAGCGGTTTTCACGGAAAGGGCGTGGATCGTGCCGTCCTCGAAGCGCTCTTTGACCGCGGCCTTGACCAGCCGGTGCTGGTCGATCCGCGAGAGGCCCGCGAACTGGGCCGCCGTCACCTCCGCGCGCAGGTGCTGACCGCTGCCGTCTTCGTCGCTGACCTCGACTTCGGCGCCGGGCAGCGCCGCCTCGATCATCGTCTTCAGCTCAGCCAGGTCGACCATGTCTTGCATCCTACGAATAGGCTGCTTCGATGGGTCGGGAGGAGGTCCGGTTCGCGTCCGGTGGGGACGAGTGCGCGGCCTGGTTGTTTCGGCCGCAGAAGGCCGACGGGCCGGTTCCGTGCGTGGTGATGGGGTCCGGTCTCAGCTGTGTGCGCGATCAGGGGCTGGACGCCTTCGGCGAGCGCTTCGCGGCGGCCGGGTTCGCCTCGCTCGCTTTCGACTACCGCTACTTCGGCGACAGCGGGGGCGAGCCGCGGTCGCTGGTCACCGGCGCCCGCCAGCGGGCCGACTTCCGCGCCGCCCTTGCCTTCGCGCGCTCCCTCGACGGCATCGATGCGAGCCGCCTTGTGCTCTGGGGCTTCTCGCTGGGTGGGGGAAACGTGCAGGCGGTGGCGATCGGCGAGCCGGGCATCGCCGCCGCGATCTGCGTCGCGCCGGTGGTCGACGGCGTCCGCAGCCTGCTCCACGTCGGTGGGCCGTCTCACCTGGCACGTCTCAGCCTGGCGGGAGCCCGTGACTGCCTGCGGGCCCTGCGCCGGGCGGAGCCGTTCCGCATCCCGGCTGCCGGCCCGCCGGGTTCGCTGGCCGCTCTCAACAGTCCCGGCGCGCTGCCCGGTTACGAGGCCGCCACCCCGCCGGGGTTGGACTGGCGCAACGAGCTCTGCGCCCGCGTTGCGCTGGCGCCGCCGTACCGGCTGGCCCGCAAGGTGGGCTTGATCCGCTGTCCGATCCTCTACTGCATCGTCGAGCAGGACGACGTTAACCCGCCCGAGCTGGGGAAGCGCGCCGCGCGCCGCGCACCCAGGGGAGAGTTACGCCTCTACCCCGGCAATCACTTCGATCCCTTTCTCGGCGAGACCTTCGAGCGAGTGGCCGCCGACCAGATCGAGTTCCTCGGCCGCCACCTGGATGGCGCCCGAGCGCTCTAGAGCTGAGTCACCAGAATGCCGAGGGCGGTTACCAGCACGCCCAGGACAGCCGCGATCAACCCACCCCCGACCTGGATCATGGTGCGCTGCAGTGCGCCGATCTCACCCCGCACCGCTCGAAATTCCTGGTCGACTTGGTCGAAGCGCCGGTCAAAGGCGTCGAAGCGCCGGTCGACGGCATCGAAGCGCTTGTCGATCGAATCGAAGCGCCGGTCGACGGCATCGAAGCGTTTGTCGATCGAATCGAACCGCTCGTCCAGTCGTGTATCGCTCCACATAGCCCGCTCCACTGATCGCACGCTACCCAGCGCGAATTCACACGTTGCGCGTCAGGTGTGAAGCGAGTGTAACTCTTTGTCTGCGGAGCGTCTAGGACTCGGGACGCTAGCCGGAGACCTTCTCGCCCAGCGTCTCGAGCATCTCCTCGACGCGGACGAACTTGACCCGCGGCCGGCCGTGGGGCTCGCCGCGGCCGACCTCGGCCTGGTCGATCGCCTGCCAGTCCTCGAAGCTGACGTAGCGGATACCCCGCTCGGCGAGCAGCTCCTCGACGGCGGCGGGATCGGGGCTTGCGGGTGAGAGCAGGGTCTGGGACTCGACGTCGGCGAGCAGGTGCCGCACCGTCTCCAGGGCGTCTTTCTTGTTGGTGCCGATGACGCCCGAGGGGCCGCGCTTGATCCAGCCGGCGGTGTAGTGGCCGACCTTATGGCCCGCGTCGTGGGAGTCGAGCACGCGGCCGCCGTCGTTGAGGATCAGGCCGCGCTTCTCGTCGAAGGGGACGCCCCCGATCGGCACGCCGGTGTAGCCGACAGAGCGCAGGACGAGCCCGCACTCGAGCTCTTCGCGCTCTCCGGTGTCCTTGGCGCGCATGCTGCCGCCTTCCTCGACCAGCTCGTTGCGGCCAATCACGATCGATTCGACCTTGCCGTCGCCCTTGATCTCAACCGGTGAGGAGAGGAAGCGCAGGACGATGCGCTGCTTCTTGCCCGCCGGCTCGCGCTCGGAGAACTCCTTCAGGGTCTCGACGTTGACGCGGGTGGTCTTGTCAGCCTCGTCGGACTCGAGGTAGGCGGCGCTGGCCGGGTCCAGCTCGACCTCGGAGGGGTCGACGATGACGTCGGCGTCCTCCATCTCCCCGAGCTCCTTGATCTCGGGGTTGGTGAAGGCAGCCTGGGCGGGACCGCGGCGGCCCAGCACGACGATCTCGCGGATCTGCTTGCGGTCGAGTTGCTCGATCGCGTGGTCGGCGGTATCGGTCTCGCGCAGCTCGCGGTCGGTCAGCGCCAGCATCCGGGCGACGTCCATCGCCACGTTGCCGTTGCCGATCACGACCGCCCGCTCGCAGGAAAGGTCGAATTCGTCGTTCGCGTAGTCGGGATGCGCGTTGTACCAGCCGACGAAGGCGGTGGCGGCGTGGCTGCCGGGCAGGTCTTCGCCGGGGACGCCGAGCTGGCGGTCGGTCTCGCAGCCGACCGTGAAGACGATCGCGTGGTAGAGCCGCTCGAGGTCCTCGACCTCGAGGTCATGGCCGACCTTGACGTTGCCGAAGAAGCGGAAGCCCTCGCGGGCCGCGGTTTTCTCGTAGACGCGGATCACCGACTTGATCTTCGGGTGGTCAGGCGCAACGCCGCCGCGGACGAGGCCGAAAGGGGTGGGAAGGCGGTCGAAGAGGTCGACCTGGGCGTGCGTCGCCTCATCTTTGAGGATGTGCTCGGCGGCGTAGAAGCCGGAGGGGCCGGCGCCGACGATGGCGACGCGGAGGGGATTCTCGGGGGTTCCGATCTGAGTCATTGCCTTATTTCTATGTCAGCGGGTCGGGATAAAACGAGCCGGAAAGGATAGGGAAGCGGCGCGCTCAGCTCAGCGCTGCCGGTGTGGCAGCGGCGGCGCTGGCGGTGCCGTCGAGGGCGTCCAGCGCCTTGCGAACCGACATCGCGACGCAGGTGAAGATCGGCGTCTCCCGCTCGGTGTACTCACTCGACTCGGTCGGACGCAGCTCGTTGACGAGCTCGAGGAACATGCCCGGGTCGTCCCCCTCGAAGCAGACGACGAACTCCTGATCGTCGATTCCGAAGGAATAGGTCGTGTTGATGGTGATCTCCGGGTAGCGGCGGCCGACTTCGATATGGGCTTTCATGATCCGGCCGCGCTCCTCGGGGGGGAGGCCGTACCAGCGCCGCTGCTTGACCATCGGGTAGAGGAAGAGGTACTTGCGTTCGGAGATGCAGATCTCCGGCCGCGCCTGCTCATCCGAGTAGGGCGAGGGTTTCGTCATCGAGAGGAACGAGTAGGGCGTCTCGGCCCACTTGGCCAACCCGCTCTGCCCCAGCACCACGTGGAAGGTGTGCAGGTCTTCGAGGTTGGCGCTCTGGCTGAGCAGGACGAGGTCGACGTCGCCGCGCGTTCCTATGGTTGAGTAGGCGCGCAGTGAGCGGTCGAGGGCAAAGTCGTCGCAGGCGGCGAGGAACTCACGCTTGTCGGTCGCTCGCAGCTCGGCGTCCTGGCGGCGCCAGGCGGGATCCATCTTGAAAAACGTGAACTTGGCAAACGTGCGGTCGGCCATTGGGATCACGATAGCGACGATCGCGTTCTTGACGACTGGGGTCGCGTCGTCCGCCGCCGCGCCGCAAGTGACGTTGGCGCTGCTCCCGCCGGGCACGAATGTGGAGCAACTGGCGGGGGCGGGGCTTTCGCCGGGGCTGATGAGCGCCGGGTTGGGGTCGGTCCCCGCCGAACAGACCTATCTCGACATCACACAGGGCAACCGCGTCTTCGATTCCCTCTACGACTCCGACCTGCCGCCGCTCAAATCCAAGCGCGAATGCCCCGGTTGGTGGCGATCGGCCGTCGAGCGCGCCGAATCCGCCCCCGCCGACATCGTCCCCGGCCTCCTCGCCTCGACCCTCGAAGCCTCCGGCATCGGCGTGCGAGCTCGAACTACCGGATCGGGCCGCGCGGGGGCCGCCGGCAGGGGAGTTCGGCTGCGTGCCGGGCAAGGAGTGGGGGCCCAAGCGGCTTGTACCCTGACGTCGAGAGGCCCTCGGACGGCCACGGACGCTGCTTCGGAAGGGTTGAGCGAGGGTCCCCACTCCTTGCCCGGTGGGGGATTGGAAATCCGAAATACGTCCCCTGGCGAGTTGCCGACGCTGGTGCGGAGCTTGCAGGGCCAGGACTTGCTGGTCGCGCTGGAGGAACCGCCGCCCGACAAGGGCGAGGCGCTGGCAATCGGTGTTGCCGGCCGTGGCTTCGAAGGCGATCTGACCTCCGGCAGCACGCGCCTCGACGGGTACGTGCTGGCGACCGACCTGGGGCCGACGATCCTGCGGCGGTTCGGCCTCGCCGAGCCCGACGCGATGTCCGGGCAGCCGATCAGAGCCGCGGGGCCGGTCGACGCCGCCGCGGTGGCCTCCCTCGGAGATCGGCTGAGCGTGATCTCGAAGCGGCGCGGCCCGGTTATCGGCTTCAGCCTGCTCGCCTGGGCCCTCGCGCTCGCCGCCGCCGCGGCCGGGGGAAGGCGGGCGGCGGAGTCCGGGACCAAAGTCGTCGGGCTCAGCATCGTCTGCCTGCCCCTGGCCCTGCTGGTCGCGGCTGCGCTCGAACCGAGCCAGGGCGCCGAACAGGCGCTTGCCATTCTCGCGCCGCCGCTGCTCGGCTTCGTCCTGCTGGGGGCGCTGGGCGGCTACCGGGCCCTGGCCGCCGCCAGCGCAGCCACCGTCGTCGCCTACGCGATCGACGTCCTCGCCGGCTCGCCACTGACCTCGCTCTCGCTCCTGGGGCCGAACCCCGGCCTGGGCGTGCGCTTCTACGGGATCGGCAACGAGCTCGAGGCGCTGCTCTCCGTCCTCGTGATCGGCGGGACCGGCGCGGCGCTGAGCGGCTTCGCGCCGCGGCTCTCCGCCCGTGCTTGCGCCACCGCGTTCCTGGCCGCCGGCATCTTCTTCGCCCT
>DASSTR010000097.1:0-8559 GCA_035707825.1 Solirubrobacterales bacterium
CGATCGCCGCCCAGGGCTCGTCCGACCCGCAGACGAGCTGAACAGCCTCGGCGGTGCTGCTGAAGCTCCGCCGCTCCGCCGCCGGCAGCTGCTCGCGCAGGAACCGCGCGCATTGGGCCAGGGGCTGGGGATGGGAGAGCACCGCCTCCACCTGCTCGAGGTCTAGCGGCTCGCGCGCGATCAGGTGAAGGCTGACGGCGAAGTCGTGCTGGCCGACGATGGTGACGCCGTGGGCGTCGAAGGCGAGGGTGTCGAGAGTGCTGCGCACGGAGCCCTCGATCGAGTTCTCGAAAGGGACGAGGGCCCGATCGGCGCCGCCCTCCTCGACGGCGAGGATCGCATCGTGGACGGTGGCCGTCCGCAGCGGCTCGTAGTCACCCGAAGCGGCCTCGCCGAGGGCGTCCTCGGTGAAGGTGCCGGCCGGGCCGAGATAGGCGATCCGCATCTGCCCTATGAGAACAGGTCGCCGCGGCTCCCGCGCAGCGGGGCCGTTCGCGACTCGCCGCCGCCGCGGCTCATTCGAATTCGACCGTGTAGGAGGCCTTGTTGTTGTCGGCGACCTGCTCGCCCGGAACGGTCTGGACGTTCACTTCGATCGTCGCCTGCCCGCTCGGCGCCGGCGTCAAGGGGATCGCGACGCTCTGCGTTTCTCCGGGTTCGATGGAGCTGATGTCCTGCTGCAGCGTGCTGCCGCCGTTGACGGTGACCGACACGGTGACGCCGTTCTCGGTCGATTCGCCCTGGTTCTGAACGCTCACTTCGACTTCGGGCGTTTCTTCGCCGGCGACCGCGGTGGTCGAGTCGGCAACCAGCGCGGTGCCGTTGATGCCGGTGGAGATCAGGCCGAGCCCGTGCACGCCTTCGGTTTCCGAAGCGCTGGCGCCGCTGACGAGAGAGAGGGCCGAGCTGATCGAGCTTTCTTCGAGCCACTGGGTCCCGGCCGGCACGACGGCGCTCTTCGGCACGTCGTCGCCTTCGATGCCGTTGTCGGCGAGCACGCCGTTGATTTCCGGCCTCGCCACCGAGGCGTAGAGGACGTCGCTGGCCATCAGCACCTGCATCTGCTTGGCGATCACGGCGATCGCGTGCTCGGACCCGATGTCGCCGAGGGCGGTGCTCATGTTGTCGGCGATTTCACCCATCGCGGCCGCGCGCAGCTCGTAGACCAGTTCGAGCGAGCGCTGGGCGTGGCTCATGTCGCCCGGCGTGTCGAGGCCCTCGATCCGGGTTGCGTAGGTGTCCATGGCGCTGCGGTCGGCGCTGACCTCGGTGGTGAATTCCTTGACCGAGAGGTCTTCCGGGTTGGAGAGCCTTGCGAAGAACGCCTTGCTCGTCTGGTTCGTCTCGTCGACGATCTGGGTGACGTTGCGCGCGTAGTCCTTCAGGGCGCGCTCCTTGCGGGCGTTGAGGCAGCCCTTCACCCCCAGCACGAGCAGGATCAGCACGAGCAACCCTCCCCCGAGGGCGGCGCCTCGCCGGATCATGATCTGCTGCCGTTTGTCTCGGCGCGGTGGACGGGGGCGCCGCGATGCCGGCTGGACTACTGGGGAATCCTCCAAGATGGCTCTCCAAGCGGTTTGGCTGGGCGGAGAGTATGCACGCTGGGGAGGTCGCCGCGTCAAGACCCGCAGCAAACGTTGCGTTTTTGCAAGATCGGCCAGGGCAGGAGGCATGGCCACTGCGGCGAAGTGGGAGGAGTTTTGGTTGGCTCTCTCGTCCTCAACCGGTTCCTGATCGAGCGCCGCATCGGCAGCGGCGGCTTCGGCACCGTCTACGAGGCCTGGGACGGCCGCCTCGAGCGGCCGGTCGCGGTCAAGGCGATCGAATCGCGCGGAGAGTCGGGCCGGCGCGTACTGCGCGAGGCACAGGCGGCGGCGCGGCTCAACCACCCCGGTATCGTCACCCTCTATGAGTTGGGGGAGGAGGACGGCAACGCCCTCCTCGTCACCGAGTTGGTCGACGGCGCGACGCTCGCCGGCCTCTGCCGCGAAGGGGTCCTCAGCGATCGCGAGATCGCAGAGATCGGCGCCGATCTCTGCGAGGCCCTCGACCATGCCCACTCCCGCTCCGTGGTGCACCGAGACATCAAGCCGCAGAACGTCCTCGTCACCGACGACGGCGAGCCGCGGGCCAAGCTGATGGACTTCGGCATCGCCCGCCTCACCGACGCCGCCGCGCTCACCGCGCCCGGCGACGTGGTCGGCACGCTCGCCTACATGGCGCCGGAGCAGGCCGAAGGCCGCCAAGCCGGGCCCGAAGCCGACGTCTACTCGCTGGCGCTGATGCTCTTCGAGTGCTGGAGCGGCGACAACCCGAACCAGCGGGCCACCCCGGCCGCCACGGCTCGCGCGATCGGCAGCCGCCTGCGGCCGCTGCGCCGCCTGCGGCCCGATCTGCCGCGCGATCTGACCGAAACGGTCGATGCCTGCCTGGAGCCGCGCCCCAGCCGCCGACCGTCGCTCGAGGAACTGGGCACGGCGATCGAGGATGCCCTCGACCTGCTGGCCGATCACCCCCCGCGCCAGGCCGGCTCGCTACGCCTGCGGCTCGGAGTCGCAGCCGTCGCAGCCGTGCTGGGCGCCTGGCTGGCAGTCGGCCACGTCGCCTTCCTGCCTTGAGGAGCGGCGGGAAGCGGGTATAGCCCGGGGTTTGACCATCTAGGATTTCAGCCGGTTTTCCCGCCCGGGAGCCGCGACCGCCGCAAAGGAGCGACCGATCAGCCTTCTACGCAACTTGGAGAGCCGCATTGAAGGCCTGGTAGAGGGCGTCTTCAGCCGCGCCTTCAGCTCTGAGGTCCAGCCGGTCGAACTCGCGCGGCGCCTGGCCAAGGAAATGGACGCCCACAAGACCGCCGGCGTCGCCAGGGTCTACGTCCCGAACGAGTACACGGTCTACCTCTCGCGGCAGGACCGCACGAAGCTGGAAGGCTACGAGCGCGCGCTCGAGCAGGAGCTCTCCGGTTACCTGCTGGAGCACGCGCGGCGGCGGAGCTACGACCTCCTGACCCGCCCGACGGTCGAGTTCAAGACCGACGAGCGGCTGCGCCTTGGGGAGTTCGGGATCCAGACTCGCCTCGTCAAGCCGCCGGTCCACGAGGGCGAGAGCGCCCGGCAGGGCGACGAGGGCCACACGATGGTCTACTCGGCGGTGCACAACCGAGACGATGCCGCCGTCCCCGTCGAGGCCGCCGCGGCATCGGTCGCGACGCGCGCGGTCGTCTCCCTCGACGATCGCCGCTACGTCCTCGAAGGCCCACGGGCGCGGATCGGCCGCTCCAAGGACGCCGAGTGCGTGCTGCGCGACCCCAACGTCTCGCGCCACCACGCCGAGCTGCAGCGCTCACCGAACGGGGATTGGACGATCGCCGACCTCGGCTCGACCAACGGGGTCAAGGTGAACGGCCGGCGGGTCGCATCCACCCGCCTCACCCCCGGCGACCAGGTCACCCTGGGCACGACGACCTTCCGGTTCGATATCGAGAAATAGACAGTGGACTACGAGCCGATCTCCGTAGCGCTGAAGTTCGGCTTTCTGGCCGTCCTCTATCTCTTCCTGCTCTGGATCGCGCGCAGCGCGCTCAAGGACCTGCGCCGCACCGTCTCCCCGGCACCCGACGCGACCGGCTTCCATCACGCTCCCGTCTTCGACGATCCGCCGGGCGCCGGGGATGCCTGGCTGGTGGCGGTGCGCGGCGGCGGCCTCGGGGCCGGCGAGCGCTTCGATCTGATCGGCGGACTCTCGATCGGCCGCTCCAAAGACGCCGACGTGCAGATCGACGATCGCTATGCCTCCGGCCTGCACGCAAGGATCTTCTCCCGCGATCGACGCACCTACATCGAGGACATGAACTCAACCAACGGAACGCTGCTCAACCAGGCCGAGCTGAAGGGCGAGGCCGAGCTGATCGACGGCGACGTGGTCCGCATCGGCGACACCGAGTTCAAGTTCGAGGCGACGGGAAGAGGGCCCTGATGCTGCGCGTCGAGGACCAGGCCTTCCGCACGGACACCGGCCGGCAGCGCAACGCCAACGAGGACGCCTTCTACGTACGCCCCCCGATCTTCGTCGTCGCCGACGGCATGGGCGGCGCGCAGGCCGGCGAGGTCGCCTCGAGCGCCGCCGCCAAGGCATTCGACCGCGACCTTCCCGACCTCCCTCCGGAGCGGGTCCTGCGCGAGACGATCGAAGGCGCCAACCGCGAGATCCACGAGCTCGCCCGCGAGGACCCCTCCCGAGCCGGGATGGGGACGACGATCACCGCCGCGATCGTCAACGCGGCGAACGAGGAGGTGGGCATCGGCCACGTCGGCGACAGCCGCGCCTACCGCCTCCGCGACGGCCAGCTCGAGCGCCTCACGCGCGACCACTCCCTGGTCGAGGAAATGCGCCGCAAAGGCCAGATCACCGACGAGCAGGCCGAGGAGCATCCGCAGCGCTCGATCATCACGCGCGCCCTCGGGCCCGAGCCAGAGGTCGACGTCGACGTGCAGACGGTGCCCGCCAGCCCGGGGGACGTCTTCCTGCTCTGCTCCGACGGGTTGACGACGATGGTCTCCGAGGAGCGGATCGGCCGAATCCTCAGCGGCGCCACCTCGATGGAGGCGGCCGTCCGCGCCCTGGTCGATGAGGCCAACCGGGCCGGCGGGCGCGACAACATCACAGCCCTCGCCTTCCGCGTCGAAGACGCGGCCGCTCCGCGGGCCGCCCCGGCGACCAGGGCCCCCGTCGACGAGGGCGCGACCCTGGTTGGCGCCGCGGCTGAGGAGGCCGGCCTCACCGCGACCGAGGTCAGGCGGCGCGCCGCCGCCGAGGCGGCAAGGAAACGCCGTGAGGAACAGGCGGCGAAACCGCGGCGGCGGCGCCTGCGGACAGCGGGCAAGGTCGCAGCAGTGGCGCTGGCCGTCGCGGCCCTTGTTCTCGGCGCTTGGTACGGCAGCCGCCAGATCTGGTTCCTCGGCACCGATTCGGGAGGGAGGGTCGCCCTCTATAGAGGCCTGCCCTACGAGCTGCCCTTCGGGATCGACCTCTACGAAGAGCACTACGCGAGCCCGGTCCAGACCTCCTCGCTGCCGCCCAATCGCCAGGACTCGGTCACCGGCCACGACCTTCGCTCGCGCTCCGACGCGACTTCCCTGATCGAAGACATCGAACGCTCGCAGGGGATCGGGGCGCCGGCGAACCAACAGCCGCAGAGTCAGGAAGGCAAGACGGATAGCAAGGCAAGCCAGCCCAAGGGAGGACAGCCGCAGAGCCGGGAGGGCAAGACGGAGGACCAGACCGGCAAACAGGGCGGCCGGTGAGATGAGCCGCCACCGCGGAGCGGCCAGCAGGCGGGTGGAGCCATGACCTCGGCGAGGAATCGCGAGCTCGGCGCGCTCGTCCCGGTCGCGCTGCTGCTCACCGCCGGCTTCGCCGCCGTCTTCGCGCAGGAGAACGCGCGGCTCGGCAACCTCAGCCTGGTCTACGGCGCCTACTTCCTCGCCGTCTGCCTCGCCACCCACATCTACCTGCGGATCCGGCTCCCACACGCCGACCCGTACCTGTTCCCGCTGATCGCCACGCTGACGGCATTCGGCCTGGTGATGATCTACCGCATCGACGAAACCCTGGCGCGCGACCAGGCCAACTGGTTCGTCCTCGGCCTCGTCCTCTTCGCGCTGACGATCCAGTTGCTGCGCGACTACCAGGTGCTGGAGCGCTACCGGTACACGATCGCCGGGGCCGGCCTGCTGCTGCTGCTGGCGCCGCGGGTGCCCGGCATCGGCCAGCAGGTGAACGGAGCCTTCCTCGGCGTGAAGCTCGGCCCGCTCGCCTTCCAGCCGGCCGAGTTCGCGAAGATCTGCATCGTCATCTTCCTCGCCAGCTATCTGCGCGAGCACCGCGAGGTGATGATCGTCGGGGCGCGGCGCGTCCTCGGCGTCACCCTGCCGCCACTGAAGCACCTCGGGCCGCTGCTGGTCGTCTGGGGCGCCTCGATGTTCATGCTCGTCTTCATCCGCGACCTGGGCAGCTCGCTGATGTTCTTCGCCGCTTTCCTCGCCCTCCTCTACGTCGCCACCGGCCGTTTCTCATTCGTGGCGATCGGGATGACCATGTTCCTGCTCGGCGCCTGGTTCTTCGCCTCCACGGTTCCGCACGTCCACGACCGGGTCGACATCTGGCTCGATCCCTACGCGCACCCGAAGACGAGCGGCTACCAGATCCTGCAGTCGATCTTCGCCCAGGCAGACGGCGGCCTCTTCGGCAAGGGCTTCGGCCAGGGGCTGATCACGGTTCCGGGCACCCACTATGCGCTGCTGCCGGCGGCGCAGACCGACACGATCTACTCGCTGATCGTCAACGAGTTGGGCCTCTTCGGCGCCTGCGCGGTGATCCTGATCTATCTGCTGATAGCCGCTCGGGGCTTCAAGATCGCCCTGATCGCCGACGACGGCTTCTCGAAGCTGCTGGCCGCCGGCCTCACCGCCGTCTTCGCGATCCAGGCCTTCGTGATCATCGGCGGCGTCACGCGCGTGATTCCTCTGACCGGCGTCACCCTGCCCTTCATCAGCTACGGCGGCAGCTCGATCGTCGCCAACTTCGTCCTCCTGGCATTGCTGCTGCTGATCTCCGATCGAGCCCGCCGCGAGCTGGATAGCAACCCCAGCCGGTTGGACGGGGGGCGGCTGTGAACCGGCAGATCGTCCAGCTGTTCGGGCTCATCGTGGTCCTCTTCGCGGTGCTGATCGGCTTCACGTCCTACTGGGCCGTCTTCGACGCCGACGCGCTCCGCAACGAGACCGCCAACTCGCGCCCGCTGCTCGAGCAGCAGCAGATCCGCCGCGGCCGCATCCTCGCCGCGGACGGCACGGTGCTCGCCCGTTCGGTTCCCAAGGGCCGCGGCGACGGCCTGCGCTACGTGCGCCGCTATCCGGAGGGGGCGCTCTACGGCCACCCGATCGGCTACAGCTTCGTGCGCCAGGGCGACAGCGAGTTCGAGCGGTTCCACAACGACGAGCTGGTCGGCAGGGGCTCCGAGTTCAGCTCCATCCTCGACGAGCTCAGCGGGTCCCGCCCCGAGGGCAACAACATCGTCACCAATCTCGACCCGGCGGCCCAGAGCGCCGCCCTCGAAGGCCTGCAGGAAACGGGCCCCGGCGCCGTCGTCGCGATCGAACCCAGCACCGGGCGCGTGCGGGCGCTCGCGTCCAACCCGCCCTACGACCCCAACGAAGTGCCCTACCACTCGACGCGGCTCAACACCGACCCCTCCTCGCCCCTGCTCAATCGCGCCACCCAGGGCCAGTACCCGCCCGGCTCCACCTTCAAGGTCGTCACCGCGGCCGCGGGCCTCGACAGCGGCGCGATCACGCCGGAAACGACGATCAACGCTCCCGGCACGATCGACGTGCAGGGCCAGCCGCTGTCCAACGACTACAACGAGGACTTCGGCTCGATCTCGCTCGATTCGGCGCTGACCCACTCGGTCAACACCTGGTTCGCCCAGCTCGGCGAACAGCTCGGCGGCGAAGTGCTGTTCGAATACATGGACGCCTTCGGCTTCGGCCAGATTCCCGCCATCGACCTTCCGCCGACGCAGGTCTACCGCAGCGGCCTCTTCGAAAACGAAGAACTGCTCGGCCGTAACGACCCGATCGATCCGGGCCGCGTCGCGATCGGCCAGGAGCGCCTCGCGGTGACGCCGCTGCAGATGGCGGAGGTTGCCGCGGCGGTGGCCAACGGTGGCCGGCTGATGAAGCCGCAGATCTGGAGCCGGGTCGTCGACCCGGACGGCCGGGTGACCAAGCGGCTCGACCCATCCGAGTACAGCCAGCCGATCAGCGAGGAGACGGCCGAAGAGCTGACCACGGCGATGGAAGGGGTGGTGAGCGGCGGAACCGGCACGAACGCGGAGATCCCGGGGGTCCCGGTGGCCGGTAAGACCGGTACCGCGGAAACCCCCTTCAACGAGAGCTGCGGCGCCGCCGACGACAACCAGGCTTGGTTCATCGGCTTTGCGCCGGCGGACGAACCGAAGATCGCGATCGCGGTGTCGATCGAGTGCACGCCCTTTTTTGGCAATGACGTGGCGGCGCCGATCTTTCGCAGCGTCGCCGAAACGATTTTGAACGAGGGATAGGGAGGACGGTCGAGGTGGGATGTCAATGACGGCAGAGGCAGGGCTTAGAGGAGGACGGGCAAGTGCCTGAGATCGGAGAGGGGTCGGTCATCGACGGGCGCTACACCGTGCTGCGCCGGATCGGCTCGGGCGGGATGGCGGATGTCTGGCTGGCCGACGACTCTCACCTGCAGCGCCGCGTCGCGGTCAAGGTCCTGCACACCCGTTTCGCCCAGGACCGCGAATTCGTCGAGCGGTTCCGCCTCGAGGCCGAGGCCGCCGCGGGCCTCCAGCACCCCAACCTCGTCGCCGTCTTCGACCGCGGTGAGGTCGACGGCACGTACTACATCGCGATGCAGTACGTGGAAGGCCAGACGCTGAAGCAGCTGATCGACTCCGGCCTCACCCCCGAGCAGTCGACGCGCCTGACCCGCCAGGTCCTGGAGGGAGTCCGCTTCGCC
>DASSTR010000098.1:0-2821 GCA_035707825.1 Solirubrobacterales bacterium
TGCGAGATCGCCTGGGCGGTGCCGCCGGTGGCGACGATCTCGAAACCAAGGTCGTGCAGCCTGGCCGCGATCTGCGTCGCGGCAGGCTTGTCGGTGTCAGTCACCGAGATGAAGACAGTTCCCTGCGCCGGCAGCGCGACCCCGGCCGCTTCCTGGGCCTTGCCGAACGCGGTCGGGAAGTCGGCTGCGATGCCCATCACCTCGCCGGTGCTCTTCATCTCCGGCCCCAGCACGGAGTCGGCGCCGGCGAAGCGTGCGAAGGGCAGCACCGCCTCCTTGACGCTGACGTGATCGAGCGGGCCCTCGGGCAGCTCCTGGTCGGCGAGGCGCTCGCCCAGCATCAGCCGCGCGGCCAGTTTCGCCAGCGGCGCGCCGGTTGCCTTGGAGACGAAGGGGACGGTGCGCGAGGCCCTTGGATTGGCCTCGATCACATGCAGCTCACCACCGGCTATCGCGTACTGGATGTTGATCAGCCCGATCACGCCGAGCTCCAGCGCGATCCGCTTCGTGGTCGCCCGGATCTCCTCCAGCATCTCCTCGCCGATGCTCATCGGCGGCAGCACGCAGGCGGAGTCCCCGGAATGGACGCCGGCCTCCTCGACGTGCTGCATGATGCCGGCGACGAAGACGTCCTCCCCGTCCCCGAGCGCGTCGACGTCGACCTCGATCGCGTTCTCCAGGAAGCGGTCGAGCAGCAGTGGGTGTTCCTGGTCGGCCTTGACGTTGGCCTTCAGGTAGGCGGAGAGGTCCTCGGTCGAATAGCAGATCTCCATCGCCCTGCCGCCGAGCACGTAGGAGGGGCGCACCAGCAGCGGGAAGCCGACCTCCTCCGCGATCGCCGTCGCCTCCTCGGCCGATAGCGCTGTCCCGTACGGAGGATGCTTGACGCCGAGCCGGCGCAGCAGAGCGCCAAAACGCCCGCGGTCTTCCGCCAAATGGATCGCGTGAACTGGGGTCCCCAGCAGCGGCACTCCGGCCTCCTCGAGCGCGCGGGCCAGCTTCAGCGGGGTCTGGCCACCGAACTGGACGATCACGCCCTCGGGGCGCTCCTGCTCGCAGACCGCCAGCACGTCCTCGATCGTCAGCGGCTCGAAGTAGAGGCGGTCGGAGGTGTCGTAGTCGGTGGAGACGGTCTCCGGGTTGCAGTTGATCATCACCGCGTCGCGGCCGAGCTCGCGGGCGGTCATCGCCGCGTGGACACAGCAGTAGTCGAACTCGATCCCCTGGCCGATCCGGTTCGGCCCGGCGCCGAGGATGACGACCGAGGGGTTCTCGCCGCGCCGCACCTCCGAGGCCGCGATTCCATTGCCGTTCGGGCGCTCGTGGGCGGAGTAGTAGTAGGGCGTCGCCGCCTCAAACTCGGCCGCGCAGGTATCGACGGCCTTGTAGGTGCGGACGAGGCCCTCGGTGCCGTCGCCCTCGGTGACCAACGCCTGCAGCTCGCGCAGGAACCAGCGGTCGACCAGGCAGCGCTCGTGCACGGTCTCGACGTCGATGCCGCGTCTGAAGGCCTCGAAGATCAGGTCGAAGCGCTCCGAGCAGGGCTTTCGCAGCGCCTCCAGCAGCTCCTCGTCAGCCGGGAAGTCGGGCTGGGAGTCGAGCTCGCGCGAGCGCATCGCCTTGGCGAAGGACTCACGGAAGGTGCGCCCGATCGCCATCACCTCACCGACGCTCTGCATGTGGGTCGAGAGGCGGCCCTCGGCGCCGGGGAACTTCTCGAAGGCGAAGCGGGGGATCTTGGTGACGACGTAGTCGATCGTCGGCTCGAAGGAGGCGGGCGTGGCCTGGGTGATGTCGTTGGGGATCTCCTCCAGCGCGTAGCCGACGGCGAGTTTGGCCGCCATCTTGGCGATCGGGAATCCCGTCGCCTTGGAGGCCAGGGCCGAGGAGCGTGAGACGCGCGGGTTCATCTCGATCACGACGATGTCGCCGTCCTCGGGATTGACGCCGAACTGGATGTTGGACCCCCCCGTCTCGACCCCGACGGCGCGGATCACGCGGATCGCCTGGTCGCGCAGCTCCTGGTAGAGGGCGTCGGTGAGCGTCTGTGCCGGCGCCACGGTGACCGAGTCGCCCGTATGGACGCCCATCGGGTCGACGTTCTCGATCGAGCAGATGATCACCACGTTGTCGTTGCGGTCGCGCATCACCTCGAGCTCGAACTCGCCCCAGCCGATCACCGACTCCTCGACCAGCACCTGGTTGATCGGGCTCGCCGCCAGCCCCTCGGAGACGACCTGGCGGAGCTCGGTCTCGGTCTCCCCCACACCGCCGCCCCGACCGCCGAGCGTGAACGCCGGCCGGACGATCGCCGGCAGCGAGATGCGCCCGTCGGCGAGCGCGGCGTCGACCTCGGAGAGGCTCTCGACCGTCATCGACCAGGGGATGCGCAGGCCCGCCTCGTTCATCGTGCGGCGGAACTCCTCGCGATCCTCGGCCCGGCGAATGGCCGTGTGGTCGGCGCCGATCAGCTCGACCCCGAAGCGCTCCAGCGTGCCGTCCTCATACAGGGACATCGCCACGTTCAACGCCGTCTGGCCGCCCAGCGTCGGCAGCAGCGCGTCGGGGCGCTCCTTCTCGATGATCCTCGCCACCGGCCCGGGCAGCAGCGGCTCGACGTAGGTGGCGGTGGCGAACTCGGGGTCGGTCATGATCGTCGCCGGGTTGGAGTTAACCAGCACGACTTCGTAGCCCTCCTCGAGCAGCACCTTGCAGGCCTGCACCCCGGAGTAGTCGAACTCCGCCGCCTGGCCGATCACGATCGGGCCGGAGCCGATCAGGAGGATCTTCTGGATGTCGGTTCGCTTGGGCATATCTCCTC
>DASSTR010000099.1:0-3984 GCA_035707825.1 Solirubrobacterales bacterium
CCGAACATTTCCCGAACATCTGCCCGAACTCAGGGCATCCCTGACACGAAAGCCCGCCGAGCCGCTTGGCTCTAGAGGGCGCTTCCGTGTCAGGGATGGACTCGCTTTCCTGCGTGGCGTGAGCTTGGGAAGCTCGCGCTCTACCAACTGAGCTACGTCCGCGCTACCGGCTGATCTTAAGGCCGCGCCGGGGATCTAACCTTCCGGGCCGTGAGCGCGCGCTCCTTCATAGCCTTCATGGCCGTGCTGGCGGTCATCGGACTGCTGGCTTTCGGCCTGCTCAACAAGGGAACTTCGCTCGAGGTCGGCGACCGGGTGCCCGACCGCGAGCTTCCCAAGCTGGACGGTAAGGGCAGCAAGAAGATCGCCGACTACCGCGGCCGCTGGGTGCTGGTCAACCTCTGGGCCTCCTGGTGCGGGCCCTGCGGGGAAGAGGCGCCCGTCCTGGAGGGCTTCTACCGCCGCTACAGGAACCGGGGCGTGACGGTGCTGGGGATCAACGTCCAGGACAACAGCGACGACGCCCTCGCCTTCCAGCGGAAGTACAAGGCCACCTATCCCCTGCTTCGCTCGGTCGGCGACGAGCGCAGCGACGCCTTCGGCTCCATTGGCGTGCCGGAGAACTTCCTCGTCAATCCCCGCGGCCGGCTTGCGGTCATCTGGCGTGGCGTGCTCGACGACGAAATCCTCGACGAGCAGTTCGTGCCCGCCATCGAAGGAGCGCGATGAGGCGGGTCGCCCTGGCGTCTGTGGCGCTTGCCCTAGGGATGCTGCCCGGGGCCGCCTGGGCGGCCGCTCCCCAGACCAGCCTCCCCGAGATCGAAGACGAAGTGATGTGCCCGATCTGCGGCACCCTGCTCGAGCTCTCGAACTCTCCCCAGGCGGCCGGGGAGAAGACCTTCATCGCGAAGCAGATCGCAGCCGGCAAGACGAAGCAGGAGATCAAGAACGCCCTGGTTGCCCAGTACGGCCAGGAGGTGCTGGCGCTGCCGAAGGGATCCGGGTTCGCGCTCTCCGCCTACCTCGTACCGCTGATCGCCTTTCTCGCCGCGGCGCTGGCGCTTGCCGTCGGGATCCGTCGCTGGCGCCGCAATCCCTCGCCGCCGGAGCCCCTGCCCGCGAACGGCGGCGCCCTCGACGAGGAGGACGCCGAGCGGCTCGAGGCCGATCTGGAGCGCTACGACCTCTAGATGAGCTCAGCCTCCGGGGGGAGGATGGGCCTCCGGCGAGGAGGCCTCGTGCAGGACCAGCCCAAGCCCGGGGGCCGGCAGGCGCCGCATCGCGCGCTTCAACCGCCTCCCGCGCCTACCGGATGCCGCTTGGCGGCAAACCGCCGCCAGCGCCACGTCGGAGCGCTCCGCGACCAGCCCGACGAGCGCCTCCTCCTCCAGGGACGGCGCGCAGAGGACGAGGAGCTCGTAGGCGCCGCGCAGCCTCTCGACCGCCTGGCGGAAGCTCTCGGCTGAGAGCAGCACGGAGCCTCTGGTGGTCGGCTCGCCGGCGACCACGCAGACCAGCGGCTCCTCGGCGGCCGCCGAGCCGGGCCCCGCCAGCACCAGCGCCTGCAGGATTTGCGATGCCTCGGCATCCCAGCGCAGGTACTCGTGCAGGCCCGGCGCTGCGGCCAGCTCGAGCGAGCCGGCCAGGCTCGGATGGGCCAGGTCGCACTCGACCAGCGCCGTCCGGCTGCCGGCCGCCGAGGCCGCCGTGGCGATGGCGATCGAGACCGGTCCCTTGCTGGCGGGCTCGCCGGTGACGAGCACGACCCTCTGTCCGTCAAGCTGGGAGAGCAGCTCGCCGTAGGACTGCAGCTCGCCGCGCCGCATCCTCCCGCCCCACGTCGCGAACGAGGGCCCCGCCGGCCGCCCGAGGACAGGAACGTTTCGCCGCCGGCGAAGCACTCACATCCGCTCCGGGGCTGAGATGCCGAGCAGGCCGAGGGCGCTGGCGATCGTCCGCTTGCTGAGCAGGCAGAGCGCCAGCCGCGATTCCTCCACTCCCTCGCCCTCGGCGCCGATCACCTTGCAGTCGCGGTAGAAGGCGTGGAAGTCGGCCGCGACCGCGGAGGAGTACGCGCAGATGCGGTGCGGCGCGCGGCGCGCGGCCGCCTCGCGGACCTCGTCGGGGAACTCGAGCAGGCGCTTGACGAGGTCCTTCTCGCTCGGCTCCAGAGAGGTCCCCGGGGTGGGGACGCCGCCGGCCACGTCATCGACCTTGGCCTCGGCTTTGCGCAGGATGCTGGCGATGCGGGCGTGCGCGTACTGCACGTAGTAGACCGGATTGTCGCTCGACTCCCGCCGGGCCAGGTCGAGGTCGAGGTCGACCGTCGTGTCGTGGCTGCGCCAGAGCATGAACCAGCGGGCTGCGTCGACGCCGATGTCGTCGACCAGCTCGTCGAGGGAGACGAAGTCGCCGCTTCGCTTCGACATCTGGGCGCGCTCGCCGTCTTCGACGATGTGGACCAGGCGCATGATCAGCGCCTCGAAGCAGTCCGGATCGGAGCCCAGAGCCGCGATCGCCGCCCGCAGGCGCGGCGCGTAGCCGTGGTGGTCGGCGCCCAGCACGTTGATCAGGCGGCCGAACCCCCGCCGCAGCTTGTCGCGGTGGTAGGCGACGTCGGCGGCGAGATATGTGGGCTCGCCGCTGTCGCGAACCAGCACCCTGTCCTTGTCGTCGCCGAAGTCGGTCGTGCGAAGCCAGAGGGCGCCCTCGCTGCGGTAGGTGTGGCCGCTTTCCTCCAGCTTTGCCAGCCCCGCTTCGACCTCGCCGCTCTCATAGAGGCCGCGCTCGGAGAACCAGTTGTCGAAGTGGACGCCGAAGCGCTCCAGCGTCCCCCGCACCTCCTCCATCATCAGCTCGACTCCGCCCTGCCCCAGCGCCTCGAGGGCGCCGGGATCGGCGCCCGCGGCGCCGAGCTTCTCGGCGAGCGCGGCGACGTAGTCGCCCGAGTAGCCGTCCTCCGGCATCTCGCCGCCCGTCATGTGGGCGGCGATCGAGGCCGCGAAGCGCTTGATCTGCCCACCGGCGTCGTTGATGTAGTACTCGCGCTGGGCCTCGTGCCCGACCGCCTCCAGCAACCGCACCAGCGCGTCCCCGTAGGCGGCGTGGCGCCCGCCGCCGACGTGCAGGGGGCCGGTCGGGTTGGCGGAGACGAACTCGACCAGGATCCGCTCGGGCGACTCCGTGGCCGCGGGGCCCAGGCTCTCGCCGGCGGCGGTCAGACCGGCCATCGCCTGCCTGTACCAGGCGTCGGACAGGAAGAGGTTGACGAAACCGGGCCCCGCCACCTCGACGCGCTCGAGGCGGTCGCCGAGGCTGCCCTGCAACTCGGTGGCGAGCTTTGCCGCCACGTCGCGGGGCGCTTCCCCCAGCGAGGCGGCCAGCAGCATGGCCGCGTTGGAGCTGTAATCGCCGTGCTCCGCCTTGGGCGGCCGCTCCAGCGATGGCTCGGCCCCGGCGGGCCCGGTGGGGCGCAATGCCCGCGCTGCTTCGTCGACGGCCGAGCGCAGCGCTGCGACCGGGTCGGCCCCGGTCACCGCACCGTCTCGCCGCGGAAGCTCATCGGCACCATCGTATGGACCGGCGGTTGCCCGAGTACGCTGGCCGGAATGCGGGTCGCCGCGATCACCGATATCCACGCCAATCTGGCCGCCCTGGAAGCGGCCCTCGCGGCGATCGACGAAACCGGGGTCGAGGAGATCTGGTGCCTCGGCGACGTCGTCGGCTACGGGGCCCAGCCGGACGCCTGCGCCGACCTCATCCGCGAGCGCTGCCAGCTCTGCCTGGTCGGCAACCACGACCTGGCCGTGCTGGGCAGCTTGAACATCTCCTCCTTCTCCGAGGCCGCCGCCGTGGCGGTTGGGTGGACGCGGGAGAACATCGATTCCCGCACGCTCGAATTCCTGCGCGATCTGGAGCCGTTCGCGCAGCGCGAGGGCATCGGCCTGTACCACGCCTCGCCCCGCGACCCCGTTTGGGAGTACG
>DASSTR010000100.1:0-8684 GCA_035707825.1 Solirubrobacterales bacterium
GTGCAGGAGCGGCAGCGGATCACGAGCCGGCTCATCGGCCGGCCTCCTCGCCGGGCTCGTATGGCGCTGATTTTCCAATCGCTTTTGATCATGGACTCAAGGTCCCAGCCCGGCCGGAGCCGGGCCATGGGGCAAAAGACCCAACTCGACGATTGAGCATTTCGCCCCATGGCCAGGGGCGGCTCGCGGCGCGATCCTCGTGGTAGAGAAAAACGAGACGAGAGGAGGGGAATCGTGTCCCCGACGCTGCTTGAAGAGAGATCGGACCGGCAACATCGAGAGCGCCAGAAGGTGCGGAAGATGCGGGCGGGCCTCTGGCTGCGCACGCGGGTCTTCTTCAGCCGCCTCAGGCTGGACCGCGAGCTCGCAAGGGGAGCCGATCCATCCGCGAGCCCGGAGCTCGCCCTGCGCGCGGAGCAGTTGCGGGGCGCGAGGGGGCGGGAGCAGATCGCGAAGGGAATCGACCGGCTGGTCGGCTTCGCATTCGACGATAGGCGCCAGCACGTCGGCCCGGCGATGCTGCCGTTTCGCCACCAGCGGGTGAGGCGGAACCTGGAGCTCTTCGCAGAGCTCGCGGAGGCGCTGAGGAGCGCTGGGCCCCACAGCGTCAAGGGGGTGGCGATGGCCTCCACCCTGCTGGAAGACGGCCGCGGGCCGCTCTATGCGAGCGACCCCGGCGAGAGCCTCGGCAGGGCCCTGGATGCGACCATCTCAGAGCTCGCAGCCGAGGCCTGACGAAAGGAGCAGATGAGTCTCTCGCCCCGCCGGCGCCTGCGGCGGCTGACCGTCGTCGAGCGGGCCCTGCTCTCGAGCACCGCCCTGCTGGCATTGATCCTGGTGCTGCTGATCGTCACGCCGGTGACGGTCAGCGCGCCGATCCGCGCCGGCGAGCTGGTCGTGCTGGTCGCGGCCTTCTTCGTCGTCGTGGTCCTGAACGTCCTCAACGTGCGCCGGATCCTCTCGCCGCTGGGTCGCTTCGCCGCCAAGCTGCAGGAAGTCGACCTCACCGGGGACAGGCGGATCGCGGTCGATCCCTCCGACGAGACGCCTGAGCTCGCCGCGCTCGCCGACGCCTTCAACGAGATGCTGGCGCGATTGCGCGAGGAGCGACGGGCGGGAGCGCGCGCCGCCCTCCTCGCGCAGGAGCGCGAGCGCCTGCGGATCGCGCAGGCGCTGCACGACGAGGCGGGCCAGACCCTGACAGCGGTCGCGCTGGAGATCGAACGGGCGGCCGCCGACGGCCCTGAGGCCGGGCGCGCCCGGATGACGGCGATCGCCGGGCAGTTGCACGACACGCTCGACGAGATCCGCCGGATCTCCCGCGAACTCCGGCCCGAGGCCCTCGATGACCTGGGGCTGGTGAACGCGCTGATCGCGCTCAGCACTCGCGTCGCCAAGCAAGGCGGCATACGGATCGACCGCGACTTCAGCGGCGAGCTGCCCCGGCTACCCGAAGACGTCGAGCTCGTCGTCTACCGGGTGGCCCAGGAGGCTCTGACGAACGTCCTTCGTCACTCCCGCGCCGAGCACTGCCTGCTCCGCCTGGGACGGGACGGCGACAACCTGAGACTCGAGGTCGCCGACGACGGCATCGGAATGCCGGCGGACGTCGGCGGGGAGACGATCGGGATCGAGGGGATGCGGGAGCGGGCCCTGCTGGCGGGCGGGCGGCTCTCGATCGGGCCGGGGCCCAAGGGGGGCGCCACCGTCGTCCTCGAGGTCCCGATGGGTCGGGGAGCCTGAGAGATGCCGGTTCCGCTGACCGCGCGCATCCTCCTCGCCGACGACCACGAGCTGGTCCGCGGCGGCCTGAAGCTGGTCCTCGAGTCGGCGGCGGACCTGAGCGTCGTCGCCGAGGCCGGGAACGGCGCCGACGCGCTGGAGCTGGCGCTGCGCGAGGAGCTGGACCTCGCCGTCCTGGACGTCTCGATGCCTCGCCTGACCGGGCTGCAGGTCGCGGCGGAGATCAACAGGCGCCGGCCGGAGCTGCGCACGCTGATGCTCTCGGTCCACGACTCCGAGCAGTACTTCTTCGAGGCGCTGAAGGCCGGGGCCTCCGGTTACGTCCTCAAGTCCGCCGCCAACCAGGACCTGATCGAGGCCTGCCGAGCGGCCCTCCGCGGCCAGCCGTTCATCTACCCGCGGGCGGCCTCGGCGCTCGTCAAGGACTACCTGGAGCGGGCCGCGCGCGGGGAAGAGACCCCGACCGATCCGCTGACGCCGCGTGAGCTGGAGGTGACGAAGCTGATCGCCGAGGGCCTGACCAGCGACGAGATCGCCGAGACCCTGACGATCGCCAAGAACACCGTCAACCGCCACCGCGACAACATCCTCGAGAAGCTGGGGATGCGAAACCGGGTCGAATTGACCCGCTACGCGATCAAGCGCGGCCTGGTTGAGCCATAGGGCGTCCCGGCTCCACAGCCACGACCTCGAAGGCGACGGTGCGACCGTTCGGCAGCTCGACCTCGACCCGTTCGCCCGGCGAGCGGCCCAGCAAGGCCTGGCCGACCGGGGAGATTGCCGAGACGTCCCCGATCTCCGCCGGCTCGAAGCCGCCGGTTATGCGGTGCTTTCGCACCCTGCCCGAGCGGAGGTCCTTGACCTCGGCGAGCGATCCGATGGCGACGACGCCGCTCGCGGACTCCCCGTCCACGATCCGGGCAGCGTCCAGGAGGCGCTCGAGCTGGCGTATCCGCGAAGCCAGGACGGCTTCCTCCTCCTTGATCTGGAGGTATTCGTCGTTCTCGTAGGAGGCGCCGAAGCCGCGTGCTTCCCGCAGGCGTTCGGTGAACTCCCCGTTGAGCTGCTGCCGCAGCCGGACGAGCTCGGCTCTCATCGTCTGCTCACCCTCACGGGTGAGGATGGCGCGGGGAGCCGGGCGCGGAGCGTGGAGGCGCCCCTCCTCTGGATGCATGGGTTGAGTGACTGAGATCGACATGCCACAAGCATCGCTCCGCCTGGCCGGTTGGTCGATGGGCCTTTCGCCCCATTCGCTGCGATTCGCCGCCTCCGGCTCAGCCGGCTACCGGGACGAAGGCCCCGCGCCCACGTCGACCAGGCACCCGGCGAGGTCGGGGTCGGCGGGCTCGAAGCGCAGCAGCTTCGCGCCGGGATCGAGCTCGGCGAGGAGCCCCGCGGTGATGCCGCGGTGCAGGGCGCAGACGACGTCGGGGCTCTCCTTCACCGAGTCCCGGTACGGGCAGTTACCCAGGGTGCAGCTGAAGCCGCCTTCGGATTTGACGTCGAGGTCGGGCTGGAAGCCGAGGGCCGCGAACGTGTCGCGGAAGGCCTCGATCGGATCCGCTCCCGGCTCCGGCGCCAGTTCGCGGCCGATCTCCCTCCCCGCCTTCTCCAGCTCGCGCATCCGCGCCGGCGTGGAGGGAATCGCGCGGGCGAGCCAGCGTGCCAGCTCGGCATAGGCGCGCGGCCTGTGCCCGCCTGGATGCGCTTCCGCTGAGACCGCCCAGTGGTCGCGGGGGCGGCCCTGGCCCTGCCGGACCCGGCTGCGGGCGACGAAGCCACCCTCCTGCAGCCGCTCCAGATGCCGGCGCACCCCGTTGGGGTGAAGTTTGAAATGGGCGGCGACCTCCTCGGTCTTCACCGGTCCCCGCCGGTCCACGAGGAAGGCGAAGATCTGAGCGCGAGTGGGCTGCGCGAGGGGACCCTCGGCCGGCTCGGGGAGGTCCATGGGCCCAGTTTCGCACAAAAAGAAGCGGCTGCTGATATTTTTTCCACTTCCGATGTAAAAATCTGACTGAGGAGGCCCCGATGGCCTACGTGATCACCGAGCCGTGCATCGGCACCAAGGACAACTCCTGCGTCGAGGTCTGCCCGGTCGACTGCATCCACCCCACTCCCGACGAGCCCGACTACGAGCAGCACGAGATGCTCTACATCGACCCCGACGAGTGCATCGACTGCGATGCCTGCGTGGAGGCGTGCCCGGTCGACGCCATCTATCCCGCGGACGCGGTCCCGCACGATTGGAAGAAATACATCGAGATCAACGCTGCCCACTTCCGGGACCAGGCGTGATCCCCAATGGGGCATCGGCCCCGGGAAGGCGCGGATAACGCGCTGCGCCGAGTCGACAACCCTGCGCCGCATGGGGATTCCACCCCATGGTGGGCCATACCGGCCGCATGAGAGCATGGGCCAATGACGGATGTGGAGCAGCCGCACGACCCGGCGCCGGCGGAGCAGCCGGCGAAGGCCACGGCGGCAAGCATCGACGAGACGGTGGCGGCCTCGTTTCCCGCCAGCGATCCTCCGGCCGTCTGGACGTGGGAAGTCGCGAAACCCGGAGCCCCCCGGAAGGCTGACGGCGACCCCCCGCCCCAACCGCCGTCGCGCTGAGCGCTCAGCCCGCCGCCTCGGCCTCCTCGATGGCGGCCGCGAGGCGACTCAGGGCGTTCGCATCCATGGCCTCTTCGACCAGCGGGAAGAGCTGGCGCTCCTCGAAGCGAACGTGATCGTGGAGGAGGGTGCCGAGCGCTCGGGCTTCCTCCAGGGTGAGCTCGCCGGCCGCCAGCCGCAGCGCTTGGCGACGGATCTCCAGGTGCTCCCCGAGCATCCGCATAACCCCATCTCGGTCGACCTCGGCCTGCGCCGCCCAAGCGGGCAGCAGGACCTCCTCCTCAACCCGAAAATGACGCTGCCCGTCGCCGCGCCAGAAGCCCAGGAAGGCCTCGCTCGCCTGCTCCAGCTCCTCGGCCTCGCGCAGCTTTTTCGCGCACAGCAGCGCGGTCAGGTGCTCGCGGGAAAGGGGCCGCAGCGCCTCGGCCCGTTTCACCGCCGCCTCTCCTTCCCCACCATCAGACGCTCGGCCTGGCGCGGATCACGACGCGGGTGGCGAGCAGCGCGACCCGCGCGCCGAGCAGCACGTAGGCGGCCAGCAGCAGCGCCGAGGCGGGCCCATGCCAGCCGTCGAGCCCGGCGCCCTGGCAGAGGGCGAGCGTGGCGACCCCCGCCGTGGCCAGCGAGGCGATCCCCGCATCCAGCCGCGGCCGGGGCGCCGGCATCCGCACCGCGAACCCGCCCCGCACCCGCACCACGACCGCGAGCAGGTGCAGCAGCGAGCCGAGCACCGTGAGGCCGATCCAGCCGGCGACCAGCAGGGTGCCGACCGCGCTTCGCGTCGCGCCGATCAGGGCTCCCTCGGGGCCATGGGCGATCGCGGCGATCGTCGCCACAAGGAGGCCGGCGAGCAGGAACGGCTGCGCGATCCCGACCACACGGGCGGCCAGGGAGAGCGGGCGCACCGCGGAGCGCCAGCAGGCGGCGACGTTGAGGAGCAGGGCCCCGGCGCCGAGGCAGAGCCCGAGCCAGCCGGCGATCACCAGCGGTTCCGCCAGCCAGCCGTAACCGACCGCCAGCGCCGCGACACCTCCGGCCCAGGCGAGGAAGGCGGCGGCCTGCCCCCGCGGGAAGCGCAGCTGCGTCTGGGTCAGGGAGGGGTAGAAGGTATGCAGGGTGCCGACGATAGCGGCGCCGAACCAGCCCGCCAGATTGAGCGCCATGTGGGCGCCGAGCAGGTCGCCGTGGGGCCAGGGCTCCCCATGGGCGAGCAGCGAGCCGGCGATCATGCCGAGGCCGAAGAAGGCGGCGGCGCTGACATACCAGCGGGTGGCCCAGGGCGAGCGGCGCAGCGAACCGCGCCGCATCGCGGCGATCGCCGCTCCCCAGGCCGCGAGGCCGCCGAGCAGGAGGGCGACCGCGACCCAGATCAGCGCCCCGGCGCCCTCCGGCAGCGCGATCGCCAGCAGGATCGCCCCGGCGTTCCAGGCGAGCAGCTGGACGCGGATGAAGATCCGCCGCGGCGGATCCGTGGCCAGGAAGGCGCCGGCGAAGAACTGGCTGGCCCCCAGCACGAGCTGGGAGACGCCGCCGACGAAGGCTAGGTGCAGCGCCAGCCAGCGGCCCCATGGCCACGGCGCCAGGGCCTGGACCGTTCCCGCCACGGCCGCCGCGGCCAGGAAGCAGAGCCCGCAGACGAAGAAGGCGCCGACGACGTCGGTGGGTCGCAGGTCGCCCTCCTGGCGCGGCCGCGGCGCGCTGCGGCAGCGGCGTCTCGCGGCGGCCGGGGATGGTGGCGGTTGCGGGTCGCTCACGTTTGCCCCCGCCCCGCGACCCCGACCACGCAGCCGGCGCGCTCGGGGTCGTGCGGCTCGAAGCGCTCCAGCCTCGCGTCGGGCATCAGCTCCGCCAGCTGGCCGGCGGTGATGCCGCGGTGCAGGGCGCAGACCACGTCCGGGTTCTCTCGCACCGAGTCCCGGTAAGGGCAGTTTTCGAGCCGGCAGACGAACCCGCCGTCGGCGGCAACGTCGAGGTCGGGCTGGAAGCCGAGCGCCGCTATCACCTGGCGAAAGCCCTCGACCGGATCCTCCAACTCCACCCTTGGGGCCAGTTCGCCGCCGATCTCGCGTCCCGCCTTTTCGACTTCGCGCAGGCCGTTACGGCCGGCCGGGATCGCCCGGACCAGCCAACGAGCCAGATCGCCGTAGCCCACCGGTCGCTCGCCGCCCGGATGCGCGCCGGCCGCGACCAGCCAGAGGTCGCCGGGGCGCCCGCGGCGGCCCTTGCTCTGGCGCCGCTCGACCAGGCCCGCTTCGCTGAGTATCTCGAGGTGGCGGCGAATCCCGTTCGGGTGCAGGTCGAGCCCGCTGGCCAACTCCTCGGTGCTGGCGGCGATCTGGTGGGCTACCAGCCAGGCGAAGATCCGCGCCCGGGTCCGCTGCGAGAGCACGTCGTCGCTTCTAACCGGCAGGTCCATCGCAATGTCAATTTTTACACATGCGACCTGTGAAAATTAGCGGCGCCGGCTCTCAGCGAGACTCGCGGGAAAGGGCGGTGGAGCCGAAGCGGCGGCGGTAGAGGATGTAGGGGCGGCCGAGGTACTGCAGCGGAATGCTCCAGGCGTGGACGAGGCGGCTGAAGGCGAACGACCCCCAGAAGGCCCAGGCGACGATCGCGTGCAGCTGGTAGATCAGCGGCGCGCCCTCGATCGCCTCCACATCGGGGTTCAGATAGAAGATCGAGCGCCACCACTCGGCGATCGACTCGCGGTAGTTGTAGGGCTCGCCAGTCAGCAGCGTGTAGCGAAAGGTCATCCAGGCCCCCATCAGGATCAGGGCGGTGAGCAGCGCGTAGGTGAAGATGTCCATCCGCGTCGTCGTGCGGCGCACCCGAGCGCTGGTGGCGCGGCGGTAGACGAGCCCGACCAGCCCGACGACGGTCACCAGGCCGGCGATGCCGCCGGCGATCCCGGCGATCCAGCGGTAGGTGCTCTCCGGAATGCCAACCGCGTCGGTGACCGCTTGGGGGATCAGCAACCCGATCACGTGGCCGCCGATCGCCGCCAGCGCGCCGTAGTGGAAGGCGGGGCTGGCCCAGCCGAGCACGCTGCGGTCGAGCAGCTGCGTGGAGCGGCTGGTCCAGGCGAACTGGTCGGTGCGGTAGCGCCACCAGTGGCCGACCACGAAGGCCGTGATCGCGACGTAGGGGAGGATCACCCAGAGCAGGGTCTCGCCGGCGGAGCTCATCGCCTCGCCTCCGCGCCCGGCATCACCTCGGGCGGGGCAAAGGGCTCCAGGCCGACCAGCTCCTGGGGCGGGCCGGCCGCCGCGAGCACCCCGACCCGCGCCCGCTCGGCGGCCGAGGCGGCGCCGAGAGTCTCGCAGACGGCATCCAGGAGATCGGCGTAGGGGCTTCCGAGGTCGCGCAGGCTGAGCCGGACCAACTCCAGCGAGGCGCGGTGCTCGCGCAGGACGAGCTCGCCGCGGCCCGCGGGCGCCGCCGCCGCGAACTCGAGCATCACCGGCAGGTAGTCGGGCAGCTCGGTCCCCTCCAGAGGCAGGCCGGCCGCGCGGTAGAGCCGCTTCAGCCGCACGAGGGCGCTGCCGCGCTCGCGCTTGTCGCCGTCGGAGTAGAAGGTCAGGTAAAGGCCGGAGCGCTTATTGAGGTCGATCGTCTCGACGTAGTGCGCGGCGAGGTCGCCGGGGTCGTGCTGCGACCACCAGGCGACGAAGCGCTTCAGCGCCGCCGCGGCGGGTGAGCTCGGCAGCTCGGCGAGGGCCGCGGCGATCTCCTCGCGTCCCTCCAGCAACTCCTCGTCGGGGTACTGGAGCAGCAGCGAGCAGAGCTTGTAGACGAGAGCCGAATCCTCGTCGCGGCCCTGGCGGCCGATCATCACTCCCCCTCCCGGCGCCGGCCGCCGGCCATCTTGACGATGTCGAGATCGACCGGCTCCTCCTCGGCCAGCATGAAGCTCTCGACGTCGGCCCCCGAGTCGGGGGCGATCGCGCCGCAGTTGCCCGGGCCGCCCTCGAAGTCCAGGCCGCAGGTCCCCTGCTGCTCCATCAGGCGGTCGGCCAGCTCGGTGTGGGCCTGGGGGATCACGTAGCGATCGTCGTAGTCGGCGATCGCCAGCAGCCGGTACATGTCCTCGACGTCCTCGACGCTCATCCCGACCGCGGCCGGCATCGCCTCGTCGTGCACTCCCAGCACCTCGCGCTTGCGCATGTGGCCGCGCATCGCCGCGAGGCGGCGCAGGACGCCGCGGATCACCTCGCCGTCGCCGGCGCTGAGCAGGTTGGCCAGGTAGTCGACCGGGATCCGCATCGACTCGATCGCCGGGAAGACCGCGTCGGGGTCGGCCTCGTAGTCGTCCTCTTCCAGGGCGC
>DASSTR010000101.1:0-15739 GCA_035707825.1 Solirubrobacterales bacterium
GGCGCGACCGCGCGGGCGGGGGGCGGCTTTCCTCAACGACATCGTGCTCGAGAACTGGGCGCTGGAGGCGATCTCGGCGGCGGGCAAGTACTTCCCGCGGGCGATTCCCCGCCTCGCCCGTCTGGCCGCCTGGCTTGCCTCGGGCAGCAAGGTGACCGACCGCAGCGACCGGATCTTCGCCAACGAGCGCCGGGTGCGATTCACCGAGATGGAGTACGGCGTGCCGCGCGAGCACGGCCCGGAGGCGGCACGGCGGGTGATCGAATGGGTGCGCGCAAATCGCTATCCCGTCTTCTTCCCGATCGAGATGCGGGTGACCGCCGGGGACGACGCCCTGCTCAGCGCGTCCCATGAACGCGACACCGCCTACATCGCCGTGCACCAGTACCGCGGGATGGAGTGGCGCCCCTACTTCGAGGCGGTCGAGGAGATCATGAACGGCTATGGCGGGCGGCCCCACTGGGGCAAGCGCCACTTCCAGACCGCCGAGACCCTGGCGCCGCGCTATCCGCGCTGGGCCGAGTTCCAGACGGCCCGCGACGAGCTCGACCCGGGCCGCACCTTCAGCAACGAGTACGCCATCCGCATCCTCGGTCCCTAACCGTGCCGACCCCTTCCCCAACCGTGCCGACCCTTTTGGGGTGGCCGGCGCGCCGGGCCGGCGGCGACGCTGTCTAGAGAAAGGCCTGGCCCTCGCCGCGGTAGGTCGGCACCTCGTCGACGACCTTCCCACCCTCGACCAGGTACAGGGAGTTGAAGCGCTCGCAGAGCTCGCCGGCCTTGGCGTGGCGCATGTAGACGCGGTCGCCGACGCGCAGCTTCGCCGCCGCGGCGCCCAGCAGCGGCGTCTGGACCTCGCCGGCGCCCTCCTCGGGGTCCAGCTTCAGGCCCTCGGGCAGCCAGGGCGAGGGCAGGCGCGCCGGGTCGCCGCTGCCCGAGGCCAGGTAGCCGCCGCCCAGGGCCGTCGCGACGCGGGGCGAGGGCTTACGGACCACGGGCAGCGCGAAGCCCGCCGCGGGGGTGAGTGCAAAGCGGCTGTAGTGGTCGAAGAGGACCGGGGCGTAGAAGCCCGAGCCGGCGGTGACCTCGGTGACGGCGTCCTCGGCGGCGGTCAGCTCGAGGCTGCCGGTGCCGCCGCCGTTGACGATCTCGAGGTCGGCGAACTCGCGAATCGCGGCGACGATCGCCCCGCGGCGCTCGGCCAGCTCGGCGGCGGAGCGCCGCTGCATGAAGCGGATCGCTCTGGCTCGCAGGCGCCGCCCGGGCGGTTGGTCGCCGAGCCCGGCGATCTGGCCCTCGTAGGCCATCAGCGCCGCCAGTTGCAGCTGCGGGCGGCGCTCGATCTCGCCCGCCAGGGCGACGGCCTGCGCGACGGTGTGGATCGGCGAGCGCTTCGGGCCGACCTTCATCCGTCCCCCCATCGCCCACCAGCCGGCGTCGATGTCGATGCAGACCCGTACCGGCGCCGCTCCCGTCCCCAGCACCGACTCGATCGCGTCGAGGTGCTCCACGCAGTCGACCATCACGATCGGCGCGCCCGCGGGGTTGGCCGCCGAGCGCAGCGCCAGCTCGCCGAGGGCCTCGCCGTCGGCGGTCGGATAGGCGAGCAGCAGGTTCTCGAAGCCCTGCTCGGCAAGCCAGAGCGTCTCCGGAAGGGTGAAGGTCATCAGTCCGGAAAAGCGCTCGTCGCGCCGCAGGATGCGCTCCAGCAGCGACCGGCAGCGCAGCGACTTGCTCGCCACGCGGATCGGCTTGGCCCCTGCGCGGGAGAGCATCTCCTCCGCGTTCGACCACATCGCGTCGAGGTCTACGAAGGCAAACGGAGCCTCGATCTCCGCGAAGGTCTCCTCGTAGCCCGCGTGGGTCGCGGCCCCGCGCATCGCATCGGTCGCCATTGAACGAGCCTATCCCGCCCGTCCGGCGGCGGCGACCCGCATTCGCTGGCCCTACAATCGGGGCCCCGGAGAGGTGGCCGAGTGGCTGAAGGCACTCGCCTGCTAAGCGAGTAGGGGGCGAAAGCTCTCTCGAGGGTTCGAATCCCTCCCTCTCCGTTTTTGCAGCGGCGCTGCAAGGAGGTTGACCAATCGACCCAGAGGCCGCTCGCCTGCGCCTAGTGGTTTCGCGGGGCGGCGCCCACCACGCTTTACAGTCCTACGCAACGAGCTGAATTGGAGGGCGGCGGCAGTTGCGCCACTACAGGCGAACCAAGATCATTGCCACGATCGGGCCCGCGAGTTGGGAGCCCGATGTGCTGGAGCGCCTGATCTCGGCCGGCGCCGACGTCCTGCGCCTCAACTTCTCCCACGCCGACGGCGACCGGCATGCCCGCACGATCGAGACGATCCGCGCCGCCGCCGAGCGGGCGGGGCGCGAGGTGGCGATCCTCGGCGACCTGCCGGGACCCAAGCTGCGGATTGGCGAGCTGCGCGGCGACGTAGCCGAGCTCGAGACGGGAATGCACGTGACGCTGACGCCGCAGCAGGTCGAGGGCGACCGCGAAACCATTCCCGTCGCCTGGCCCGGGGTGACATCGCTGCGCGAGGATGAGCGGGTCTACCTCGCCGACGGCGCCATCCGCCTGCGGGTGGGCGAGGCCGAGGCGGATGGCATCGACTGCGAGGTCGAGGTCGGCGGGACCCTCTCTTCCCATAAGGGGATGAACATCCCCGGCGCCACCGCGCCGGCGACGACCGACGGCGATATCGGTTGGGTCGAGTTCGCGGTCGCGCACGGCATCGACCTGCTCGCGGTCTCCTTCGTCTCCTCGGCCGGCGATCTGGACCGGGTCAAGAAGCGCCTGGACGATCTGGGCTCGGACATTCCGCTGATCGGCAAGATCGAGAAGCGCCAGGCGGCGGAGAACGCGGCCGAGATCGTCGAGGCGGCCGGCGGCGGCATCATGGTGGCGCGCGGCGACCTCGGGATCGAACTGCCGCTGGCCGAGGTGCCGGTGGTCCAGAAGCAGCTGATCCGCGCCGCCGGCAAGCGCTCCAAGCCGGCGATCACGGCGACCCAGATGCTGGCCTCGATGGTCACCGAGAGCCGTCCCACCCGCGCCGAGGTGACCGACGTCGCCAACGCGATCTACGACGGCACCGATGCGGTGATGCTCTCCGAGGAGACCGCGGTCGGCCAGCACCCGGTCGAGGCGGTGCGGGTGATGGACCAGATCGCCCGCGCGACCGAGCCCGACCTGCCCTACGCCAACTGGCTCTTCAACCGCACCGATCAGGCGACCCAGGACGTCGCCGACTCGGTCTCCCAGAGCGCCGTCGGCGCCGTCTACCGCCTCGATCTGGCGGCGCTCGTCGTCCCGACCAGCAGCGGCCGCACCGCCCGGCTCGTCTCCGCCCACCGGCCGAAGGTCCCGGTGCTGGCGATTTCACCGAAGATAGAGACCGTGCGGCGACTCAACCTTCTCTTCGGCGTCACGGCCGTCCACAGCGAGCACGAGACCGAGGTCCGCGGCCTGCTCAACGACTGCGCGGCCCTCGCCGCGCGCCACGGTGTCGCCGGCTCGGGCGACCTGATCGCGATCACCGCCGGCCTGCCCGACCAGGAGCTGGGGACCAACCTCTTCGAGGTGCACCGTGTCCCATGACCCCGCCGCGATGATGCAGGGGGACGGGCCCGTTCGGGTCGAGCGCGAGGAGGGAGGCCTGGCGGTGCTGACGCTGGACAGCCCGCCGCTGAACCTCTTCGACCGGGCGATGTTCGAGGGCCTGCAGGCGGCGCTGGCGGGCGTCGCGGCCGAGCCGCCGCGGGCGCTGCTGATCCGCGCCGAGGGCCGCGCCGTCTCCGGCGGGGTCAACGTGAAGGAATTCCACGGCCTCACGGCCGAGCAGGGGAGCCGGCTCTGGGACGAGCTGCTCGGCGTGGTCGACCTGGTCGAAGAGCTGCCCCTGCCGGTCGTCTTCGCCGCCCACGCGCTGACGCTGACCGCCGCCTTCGAGCTGGCCCTGGCCTGCGACCTGATCGTCGCCGCGCCGAAGGCGCAGTTCGGCCTGGTCGAGAAGGTGGTCGGCCTGACGCCTTCGATGGGCGGGACCCAGCGGCTCGCCGAGCGCGCCGGCAGCGGCCGGGCGCGGCAGTTCGTGATCTCCGGCGAGCTGTTCGGGGCCGAGGAGATGGAGCGGTGGGGCGTCGTCAATCTCATCTTCGAGGACGAGGACTTCGACGCCCGGGCGCGGGCATTTGCGGCCGAGCTCGCGGCCGGCCCGACCAAGGCGCACGCGATGACCAAGCGGGTGCTGCGCCGCTTCCGGGAAGGCGGGATTCCGGCCGCTGACGAGACGATCCGCACCGAGGCGGGTGAGTTGTTCGAGACCGAGGACCTCCAGCGCGCCGTCGAGACCTTCCTCGAGAAGGGCCCGGGCCACGCCACCTTCGAGGGCCGCTGACAGCTCTTTGGGGACGCACGGGCGCTGAGGCCCCGGTCGGGGTCGAAGGTGTCGATGGCACCCGTGAAGGTAGGGTCCCCGTCATGGTCGACTTCGATGTGATCGCAGCGGGAATGACGCAGGCCGTGCCCTTCGCCGGGTTCCTCGGCCTCGAGATAACCAGCATGGGCGAGGGCGAGGCCGTGGCGCGGCTGCCCGAGCGCGACGAGCTGACGAACCACGTCGGCTCCCAGCACGCTGGCGCGCTCTTCACGGTGGCCGAGGCGGCTTCCGGCGCCGCCTTCGTCGGCGCGTTTGCCGAACGGATGGGGGACGTGACGCCCCTCGCCCGCGCCGCCGAGATCTCCTACGAGAAAATCGCCAAGGGGCCGATCGACGCATCCGCCAAGCTCGGCGTCCCCAAGGACGAGGCGCTCGCGACCCTCGACGCGGAGGGCAAGGTCGTCTTCCCCTGTGAGATCGAGCTCACCGACGCCTCCGGGCAGCGCGTGGCCACCGCCACTGTGCAATGGCATGTGCGGCTCAACCAGCCCGCCGCGTAAGAGCCGACCGGCTGAGCGCTTTTTCAGCGCCAGATAGGCCAGTTGCCTGACTTCACCCCATCCTGTGTGGTCAAGTCAGGCGACTGTCAGGCAGGCGGGATCGGCCGGTAGGGGTTCAGGGAGGCGGGATCGGCCGGTAGAGGTTCAGGCAGGCCGGGATCGGCCGGTAAAGCTCAGGGCGAGGCAGGGACGACGGCGACCGGCCCGTCGGCCACCGGCAGGGTGTCGGTCTCAAGGCTCGGCGACTCCAACCGCTCGACGCGCTCCATCAGGGCGAGGAACTCGTCGGCGGGCTCGACGAAGTCGCTCACGCGCGGTGTCCGGAAGTGCATCGGCACGACCCAGCGCGGCCTCAGCGCGGCGACGACCTCCGCGGCTGCCGCGGCCCCGATGGTCGGCCCGCCGCCGATCGGCAGGAGGAGCAGGTCGGGTGCGCCGATCGCGGCGGCCTGTTCGGGCCGCAACTGACTCTGGCCGAAGTCGCCGAAGTGGACGACTCGCATCCCCTCGAGCTCGAAGGCGAAGATGGTGTTGTCGCCGCGCTCGGTGCCGGCGGCGTCGTCGTGCTCGGAGGCGATGCCGAGCACGGCCCCGATCGGCGAGTCGTGCTTGCCGGCCCTGGACCGCAGGACGGCCGGCTCGCCGGCGATCGCCTCGACGCCGTTGTGGTCGCGGTGCTCGTGGGTGATGAGGACGAGGTCGACCTCGCCGGCGTCGATCGCCGGGTACTCGAACCGGATGCCTCGGGAGGCGAGGCCGGAGATGTCGTCGAAGGGATCGATGAAGACGCTCCCCTCGGCGCCACGCAGGCAGAACGCCGACTGTCCGAACCACTCAACTCGCATGCTGTCCCTCCGGTTCGGAGATTCGACCGCGCCCTTCCGGCTCGGGCTGCTCGGCATGGTGATAGCGGCCGCCGCGCATCATCGAAGCGCCGGCGGCGAGGAGGCAGGTGAAGATGGCGAAGATGAAGGCCGCGTCGAGGCCGTCCCGGAAGGGGTGTGAGATCAGTTCCGGGAAGAACGCCGGGCCGGTGAGGACGGCGTGCGCGTGGGGGGTCACTCCGGCCAGCGCTTCGGCCCCGACGAGGTGCTGGACCGGGTTGTAGCCGAGGAAGGCCGCGAAGAGCACCGAGATCGGCGGTGCGTGGGAGGCGTGCTCGGCGACGCCCGGCGCGACGCCATGGGCCTGGAGCCCGCCCGAGAGCGCCGATGGCAGGCTGGCGGCGAGCCCGATGATCATCAGCGTGAAGAAGATCCCGATCGAGAGGACCTGGGCCGAGTTCTGGAAGGTCTGGTTCATGCCCCCGCCGGCTCCGCGGTCCCCAGGAGGCAGGCTGTTCATCACCGCCGCCCGGTTGGGTGAGGCGAACATCCCCATCGAGACGCCGTTGAAGAAGAGGATGAAGGCGAAGGCCGGATAGGTGAAGTCGGTCGGCACCAGCAACAGGAGGCCGAAGCTGAGCGCCGCGCCGAGCATGCCGCCGGTGGCGAAGGGCCGCGCCCCGTAGTGATCGGAGAGGTAGCCGGATATCGGCCCGGCGATCAGGATGCCGAGGGTCAGCGGCAACATGTAGATGCCGGCCCAGAGCGGTGTTTCGGTGAAGCTGTAGCCGTGCTGCGGGAGCCAGATCCCCTGCAGCCAGATGATCAGCATGAACATCAGCCCGCCGCGGGCGACGGCGGCGAGGAAGGTCGAGAGGCTGCCGAAGCTGAAGGCTCGGATGCGGAACAGCGAGAGGCGGAACATCGGCTCGGCGACGCGCAGCTCGATCGCGACGAAGGCCGCCAGCGAGATCAGCGAGCCGGCGAGCAGGGCGATCGTGCGGGGGCTCTCCCAGCCTGTCGGCGAGCCGCCGTAGGGGCGGATGCCGTAGGTGACCGCGACCATCATCAGGACGAGGCCGAGCGCGAAGGTGAGGTTGCCCCACCAGTCGACCGAGGCGCGCCGGGGCTTGCTCAGCTCCTCCAGCTTCAGGTAGGCCCAGACGGTGCCGAAGAGCCCGACCGGGACCGAGATCAGGAAGACGAGGCGCCAGTGCACGGGCGCCAGCAGGCCGCCGAGGATGAGGCCGACGAACATGCCGCTGACGCCGACGATGTTGTTGATGCCGAGCGCCATGCCGCGCTGGTTGGCGGGGAAGGCGTCGGTGATGATCGCCGACGCGTTGGCGAGTAGGCAGGCGCCGCCGACTCCCTGGACGATGCGGAAGACGATCAGGTAGGTGGCGCCGGCCTGTCCCGTCATCCAGTCGACGGTGAGCAGCAGCGAGGCGACGGTGTAGATGACGAAGCCGAGGTTGTAGATGCGGACGCGGCCGAACATGTCGCCGAGCCGGCCGAGGCTGACGATCAGGACGCTGGTCACGACGAGGTAGCCGAGGATCATCCACAGCAGGTAGAAGCTGTTGGCGGGGACGAGCGGGTCGAGCTGGATGCCTCTGAAGATGTCGGGCATCGCGATCAGCGTGATCGAGGCGTCGAGCGTCGCCAGCAGTACGGCCAGCGTCGTATTGGAGAGGGCAATCCACTTGTAGTGGTCGCCGTGGCCGTGGTTGGTCGCCGTGTTCATGACTCGACGGCGGCTCCCGTGGCCCCGATGGCTCCGGCGGGCGCGAGCGTCGTGGCGATGGCCGGCGGCGGGCGCCTGGGCCGCCGGGGAACGGCGAGGCTGGCCAGCGCAGCCAGCAGGCAGGCGCAGGTGGCGAGAAGGAAAGCGAGCGTGAAGCCGTGGTTGGTCGCCACGCCGGCCGCGGTGGCGGTGCCGGCGATCAGGCTGGCGCCGAGCTGGCCGCCGACGGCGCCTCCAAGCGTCCTCATTACGGTGTTGACACCGGTCGCCACCGAGGTCTGCTCGGGCGGAACGGCCTCGATGATCAGGTTGGCGAGCGAGGCGAAGGCGAGCCCGATGCCGGCCCCGAGGATCGCGGTCGAGATGTAGACGTCCGCCGGGGCGTCGTGTCTGACCGTGATCAGGGCGAAGGCGAGGGCCGAGGCAAGGGAGCCCGCGATCAGGGTGATGCGCGAGCCGACCCGCACCGCGAGCCAGCCGGCGATTGGGCTGACCACCAGCATCATCAGCGTGCAGGGCAGCAGGAAGAGGCCTGCTTCGGTGACCGAGGCGCCGAAGCCGTAGCCGGTGCTCTTCGCCGCCTCGGTGAACTCCGGGAAGAGGATGAAGGAGCTGTACATGCCGGCCCCGACCAGGAAGGCGGCCGCGTTGACCGTCCAGACGCCGCGGATGCGCATCATTCCCATGTCGACGAGCGGCTCGAGCGCGCGGCTCTCGAACCTGATCCAGGCCGCGAGCACGGCGAGGGCGGCGACGATCAGCCCGATCACGCGTGGGTCACCCCAACCCCACTGTCCCGTCTGGGTTATGCCGAGCAGGAGCAGCACCAGCCAGGCCGAGAGGAGGAGCGAGCCGGCCCAGTCGACGCGGCCGGGCGACTTGACGGGGGACTCGGGGATGAAGAAGACGGTCGCCAGCGTCGCGATCACGACCGCGACCAGCGGCAGCCAGAAGAGCCAGTGGTAGCCGAGGGTGGAGACGATCGGCCCGGAAAGGATGATCCCGAGGCCGCCCCCGATGCCGAGGATCGCCGAGATCAGCGCGATGCCCTGCGCCGCTTTCTCGCGCGGGAACTCGTCGCGGATGATGCCGAAGGCGAGCGGGAAGATGGCCCCGCCCGAGCCCTGGATCACGCGGGCGAGGATGAGCATCCCGATCGAGTTGGCGGCGGCGGCGAGCAGGGTGCCGAGAGCAAGGACCACCAGGGCGACGACGAGCGTGTGCTCCTTGCCGAACATGTCGCCGAGCCGGCCGACGATCGGCGTCAGCACCGAGGCGCTCAGCAGGTAGCCGGTCAGCAGCCAGGCGGTCGCGGTCGCCGAGGCGTGCAGGTCGTGCTGGATCGCGGGCAGGGCCGGCGCCACAGCGGACTGGAGCAGGGCATAGGACGCGCCGGCGAGCGCCAGAACGGCGAAGGTGATGCCGTAGTGCTGGCGGTCCTGGGGAAGGGCGATGTTATTGTCATCAGTTGATGACATCGGGGGACGACAAACCTAGCACGGTGGATACGGCGACCCGCCCCGCGGCCACGCCGACCCGCCCCGCGGCCACGCCGACCCGCCCGCGCGATTCGGCGGCGAGCAAGAAGGCGCTGCTCGAAGCTGGCCGGGCGGCCTTCGACGAGCTGGGCTACGACCGCGCGACAACGCGTGAGATCGGCGAGCGCGCCGGCGTGGACCCCGCCTTGATCGCCCGCTACTTCGGCAGCAAGGAGGCGCTCTTTCTCGCCTCGCTCGCCGAGGCCCCGAGCGAGGGCAAGAGCGGCCCGACCGACTTCGAGCCACAGGCGCTGCTGGCTTTCCTGCTGACCCGCTGGGACGAGCGCGGCCATAGCCCCATCAGCCGCGCGCTCGCCAGTCCGACCCTGAGCGACGACGTCCGCGCCCAGGTTCGGGCGGTCGTCGGCGAGCGGCTCGTCGAGCCGCTGACGGCGGAGCTGGGGGAGCGGGGGGCCGAGCAGGCTGCCCTCCGCGCCGAGCTGCTCATCGCCCTCGCCCTCGGTATCGCGATAACCCGGGCCAACCGCACCCTTCCCACCCTGGCGGCCGCCTCGCGCGAGGAGATCCTCGCTGTGCTCGAGCCGCTGGTCGGCGCGATCTGAATCGGCTCATCCATCGTCTAAGCTCGGATGCCCGGCGGCAGGCGACTCCCGCCGAGACGCCGCTTCTAGCCTAGAATCGCGGCTCCCGCGCCCGTAGCTCAGTTGGATAGAGCGTCGGTCTACGAAACCGAAGGTCACAGGTTCGAATCCTGTCGGGCGCGTTGAGCTTCATCCCACTTATAGAGCAAAATCCGGCTCTATAAGTGGAATTACGGCGTACTTTCTTCCAGTGCGGCAGTAGGTCGACGCAGGTCAGAAGAGGTCGACGAAACGCCTTTAATTGGGGTGTTTCGTTCCTAGCCGTTCCTAGAGGCTGGTCCAGCGACGTTCAGTTGGGCTCCATTTTCCGGAGCTGATCTCGCCTGCGAGGAGGGGGTCCAAGAGGGCGGCCGCGGCACGGTGCCCAGCCTCCAGGTCGTCAGGAGCACCCACCTCCTTGGCGAGGCGACGGTAGGGCACCGACCAGTCGGCCGGGGGAGAGGGCACGGTGCTCGGACGGGCATGCGTCTTACGGATGGCGAAGATCGTCTCTATTTCACGGTGCAGAGTTGCTGCATCGAGGCTTGAAAGCTCCGCGATCAATGCCAGGTCGACCAGGTCCTTGGTGCGCGTGCTGGGTCGTTGCCCCTCATAAGTACGCGTGTAGGCGTGGAGCTTTTCTGCGATCTGCAGCGCCAGCGGGACGGCATCGATTTCGATCGGCTCGATTCCAGCGAAGTCGAGGAGAGCATCGGTCTGCAGGGTCTCTACGGACAGCGCGTCGTCGGATCGAAAACCGACATCGAGCAGGAATGTCTCAAACGGTCTCCCAGCGAGGGAAGCCGAGGCCCTAAAGCGATGGCTTCCGCCAAGGCGATCCTCAGGTATGCCGGCTCGCTCGATCGTGAAGACGAAGAAGTCGCCAGCGTCGTGTCGGGCGGCGTCGAGCAGTGCGTCGAGTAGCTCGTTCTCCTCTGCCCGCCACTCGATATCTATGTCTTTGGTGCTCCGTGCTCGCGCGGCCAGGCGCAGTTCGAGGGCGAAGCCGCCCTTAAGTAGCCATCTTCCTTTGGCGACTTCGATGAGTCGGACAAGCAGTCGGTCGAAGGCGACCCGCTTGCGATCCCGAGCTAGCTGCGCGCCGTCGTTCCCGGCCCTGTCCTTGAGTCGCTGCTCGAGGGCCATGCGGAACGCCGCCGCGTCCTTGTATTTCACGCTGTGGTCGCCTCCAGGTTGCGCTCGATCAGCTTGCGCACCCGCGCCGAGTGTGGGGATGCGGCCACATACAGCCGACGGGGTGTTGTGAGCCCACGCTCCAGCGCCTGCTGGATGGCGAGCTCGATCTGCTCAGGCTGTGCGCCGGCCTCGAGAGCATCGACGATGGAGCGCTCGGGAGTGGTTACCGGAAGGCCTGCGATCACTTGGACCTCGACACCAGCGGGGGGACGGTTCGTGGTGTGTAGCTGAACGCCAGCACGGCGCCGCGCACCCCGTTCTGAGCGGGGCACTGTGAGGTGGACAGTGTCTGGAATGACGTCAGAGAGTTCGTGAAGCTCTAGAGCGCTCTCGTGCGAGACCACTGCGCCGGCATCGCGCAGAGGCAGCCAGGCCGCCACCACATGCTCATTGGGGCTGGAGGGGAACTGCCTCAGTCTGTAGAGGCCCTGGCGAGCGCGCTGGTAGCGACCTCCGGGACGGGCGTGATGGCTCAGTGTGCTGCGGTCCATGCCAGCAGCCACTGCTTGCTGAGCCGTGAAGTACCCCGCTTGCGCCTCTGCATGCCTATAGAGGCTTTCATGGTCTATGTCAGACATATCGAGGATATTATCAAACAAACGTCTGACGCTAGGTCTCCAAAGCGCAATCCCCTGGGCGAATTGGGGAGTTCCTAGGCATGCTGTCTCGAGTGGGCCTTGGAGCTGCGGGGGCCGATCGTTCGGTGTCTCCTATGTCCTGACACAGGTGTCGCCTATGTGGTGAAACCGGACACTGTCGGGCGCGTTGTTACCAGCGCGGCGGCGTGGCTAGGCGCAGCTGGCCTCGACGATGCAGATCGCGCCTGAGGCCGGGTCGTTGCGAGCATCGGCGGCGGCCGGATGCCGGTCTCCGTGGTGGAGGCGGACTTTCTTGAAGCCGGCGCTGCGCAGCACCGTCTCGGCCTCGGCCTCGTCCCCGCGATAGGGATGGACCCTTCCGCGTACGAAGGTGCTGAGGATCAGGTCGAAGGTCCGCTCCGAGACCCCGCGGTCCTGCTTCGCGAAGCGCAGGTCCGTCAGGTAGGCGCCCTTCTCGAACCGCTCGAGCGCAGAGGCAAACCGGGCCCACAGCGCATCGACGGTGTCGTCGTCCAGGTAGGTCAGCAGGCCCTCGGTGATGATCACCAACCCCTTGGCTGGGTCCAGGGTCGCGATTAGAGCCTCGAAGCTGTCCGGCCCGCCCTCTTGGAGGACGTCCAGGCCGATGACGCGATGGTTGTCGGTCAGCGAGTCCATCCGCTCCAGGGCGTCGCGCTTGCGCTGCGCCATCGCCGGCAGGTCCGCCTCTATATATGTGAGCCGCTCGCCGAACTGCTCGGTGAACCGCCAGCCTCTGGGAGACATCCCGCAGGCGACCTCCACCACCTGGCTGACACCGCCGCGAATCAGCTCGTCGAGGGTCGAATCGATGATCCGATGACGGGAGAGGAGCAGCCCGTCCAGGGTCGGACCGCCGAGCGCCCTGCTCGCCGCGAGGGGCAGGGTCAGCCCGAGATGGAACATCCGCCCCTGCCAGGTCGCAAGCTGGGGATGGGAGAGTCCGTTCCGGACCCAGGTCTCCCCGGTGTAGTGAGCCGTGGGCGAAATCGCCCCCGATCCTTCCGCCTCGATCACGGGCGCATTCTGCTCAAGGCGATGCCCGGTTGACGTCACGAGAGAACATTCTCCGTGCCCGGCGCAGGGCGCGGAGCATGAAGCTACCTAGCCGCCAGACCATTCTGCTTTGGATCGCATCGAGCCTGGCTATGGCTATGCCGTACTCGTTCTCGAGGTCGGTGGCGTAGGTGCGCAGGTTGTCGATGTGCTCTCCGGCCTCCTGCAGCCTCTGGGCGAAGTCGGCCTCCCGCTCGATCAGCCAGCTGCAGTAGCCGCCCACGGTCTCGTGTTCGGCCTCGATCAGGGCATCCACCAGCTGCGGCGCGACCGTGTAAGAGCCGTCTGCCTCCTCGATAACCGGCTCGGCGATGCCGGTGAAGGTGTGCTCGGCCATCGGCTCTGAGTCCGCCGGCTTCCACTCCCCATCGCGGACCGAGCTGGCCCGCGCCTCGGTATGGACGAGCGCCGCTTCGACGGCGAGCCTGACGCTCTCCGGCTCGAGGTTCGGGGGCGGCGCGGCGCGGTTCCCCAACGCGGTGCCCCACTTGTCGAGGAAGCGCCGGCAGTGCCGTTCGTAGAGGTAAAGGCGCAGACGGGGGCCGGTCAGGGGCGAGTTCGGGCGAGTGTCGAAGGACCCGCTCAGGTGGCGGACCTCCGAGCTGGGCACGCTAAGCACCAGGCGGCCGCGGCTCCACATCGCCGTCGTGATGTCGATGTCTCCGTAGACCGCGGGCTGGAAGCGCTCGTCCCAGCGGCCGAAGGCGTCGGCCGCCTCGAGGTTCACGAGCATCGCCGCCCCACTGAGGAAGTCGGCTGGCGTGGGCTCCGTTGACGCCGCCGTCTCGGGGGCGGACATCGTGTTGATCTGCGCATGGCTGCCGTCCGAAAAGAGGACCCAGCCGCAGTTCTGGATCGAGCCGTCGTGGTTGAAGAGGCGGCTTCCCACGGCGCCGGCGCCGGTCTCGGTCATCGTCTCGACCAGCGGGGCCAGCCAGCCGGGGCTCGGTTCGGAGTCCTCGTGGAGACTCGCGACCCGCGGGGCCGCGGCCACCGCCGCGCCGAGGTTCCATCCCACGCCCGGGCCCGCGTTGGCCCTTGACGTCACGAGCTTTGCGCCCGAAGTCGATCGAGCGAGGCTTTCCAGGGGTGGATCCGGGTCGTTGAGCAGGACGATCGTCTCGGTGGGGACGGAATCCTCGCCTGCGGCGATCGCTCGCAGGCAGCGCTCGCCCATCTCGGCGGAGCCGTCGAGGAGGACGACGATCGAGACCTCTGGCTTGGCGGCTGAGGGCAGGCGGATCATGGCGGGCAGCCTACCCAGGCGCACCTGCACCTCCGCTGTCTGTCGGACAAGCGCCGTCCCCGGCCAAGACCCCTGGCTATCATCGCCGCGATGGCCGGTGCAGGCCGCAGGCATATGAGATGACCGCCGCCCATCAGGGGAGCACCAAGGCCGCCGGCGATGCGACGGCAGCTGGATCGGTGCAGGTGCCGGTGCGGGTCGGCCTCGTCGGATGCGGCCGCTGGGGCCGCCACATCCTCCGCGACCTGGTCAGCCTCGGCTGCGAGGTCCCCGTGGTTGCCCGCTCGGAGGCGAGCCGCGAGCGGGCTCGGGAAGGATCCGCTGCCGAGATTGTCGCCGACGTCGCATCGCTGAAAGACGTCGACGGCATCGTCGTCTCGACCCCCACCGCCACGCATGCGGAGGTCGTCGAAGAAGCGCTGGAGCACGGCGTGCCGGTGTATGTGGAGAAGCCCCTGACCGCTGACGTCGAGTCCGCGCGCCGCCTGGCCGCGGCCGCGCCGGAGCGCCTCTTCGTGATGGACAAGTGGCGCTATCACCCCGGGGTTGCCGAGCTGGCGCGCATCGCGCGTTCGGAAGAGCTCGGCCCGCCGGTCGGGATTTACGCTCGCCGCGTCACCCTCGGCCACCGCTACAGCGACGTCAACACGGTTTGGATCCACGCCCCGCACGACCTCACGATCGCGCTCGAGGTGCTGGGCGAGATGCCCCGGCCGCGCATGGCCGTGGCCGAGCTCGTCGACGGCGAGGTGAGCGGCCTCACCGCGATCCTCGGAGACTCCCCCTGGATGGCGCTCGAGGTCTCGGCGCTGGCGCCGGGCCACCGGCGGGAGCTGCGCTTGGTCTGCGAGCAGGGGGTCGCGCAGCTCGACGGCGGCTATGCCGAGCATGTGGTCGTCGGCCGGCCGGGGCAGCTCGACGAGCACGAGGTCGAGAGGCGCCCCATCGAGGGGGACCTACCGCTGCTTGCCGAGCTGCGGGCCTTTGTCGAGCACCTGCGGGGCGGGCCGCCGCCGCTGAGCTCGGCCGCCGACGGCGTCCTGATCGTCGAAACCGTCGCCGAGATGCTGGCGATGTCGCAGTCGGGTGAGGCGGCGAAGGTATGAGCGTCCACAGCGCCATTCCCGTGGCCGGCCTCCTGCCTCACGACGTGCGGCTCTCGCCGCTCGAGCCCCATCGCGACGAGCGCGGCACTTTCTTGGAGCTGTTCCGTGACGAGTGGGAGACCGACGTCAAGCCAGTGCAGTGGAACGCGGTCGACTCCGAGGCCGGCGTCCTGCGCGGCGTGCACGTCCACCCACGCCACGACGACTACCTGACCGTCGTCCGCGGCAAGGTGACGATCGGGTTGAAGGACCTGCGGCCCGGATCCCTCAGCGAGGGCCACGCCGCCTGCGTCGAGCTGAGCGCCGAGCAGCCCGCCGCGATCTCGATTCCCCACGGCGTCGCCCACGGCTTCTATTTCCATCGGCTCTCGATGCATATCTACGCGGTATCCCATTACTGGGACCTGGCCGACGAGCTCGGCTGCCGCTGGGACGACCCCGGCCTCGAGATTCCCTGGCCGCAGAGCGAGGCCCATATCTCGACCAGGGATGCGGAGCTGCCGTCCCTGGCGGCGCTGCGCGCCGAATTCGAGTCCGCCTGGCGCGGCTAGCCCGATGGACGAGTTCGAAGCTCTCCTCGCCGACGCGATCGACGCGCTGCCCGACGAATTTCAGAAGCTGCTGGCGAAAGTGCCGGTGGTGATCTCAGACCGGGGGGCCGAGGCGAACGCCTACGGCGAGTACTGGGGCGACGGGGTGGCGAGGGACGCCTATGAGGACCGGATCGTCATCTATCGAGACACGCTCGAACGCGACTTCGGCCATGACCGGCAGCTGCTCGCCAAGCAGATCGAGCGCACCCTGCGCCACGAGCTCGCCCATCACCTGGGCTGGAACGAGCGCGGCGTCGGCGGCCTCGGGCTCTGACGGCTCGATGGCGGGGCC
>DASSTR010000102.1:0-11105 GCA_035707825.1 Solirubrobacterales bacterium
CGGGTTGTTGACGCGGGCGATGATCCGCTCGACGTCGTACTTCTCGCGCGCGACCTGGCAGATCAGCATGTTGTCCTCGTCGTCGCCGGTGACCGCGATCACCATGTCGGCGCGCTGGATGCCGGCCCGCTCCAGCACCCACAGCTCGGAGGCGTCGCCGTAGGAGACGTTGTGCTCCAGCTCCTGCTCGACCGTCAGGTAGCGGCGGCGGTTGCTCTCGATCACCGTCACCTCGTGGTTCTTTTCGAGCAGCTCTCGGGCCAGGTTCCAACCCACCTTGCCCGCTCCGACGACGATGATGTACATGCTCCGGGCCGGGCCTTCCTAGGCGGCTTCCGCCGAGTCGTCCGGCCCACCGCCGCGCTTCGCGCCGCCGCGGACGGCGCCTTCCAGCATCTCGATCGCGACGCTGGTCGGGCAGACGGTCTGCAGACCCTGGCGCTGATACCACTCGGCCCGCAGCGGGTCGAGGATGCGGGCGATCACCGTCGGCACTTCGTAGCGGCGCTGGGCGATCTGCGCGATCACGATGTTGGTGTTGTCGCCGTCGGTGGAGGCGATGAAGGCGTCGGCCTTTTCGATCCCGGCGGCCACCAGGGCATCGGTCTCGAGGCCGGCGCCGACCGTGAAATGCCCGCCGAGGTCCTCCCAGCCCTTGTCGAGCCCGACCTCGAGCCGGGCGTGGGACTCGGGGTCCTCGTCGAGGCAGGAAACCTCATGGCCTTCGCTGAGCATCGCCCGTGCGACCGAAGAGCCGACGCGGCCGCAGCCGACGATCACGACGAACATGACGCCCCTGGACCGCGCTCCCCGCGCTCGCGATTGGGATTTGGATGCTTCGCTTGCTCCACGGCCCCGGATACTAGAGGCCCTGTGTGGCCTGGTCGGCCAAGGTCGGCGCGGCGGATGACTCTGGCGCCGCATCGAGGGTCTCCGGCGGCGCCGTGAGGAGGACGCGGCAGGGCGCCTTCTTGAGCACGTACTCGGTCGCCGCCCCGATCTCCTCCGGCTTCGAGGCGCCGATACCGCCGAGGGTCGCGCCGCCGCGAACCCTGCTCGGCGGCTCGCCCCCGATCACGATCGCCTCGGCGCCGCTTCGCTGTGCAGCCTCGACGATGCCGGCGCCGACCTTGCGGGCCCGCAGAACTTCGGTGCTGACCGCGACGTCCTCGTACTCGTCGCCGACCTCCCTGGCGCGCTCCAGCGCGCGCTGCGCCCGCTCGCCGGTCTCGGCGGAGAGCTCGGCGTCCAGCGAGAGGGTCAGCGGCACCTCGATCACGTAGACGAGGTTCAGCCTCGCCTCGCCCTCCCTCCCGTCGGACCCCTCCTGCTCGGCCGCCGCGAGGCGGCCCGCCGTCGCGACGATGTCGTCGTCGAGCTTGGTGCCGAAGACCGGCACGAGGATGTTGCGAAAGGCGACTTCGGGGACCTGCTTGGTCAGCGCCCGCTCGGTGACCGAGACGCGCTGGGTCAGCGTCGTGCCCTCGAAGACCTTGCGGTAGAGGACGTAGAAGAGCAGGCCGAAGGCCATCCAGCCCCCTCCCACCCAGCGGGCTGTGTCGTGGTAGGCGAGCACGCTGAGGAAGGCGAGGGCGCTGACCAGGGCCGCCAGCAGCGTCGGGACCGGTATCTGCGCCCCTCGCCAAGGGATGTTCCAGGGCACCCGGTAGGGCCGCGGGCGGTCGGGCTCGGTGATCCGCAGGCGGATGATCGAGAAGTGGGCGATCGTGATCGCGAGCATCGCCCCGAAGGCGTAGATCCCGGCCAGCAGCTTGACGTTGGTGGGAACCACCAGCCCGATCGCGATCACCCCCGAGATCAGGATCGCCACGTGCGGGGTGGCGTGGCGGCTGTGGAGCTTGCCCAGCCAGCTGGGGATCTGGCGGTTGATCGCCAGGGTGTAGATGTGCCGAGAGACCCCCAGCATCGCCGTCGTCACGGCCCAGAAGAGGACCGGGGTCGCGATCAGGGCGACCACCCATCGCATCGTGTCGGCCACCCAGGATGGGTGGTAGGCGGAGACGACGCCGAGGATGGGCGCCTCGACGAATTCGCCGCCAAGGGCCGTGTGCGGTCCGTCCGGCCCGGCGACGACCGGCACCGCCATCAGGGCTACGGCCGCCATCCCGGCGTAGACGAGCGGCACGGCGATCGCCCCCACCGAGACGATCCGCTTCAGGTCCCCCGGTTCGACGTCGATGTCGGGAGCGAGGTCAGAGGCCGCCTCGATCCCGGCGTAGGCGAGCATCCCGACCACACCGGCGTAGACGATGTCGACGAAGTTCGGGCTGGTGAACAGGTCCAGCTCGGCGGTCAGCCGGTCGGGATGCATGACCGCAAGCAGGCCGACGATTATCACCGCCACCTGCAGGGTTATGTCGGCCAGCGCCAGGAACGAGAGAGCGCGTTCCCGGCCCCGCCCGGTGACGTTGAAGATGTTGAGGATGCAGGCGGCGACGATCACCGCCCCCGCGACGCCGATCTCCCAACCCGCCTCGCCGAGGTCGGCCGAGATCGGCTCCAGGTAGTGGGGCACCGAGATCGCCGCCAGGGCGGCGACGATCAGGTAGTCGATCAGGATCGCCCATCCGGCGATGAAGGCGATCAGCTCGTTGAAGGCGTGGCGGGCGAAGCTGGAGGACCCGCCCCGCTCGCGCAGCATCGCCCCGCCCTCGACGTAGCTGAGCGTCGCCAGCACGAAGAGAAGGCCGGCGACGAGGAAGATCAGCGGCGTCAGGCCGAGGCCCCGATCGGCGACGACTCCGAGAGCGAAGTAGATCGAGAAGCCGACCACCGAATAGACGGCGACAAAGAGCCCCGGCACGCCGAGGCCGCGCTGAATCAGGCGCTTGGGCTGCGGCCCGCCCTCCTGCGGCCTTCCGTCCATGCTCAGACCCCCATCCGCGAGGACAGCCAGAGTCGCAGCATTCCGATGGCGAGGAAGACGGCGCCCATGAGCGTCCCCACCGAGAGCGGGCCGCCGCCGGCGAACAGCGTCACCGCCAGAAGCACCAGACCGACCGCGATGAAGAGCAGGGAAAGCGCCCTGATCGAGCCCTGATAGGCGCGCGCGCCGCGCGACCGCGAGCCGGCCATCTCAGACCGCCTGCCCCGCGAGCTCGTCCTGCACGGCCCGGTCGGAGACGACGATCACCCGGCAGGGCCGCTCGCCGAGCACCGTCTGCAGCGTCTTGTCGTAGAGCGGCGTGCCGTTGCGGTAGCGAAGCCCGACGACCACGGCGGCGGCGTTGATCAACTTGGCCTCACTCGAGATCGAGTAGCCGGCCTGCCCCGGCCGCACCCGCTCCACGTGTCCCGTCACCCGCTGGCCGCCGATCAGCTTCGCCGACTCGATCTTGCTCTGCGCCTCGGCTTCGCGCTCACGCATCTCTGCGTCCAGCGGAAGATGCGTGGGCACGGTCAGCATTGAGTGGATGTGAATGCCGCGGCGGCGTTTGGAGGCCAGCTTGACGGCCGTGGCGACCATCTCCTCCGAGAACGGCTCGCCGTCCTCGAAGCCGACGAGGACGCTTCGGTACTCGATCTCCTCGACGCCGAGCGGCTCAGGCAGCAGCACCTTCACCGTTTCGGTCAGCGGCAGGCGCTGGTTGCGCCGGTAGAGCACGTAGACGGTGACTCCGAAGAGCATCCAGCCGAGGCCGACGGCCAGCGTGCTCGGGTTCAGCGCCATCACCACGATCCAGGCCGTGAAGGTGCCGAGGCCGCCGAGCACCGCCGTCAGCGGCACCGAGGTGCCGAAGGCGGTGAAGTTGAGGGGCGGCTTCCAGGGGCGGGCGTCCTCCGACTTTCGCCGCCGCAGCCAGATCACCGAGACGTGGGCGATCGTGAAGGAGAGCATGGCGCCGAACGAGTACATCGTCGCCAGGAAGTCGGTCTTTCCCGGGATCAGCGTGATCATCGCCACCGCGGAGAAGACGAGGATCGCGATGTAGGGGGTGCGGTAGCGGGGGTGCACCTGGCGCAGCCCCTCGGGCAGTTGGCGGTGCTGGCCCATCGAATAGGTGAGGCGGGAGACGCCGATCAGCCCCGCGTTGGTGGCGATCAGGAGGATCACCGCGGCGAGCACGCCGACGTAGAAGCGCAGCGCTTCGGTGAGGCCCTCCCCGAGGCCGAGGTTCTCGACGATGCCGAGGATCGGATCGTTGGCGAACTCGGTCCCCAGGGCCGTCGTGTAGTGGCCGGCGGAGTCGAGCGTGACCGGCATCGCCGAGAGCGCCACGATCGGGATCAGCAGATAGAGGCCGAGCACGGCGATGACGACCAGGCCGACGCTGCGGGGGATGGTCCGGGCCGCGTCCTTTGCCTCCTCGGCCATGTTGGAGATCGTCTCGATGCCGGTGTAGGCGATCATCCCCACGGCGATGCCGAGGGCGAAGTCGCTCCATGTCGGCGCAACCCCGAGATGGACGTTGTCGACCAGCACGCTGGGACTGAGGACGAGCACCACGCCGATCCCGACCAGCACGACCTGGGTGGCGAGGTCGGCGACCGCGAGGATGAGGTTGAGCTTTGCCGACTCCTCGGTGCCGCGGATGTTGATCAGGGCGAGCCCCGCGATCAGCACCGCGCCGCCGATGATGTCGCCCGGCGCCTCCCCCAGCGGCTCCCAGAAGACAGCCAGGTAGTGAGGCACGAAATAGGCCGAGATCGCGACCGTGATCACGTAGTTGAGCATCTGCCCCCAGGCCGCGATGAAGCTGACCAGCTCGTTGAAGGCATGGCGGGCGAAGCTGGAGGAGCCGCCCGCCTCCGGATACATCACGGTGGCCTCCGCGTAGGTGGCCGCGGTGGCGGCGAAGATCAGGCCCGAGATGACGAAAGCGATCGGCGTCAGGCCGAGCGCGAAGGCGGCGGTGACCCCGAGCGCGTAGTAGATCGAGGAGCCGACGTTGCCGTAGGCGGCCGAGAACAGCGCTCCGACACCGTGCACGCGGCTCAGAGACTCGTCTCGCGGCACCCTCTGCGCCATCTAGGCCCTTCCAGGAATCGACATCTAGATCGAATATAGGGACGCCGTCGGTGCCCGCTGAAGGTGCGCTCGGCCCAGCTGCTCGGGCGACGCGCAGCCACACAGCACGAGCGTCAGCTCGAGCTCCTCTCGGAGCAGCTCGAGGACCCTGCGCGCTCCCTCCGCGCCCCCCACAGCCAGACCCCACAGTGCCGGCCGGCCGACCAGGACCGCGTCGGCCCCGAGCGCCAGAGCGATCGCCGCGTCGGCCCCTCGCCGCACGCCCCCGTCGACGAGGACCGTGGCTCGGCCCGCGACCGCGTCGACGACCTCGGGAAGGGCGTCGGCGCTCGCCAGCGTGCAGTCGAGCTGGCGGCCGCCGTGGTTGGAGACGACGATCCCGGCGGCCCCGTGCTCGATCGCCAGGGTCGCGTCCTCCGCTGTCAGCACGCCCTTGACGAGGACGGGGAGGCTGCATTCGGATGCCAGGTCCTCGATGCTCGACCAACTCAGGGCCGGGTCCATGAGGCCGAAGGTCTCCTCGATCGTCACCGCACGGTCGGAGCCCAGCGCCGCCTGCACGCTGGGTACGCCCAACCCCTCGGGGATCTTGAAGCCGGTGCGCAGGTCGCGCTCGCGATTGCCGCCCCGCGGTGCGTCGACGGTGACGACGATCGCCTCGAATCCGGAGTCGATCGCCTCCTCCATCAGCGCCCGGGTGACCGCCTCGTCGCGGAAGCAGTAGAGCTGGAACCAGCGCCGTCCCGCCGGAACGGCGGCGGCGACCTCGCTCGGCCGCGCCGTCGCCAGGGTCGAGAGGCACATCACCGTCCCGGCGTCCGCCGCCGCCCTCGCCATCCCCGCCTCGCCCTCCTCGCTGACGAGGCGCTGGTAGGCGACCGGCGCCACCAGCACCGGCATCGATGCCTCGACACCGAGCACCTGGGTCGAGGTGCGCACCTCTTCGACACCCGCCAGCATCCGCGGCCGCAGTCGCCAGCGGCGCCAGGCGCCGACGTTCTCGCGCAGGGTCACCTCGTCCCCCGCTCCGCCGGCGAAGTAGCCCAGCACGCCGGGCTCGAGCCGCTCGCTGGCCGCCCGCTCGAAATCCCCAACGTTGATCAGGCCGTCACCCACCGCGCGCGGACCCTAGTTGATTCCGGGAGGGCTGTTTCGCGGCCGCATGCGGGAATGTGTCCGCCGGTTGGATGGGGGTAGCTGTCCCCGCATGCAAACACACGGCTTTCCCCTGAAGACGTTCCTAGCCTCCATCCTGCTCGTCTCCGCTTTCGGCCTGGCGGCCTGCGGCGACAACAACTCGGATACGACGGTGACCACGGAAGAGGCCACCCCGACGACGACAACAACGGAAACGGAATCGACCGAAACGGAAGCGGGCGCCAACGCGCCCGCGCCCAGCGGCGACGCCGTCCGCTCGGCCAAAGTCGACATCGCCGAATTCACCTACCAGCCCGACCCGGTCACGATCGAGGAAGGCGGCAAGGTGATCTGGATCAACCGCGACTCCGCGCCCCACACGGCCACCGCGGACGACGGCAGCTTCGACACCGGCACGCTGGAGGAAGGCAAGCTCAAGTCCGAGACCTTCAAGGAGCCGGGCACCTACGCCTACCACTGCCAGATCCACCCGAACATGCACGGCACCGTCGAAGTCGTCCCGAGCGAATAACGAAGCTACGCCGACGAGGCAATCCCGATCGCCCATCGTTGGGCCACCGGAGCAAGTTGAGTGAGGAGGGGCACCTGGCCCCTCCTCACCCAGAGCCTCTAGAAGTGGACGATCGGGATGATCAGGATCGCGACGATGTTGGCGACCTTGATCATCGGGTTGATCGCCGGGCCGGCGGTGTCCTTGTAGGGATCGCCGACCGTGTCGCCGGTCACCGAGGCGGCATGGGCCTCTGAGCCCTTGCCGCCGTGGGCGCCGTCCTCGATCAACTTCTTCGCGTTGTCCCAGGCGCCGCCGCCGGCGGTCATCGAGATCGCGGCGAAGAGGCCGACGACGATGACGCCGATCAGCAGGCCGCCCAGCGCGTCGACGCTGAGCAAGCCGACGATCACCGGGACGACGATCGGGATCAGTGCCGGCAGGATCATCTCCTTCTGCGCTGCCCCCGTGACGATCGCGACCGTTTTCGCGTAGTCCGGTTTTTCAGTCCCCTCCATGATCCCGGGGTGCTCGCGGAACTGCGCACGCACCTGTTCGACCACCTGGCCGCCGGCGCGGCCGACCGCCTCGATCGCGAAGGCCGAGAACAGGTAGACCATCATGCCGCCGATGATCAGCCCGATCAGCACGTCGGGACTGGTCAGGTGGAAGAGGCTGTTGAGGTCGAAGCCAGCGGGCGCCTCGTCGGCCAATTCGCTGCGGAAGGCGGCGAACAGCACCAGCGCCGCCAGTGCCGCGGAGCCGATCGCGTATCCCTTGGTCACGGCCTTGGTCGTGTTGCCGACCGCGTCGAGGGGGTCGGTGACATTGCGGACGTCCTCAGGCAGCTCCGCCATCTCGGCGATGCCGCCGGCGTTGTCGGTGATCGGGCCGAAGGCGTCGAGGGCGACGATCAGGCCGCAGAGCGAGAGCTGGGCGACGACGGCGACGCCGATGCCGTAGATACCCGCGAGCTCGTTGGCGCCAAGGATCGCGAAGGCGATCACCAGCGCCGGGGCGGCGGTGGACTGGAAGCCCTGGGCGAGGCCCTGGATGATGTTCGTCGCATGCCCGGTCTCAGACGCCTTGGCAATCGTCTTCACCGGCCTGAACCGGGTTGACGTATAAAATTCGGTAATCCCGAACAGCAGCGCGGTGACGGCGATGCCGATCACTGCGCAGAGCCAGAGGTCGCCCACGCTGACTGCCGATGCGGCTGCATCGGCGAAGCCGAGCCGCAGCGCGTCGCTCATCAGCCAGTCGGTGATCGGGTAGAACGCCGCGATCGAGAGGACCCCGGAGATCGCCAGACCGGTGTAGAGGGCCCCCTCGACGTTGTCGGATTTGGTCCGCACGCAGAGGGCCCCGATGATCGAGGCGATGATTGCCACGGCGCCAAGCGCCAGCGGGTAGATCGCGACCTCGCGGGCGTAGTCGCCGGTGAAGGTGAGCACCCCGAGCAGCATCACGGCGACCGTGGTGACCGCGTAGGTCTCGAACAGGTCAGCCGCCATGCCGGCGCAGTCGCCGACGTTGTCGCCGACGTTGTCGGCGATCACGGCCGGGTTGCGGGGGTCGTCCTCCGGAATCCCCGCCTCGACCTTGCCGACGAGGTCGGCGCCGACGTCGGCGGCCTTGGTGAAGATGCCGCCGCCGAGCCGGGCGAAGACCGAGATCAGCGAGCCGCCGAAGCCGAGGCCGATCAGCGCGTCGACGGCCTCCTTGTCGGTTGAGCCGGTGAGGACCAGTACGCCGTAGTAGCCGGCGACGCCGAGCAGCGCCAGTCCGACGACCAGCAGGCCCGTGACCGAACCGCCTTTGAAGGCGACGTCGAGCGCCGGCGGCACGCCGCCGCGGGCGGCCTCAGCGACGCGGGTGTTGGCCCGCACGGAGACGTTCATCCCGATGAAGCCGGTCGCCCCGGAGAGGGTGGCGCCGATGATGAAGCCAATCGCCGTTTGGTAGTCCTGCAGGAGCCAGAGCACGATCGCGATTGGGATCGCGAGCGCGGCAATGATCGTGTACTGGCGGTTCAGGTAGGCCTGCGCGCCTTCCTGGACGGCGCCAGAGATTTCGCGCATGCGGTCGTTGCCCGCGGGCTTGGACAGCAGGCTCTGGGTTACGAGAAGTCCGTAGACGACGGCGGCACCTGCGCAGACAAGCGCGATGACCACGCCGTATTCGGTCAAGAAGTCGGTCAAGTTCGTTTCCTCCGGTGGTTTTAGCGGCGCGGGAGTCTATAGACGAATGCGGCGGGACTGTCCCGAGACCGGCTCTGGAAGCTGGTTACAGGCAGAAAAGGGCGCTCAGGCGGGCTCGGAGGCCGAGCGTGCGCCGGCGTAGGTTCGCCGCGTTTCCGCCACCGCGTCGCGATAGATGTCCTCGATCGAGATACCCGCGTCGAGGGCCTCGCGCGCACGCTCGGCGCCGTTGCCCGCCGGCAGCTCGACCTCGATCCCGAGCTGCGCACGGGCCGGGACGGTCCACTCGAGCAGGCGCTCGAGCACAGCCCGCGCCGCCACGGCTTCGCCGGCGCGGAAGTCGATCAGCGTGCCGCTCATGCCGTGGCGGATCGCGCGCCAGAGGTTCTCCTCGATCTCGCGGTCGGAGCGCGGCGCGCCGGCGCCTTCGTAGCCGTGCTCGTCGTAGTCGAGCGCGGTCTGCGCGATGCAGGCCGCGATCAGCCCGGCCAGCGCGAAGGACTCGTCGCCGCGGGTCTGCGCATCGCAGATCCGCACCTCGACCGTGCCGAAGGAGTGGTGAGGCCGCACGCTCCACCAGAGCTGGGTCGACTCGACGATGGTTCCGGTCCGCTTCAGCATGCCGACGAAGCCGGCGTAGCTGTCCCAGTCGCGGAACGGGCTGGGCACCCCGCAGCGCGGAAAGGTGCGGGTGAAGGTCTCGGTCCGCACCGTGTGCAGGCCGGTGTCGCGGCGGTCGAGGAAGGGTGAGTTGGCGGAGACGGCCAGCAGCGGCGGCAGCAGCTCGCGCAGCCAGTCGCAGACCGCGATCGCGCGATCGGCGCCGCGGATCCCCATATGGACGTGCAGGCTCCAGGTGTTGTTGCGCTGCGCGACCCAGCCGAGTTCGTGGCGCAGCCGGTTGTAATGCGGGGTGTCGATGATCCGCTGGTCGAGGTAGTTGGCCCAGGGATGCGTTCCCATCGCGCCCAGGGCGAGGCCCATTCCGTCGACGAGCTCGAAGAGGCGGGCGCGTCGCTCGCGCTGGGCCTCCATGGCGGCGGCGAAGGTCTCCGAGCGCCCCGAGCGGATCTCGATCTCAGAGGCGATCAGCTCGCCGGCGGCCGACGCGGCCAGCACCGCGTCGCGCTGGCAGGCCTCGTAGACGTCCTCGAAGCGGTGCGCGAGCTCGAGCGTCGCGGGTTCGAGGATCGCGAACTCCTCCTCGAGCCCGATCGTGAAGTCGGTCGAGGACTCGAATGTCTCCCGAGCCAGGTCGAGGTCCAGAGCGGTCACGCGGGCTCCAGCAAGGGGCGTTAGGTGAGGTAGAAGTAGAGCGCGTAGAGCAGGTCGACGGCGGGGCTGGAGGTGTGGACCGTCACCTCTGGCGGCACCTGCAGCAGCTGCTCGGAGTAGTTGAAGATGATCTTCACGCCGGCCTTGACGAGGCGGTCGGCGACTCCCTGCGCGGCATCGGCCGGCACCGCGAGCACGCCGACGACGATCTCCTGCTCCGCCACAACCGTCTCCAGGTCGGCGAAATCGCGCACCGGGAGGTGGCCGATCTCGGTGCCGACGACGGTTGGGTCGACGTCGAACATGGCGACGATCTGGAAGCCGTGGTCGGCGAAGATGTCTGAGCTGGCGATCGCCTGGCCGAGGTTGCCGGCGCCGAAGAGGGCGATGTTGTGCTGGCCGGCCGTGCGGAGGATCTTGCGGATCTCAGAGACCAGCGACTCGACGTTGTAGCCGACGCCGCGCTTGCCGAACTTGCCGAAGCCGGAGAGGTCGCGGCGGATCTGGGTCGGGTTGATGTGGGTGTACTCGGAGAGTTCCTGGGAGGAGATCGTCTCCCGCCCCATCTTGCGCGCCTGCGTGAGGACCTGCAGGTAGCGGGAAAGGCGCGCCGCGACGCCGAGCGACAGCCGCTCGCCATCGACGATCAGCTCGCCGGCCACCTCACGCTCCTCAACTGCCTGCTCCATCGTTGCTCTCCACAGTATCGAGCCTTGCCCGAACGGCGGCCTGATCGAGCAGCAGCTCCGAGACAACGGCCCCGTCGACCTCGACAACGGGGATTCGCTCGAGCAGGCGGCGCAGCAGGCCCTCGTCGCTCTCGATGTCGACCTCGCGCAGCTCGAAGCGATAGCCCTCACCGTGCAGGGCCGCGATCGCCTCCAGCGCCTCCTCGCAGAGGTGGCAGCCGGGCCGCGAGTAGACCACTACAGTCGCGCGTCGCTCGCTGCGCGATGAATCAATCATGGACGCTTGCTCGCTCCGCGCTCCC
>DASSTR010000103.1:0-7719 GCA_035707825.1 Solirubrobacterales bacterium
TCGTTCTCGCGCACCTCGCCGAGGTGCCAGCTATGGACCTCCCTGCCGCGCTTCCCCAGCGGGTTCTCCCGGCTCTGGTCCGGCCCGGCGACGAAGCCGTCTAGCGAGATCGACATGTGGCAGGTGGTGTCCGTCATCGCCAGATCTACCCGTCCGTTTCTCTTGCCGCGCCTCGACCACCGGGAGGGTCAGTGCCCCCGGCGGGATTCGAACCCGCGCCGCGCGGCTTAAAAGGCCGCCGCTCTAACCAACTGAGCTACAGGGGCAAGACAGCCATCGTAGATCAGGACAGCTCGGGGAGGCCCTCCTCGGGGGTGGACGCAGTGGCGTGAGTGCGCCTGGGAATGCGGCCGGCGAGGCGGGCCGCGTGGCCCGCCTCGACCCCGAGGCGTAGCGCCGTCGCCATCGACGTCGGGTCCCCGGCGCCGAAGATCGAGCTGGCCGCCATCACCGCGTCGCAGCCGAGCTCCATCGCCAGCGCCGCGTCGGAGGCGGTGCCGATGCCGGCGTCGAGGATCACCGGCACGTTTGCCTGCTCGACGATGATCGCCAGGTTGTAGGGGTTGCGGACGCCGGCGCCGGACCCGATCGGAGAGCCCAGCGGCATCACCGCGATGCATCCCGCCTCCTCGAGCCGGCGGGCGAGGATCGGGTCGTCGTTTGTGAAGGGGAGGACGGTGAAGCCCTCGGCGACGAGGGTCTCGGCCGCGTCGAGCAGCTCGACCGCGTCCGGGTAGAGGGTGCGGTCGTCGCCGATCACCTCGAGCTTGATCCAGTCGGTCTCGAACGCCTCGCGGGCCAGGCGGGCCGTGCGAACCGCGTCGCGGGCCGTGAAGCAGCCGGCGGTGTTGGGGAGCGCGAACAGCCCCAGTCGATCGAGGACGTCGAGCACGGAGCCCTTGGCGTCGGGGTCGATGCGGCGCAGGGCGACGGTGACGATCTCCGCGCCGGAGGCGGCCAGCGCCTCCTCCATCTGCTCGAGGGAGCGAAAGCCGCCCGTCCCGGCGATCAGGCGCGACGTCCACTGGCGGCCGCCGAGCTCCCAGCCCGAATCGACCGGCTCCGGTGCGCCTCCCTGGATCGCGGCGAGCACCTCGATGCTCTGCCCCTCGCGCAGCGGCGTCGCCGCCCACTCCGAGCGCGGCACCACCTCGCCTTCGAGCGCGACGGCGACCCCGCGCGCGTCCTCACCGGCGCCGGCCGCGTGCACCGCGTCGGCCAGCGTCGCGGCCGCGTCCAGCTCGCGCGGCTTGCCATTCAACTCGATCCTCATGCGGTCCCTCCTCGGATCCTCATGCGGGCGCAGCTGTCGGCGCCGCCAGGCGAGCCGGGCTCGCGGCGGCGAAGCGGTCCGGAAGATCTTTCCGCTCGATCAGCTCCGCGACGGCGTCCGCGGTCCAGGGGGCCAGCAGGATGCCGTTGCGGTAGTGGCCGGTCGCCAGGATCAGGCCCTCGAGGGCGCCGGGGCCGATCAGCGGCAGGTTGTCGGGGGTACCGGGACGCAGGCCGGCCATCGCCTCGACGAGCTCCATCTCAGCCGCGTCGGGCAGCAGCCGGTAGGCCTCCCGCAAAAGCTCGAGCACCCCGCCGGCCGTGACGGAGGTGTCGAAGCCCTGCTCCTCGACGGTGGCGCCGACGATCAGCCGCCCGTCGGCGCGGGGCACCGCGTAGACGCGCTCGGAGGCGACGATTCGCTCGCAGGGGGCGACCCCGTCCACGGCGCGCAGCTCGACGACCTGCCCCTTCACCGGACGTACGGGCGGGCGGGCGGGCGGCGGCAGCCACCCGGCCTGGCCCGACCAGGCGCCACCGGCGAGGACCACCGTCGCCGCGAGCAGCTCTTCGCCGTCGCCGGTGCGCACGCCGGCGATCCGCTCGTCTTCGATCAGCGCCCCCTCCACCGCGGTGCCCTCGCGCACCTCCACCCCCTCGGCCGCGAGGGCCGCCAGCAGCGCCCTGGTCAGGGCGCGGGGATCGACCGCCGCCTCCGCGGGCGCGTGGACGCCGCCGTTAAACGACGGGGTCAGCGCCGGCTCGAGCTGGCGGCAGCGGCGCGGCGGCAGCCACTCCGCGTCAAGGCCGAGCGAGCGCTGCAGGTCGTGGACGCGACGAAGCGCGGCGGCCTCGTCGTGATCGAGGGCGACGTGCAGAGCGCCGCAGCGCGAATAGCCCGTCTCCAGGCCGGTGGCGCTCTCCAGCTCCGTGACGAAGTCCGGATAGAGCTCGGCGGCCGCGAGGGTCATCCGCAGCAGCTCGGGCTCGCCAAACGTCAGCTCGCCGACCGGAGCCAGCATCCCCGCCGCAACCCGGGTCGCGCCCGCCGGGGGCAGGGCTCTGTCGATAACGGTCACCTCAGCGCCGCGCCGCGCCGCGCGCCAGGCGCAGGCAAGGCCGATCACGCCGCCGCCGACGACGATCGAGTCGAAACTGCGCTTTGGGGTCATCCTTGCCTCCGCCGGCATTACCCGGATCAGGTCCATACGGTCGGCGGCGCCTTAGCCGCCCTCTCAGCCCGTGGCTTACGGGCTCCCGTCAAGACGATGCTACCCCTCCGCGGGCTCCAGCAACCGCGCGCCGCGCCTCGAGGGCGGGGAGGCCGTGGAAGAGGGCCTCCACCTCCTGCCCGGCCCGCGCTCCTAAAATCGAATGCGTGAGCCTTGCGCCCCCAGAGTCGATCGGCCCACTGCGCCGCGAGCGGCTCCGCACCGCCCGCCTCTACCTCGTCTGCGAGGCGCTGCCCCACGGCGAGGACCCGGAACCGCTGTTGCGGGCCGCCCTCGGCGGGGGTGTCGACATAGTCCAGCTGCGCGAGAAGGAGCTCGGCCGGGCCCAGATCGAGCGCTCTGCGCAGACCTTCCGCCGCCTCTGCGACACCTACAGCGCCCTCTTCATCGTCAACGACGACCCTGAGCTGGCCGGGGCCTGCGACGCCGACGGCGTCCACATCGGCCAGGACGACGCCTCCCCCGCGGCGGCGCGGGAGGCCCTCGGGCCGGATGCGATCATCGGCCTCTCCACCCACAGCGAGGAGCAACTCGCCACGGCGGCCGCGGAGCCGGTCGACTATGTCAGCGTCGGCCCGATCTGGGAGACACCGACCAAAGAGGGCCGCCCCGGAGTCGGCCTGGAGCTGGTCTCCCACGCGGCGGCAAATGCCGCGGCGCCCTTCTTCGCGATCGGCGGCATCGAGCCGTCCAACGCCGCCCGCGTCGTCGAAGCGGGTGCGAGCAGGCTCGGGGTCGTGCGCGCGATCCGCGACGCGGCCGACCCCGCGGCGGCCGCGGCATCGCTGCGCGAGGCGTTTGCCCCCCTCGGGGAGGCGGCGCCCGGTGGCTGAGCCGCAGAGCCCCCAGCAGGGCGGCGGGGAGCGCCGGGAGCCCCCGGAACGCCAGAAGCGCAAGCAGCGCGGGGTGAGCGCCCGGGAGCGGATGGAGCGGGGATACGCCAGGGCGGAGGAGCGCAACCGCGAGGCCCGCGAGGCGCTCGACCCCCTCGCCGAGGGCGAGCGGCCGATGGTGGTGACGATCGGAGCCGCCGTCGCGGCCCTGATCGCGATCTCGATCGCGATCGGCTACCTGGCCGGCGTCGAGGTCGAAGGCGAGAAACCGCGCCTGGCCCAGGCGCTGGCCCCAGCGCTGCTGATGTCGATCATGTCCTGGGGCATGTGGCGGGCTCGCTATTGGGCCGTGCTCGGCTTCCAGATGCTGCTCGTCTTCCTCATCTTCAGCGCCGTCTTCGGCCTCGCGGTGCAGGCGGCCAGCATCGTCGAGGTGGCGGCCACGCTCCTCCTGCTCGCCATCTCTGGCACCTTCTTCTACTTCATGGTCAAGGCGATGGCGCGCATCCAGATGCCGAACCGAAACCCGCGGGAATAGGAGAATGGCGCCCGGGCTCCCATCTCTGAATCGCATCTCCGCCCTGCCCGCCGACGCGATCGGGGCGCTGCGCATGATTCCCGAGATCGCCGAGCACACCCGCGCGATGGCCGAGCACACCTCGGCGCTGCGCGAGGTGGCGCTGGCGCTGCGCGAAGTCTCCGCCGACACCGATGCGCTGCCGGCGCTGCGCGAGGAGATGGCGAAGATCCGCACGCAGACGAAGCTGCTCGAGCCGATGGACGAGCACATCGCAAAGATCGAGGAGGCGATGCCGGTGCTGGTGGAGGTACAGCGGCACCTGGCCCAGCTGCCCGAGACGATGGGCAATATCGACGTCGGAATCGGGCGGTTGAGCGACCTGATGGAAAAGCTCCTCACAACCCTGGAGGACCTCAAGACCGGTGTCGACACGCTGGAAAGCGCGGTCGAGCCGATGTCCCGCCTCGCCAGCCGCGTGCCGGGCCAGCGCAAGGGCCAGGCGGGCTGAGCCGGTTCGGGAGAGAGCAGCCGGCGAGGGTTCTATAGGCTCAGGTCGATGTCCGATTCATACGACGTGATCGTCATCGGCGGGGGCCCGGGCGGCTACGTCGCCGCGATCCGCGCGGCGCAGCTGGGCCGCAAGACGGCCGTGGTCGAGCGCGACAAGGCCGGCGGCCGCTGCCTCAACTACGCCTGCATCCCGGCCAAGACCGTCCTGCACACGGCGGAGCTGTATGACCAGGCGCGGGGCAGCGCCGACCTCGGGCTGGTCGTCAAAGACGCCTCGGTCGACTGGGAGGCGCTCGGCAAGCGCCGCGCCGGGGTTTCGGAATCGCTCTCCGGCGGCGTGAAGATGCTTTGGGACAAGAACAAGGTGGCGCTGATCGAGGGCAGCGGCTCGCTGACCCCGGAGGGCAACGTCAAGGTCGGCGAGACGACTTACGAGGCCGGCACGGTGGTGCTGGCGACGGGCTCGGTGGCTCTGCCGATCCCCGGCGTCGAGTTCGGCGAGCGCGTCGTCGACACCTGGGGCGCCTGGTCGCTGCCCCAGCAGCCGAAGAAGATCGCCGTCGTCGGGGCCGGGGCCTCAGGCTGCGAGATCGCCTCCGCCTACGGGCGCTTCGGCACCGAGGTGCTGCTGATCGAGATGCTCGACCAGATCCTGCCGGCCGAGGACAAGGACATGGTGCGCGTCGTCGAGCGAGCCTTCAAGAAGCAGAACATCACCGTCTCAACCGGCACTCCGGTCGAGAACGTCGAGGAAGGCAAGGACTCGGTCAAGTTCACCTACGGCGACAACTCCGCCGAGGTCGACTACCTCTGCATCGCCGGCGGACGCGCGCCGGACGTCGAGGGGCTCGGCCTCGCCGAGGCGGGGGTCGAGCTGGAGGAGAACGGCAAGATCAAGGTCGACGCCTACCAGCAGACCTCGAACCCGAAGGTCTACGCGATCGGCGATCTCGTCAACGCCAAGGCGCTCGCCCACAAGGCCTCCGAGGAGGGCGTCGTCGCGGTCGAGCGGGCGGCGGGCGTGGAGACCCACCCGGTCGACCAGGGCCTCGTCGCCGGGGCCACTTTCTGCCATCCGCAGGTGGCCAGCGTCGGGCTCACCGAGGCGGCCGCCAAGGAGGCGGGACACGACATCAAGGTCGGCAAGCAGAAGCTGGGCGGCGTCGGCGGGGCCACCGTCTACGACGACAAAGACGGGCTGGTGAAGCTCGTCGTCGACTCCAAGTACGGCGAGATCCTCGGCGCCCATATCGTCGGCAACCGAGCGTGCGACATGATCGCCGAGCTGGTGGCGACGATGGCCCTCGAGGGCGGCTACCAGGAGCTGGCGCGAATCGTCCATCCCCATCCGACCATCTCCGAGGCGATCCTCGATGGCGCGAGGGCGGTCGATGGCTGGGCCATCCACGCCTGAGCGGCCGGTCTTCTACTTCGACCTCGGTTCGCCCTACGCGTACCTGAGCGCGGAGCGAATCAGCGGCCTCTTCTCGGAAGCGGGCCTCGAACAGCCCGAGTGGCAGCCGATCCTGCTCGGCGGGCTCTTCCAGCGCTTCGAGCGCGATTCCTGGGGCAACGGCCCAGAGCGCGAGGAGGGCATCGCCGAGGTCGAGCGGCGCGCCGCCGCCTACGGGCTGCCGCCGCTGGTCTGGCCGCAGCCATGGCCCGGCAACATGCTCTTCGCGATGCGGACCGCGACCTTCGCCAAGCAGACCGGGCGCTCGGTCTCCTTCGCGCTGGCGGCCTTCCGGCAGCAGTTCGCCGCCGGCCGCGACCTCAGTGAGACGGACAACGTCCTGATCGCGGCGGCGTCCTGCGAGCTGCATCCCAAAGCGGTGCTCAAATCAGCCGCCACCGACGGGGTGAAGCTGGCGCTCCGGGAGGCCACGGAAGAGGCCGCGGAGCGGGGTGTGACGGGTGTTCCCTCGCTCCTCGTTGGCGAGCAGGTGTTCTGGGGAGACGACCGCCTCGAGGAGGCGGTGGCGGCAGCCAGCTAAGGTCAGAGCGTGGCCGACCTACCCGATGCAGCTACCTGTTACGAGCTGCTCGCGAGGATGGCGCTGATTCGCCGCTTCGAGGAGGAGGCGGGGCGCCAGTACCAGCGGGCCAAAGCCGGTGGCTTCCTCCACCTGGCGATCGGCGAGGAGGCGACGATCGTCGGCACCACCTCGGTGATGCGCGACGAGGACTACCTGATCGGCACCTACCGCACGCACGGCCACGCGATCGCCCGCGGCACCGATCCCAAGTACGTGATGGCCGAGCTGTTCGGCCGCGTCGACGGGACCAGCGGCGGCCGCGGCGGCTCGATGCACATCTTCGACCGCGAGCGCCGCTTCATGGGCGGCTACGGGATCGTCGGCGGCAACCTGCCGATCGCGGCGGGCCTCGCCCTGGCGTCGGACTACCGAAGCGAAGACGCGGTAACCGTCTGCATGTTCGGCGACGGCGCCTCCAACGCCGGCAACTTCGGCGAGACGATGAACCTGGCTGCGCTCTGGAAGCTGCCGGTCTTCTTCCTGGTCGAGAACAACCTCTACGGGATGGGGACCTCGGTCGAGCGCCATTCGGCCCAGACCGATCTCTCCAAGAAGGCCGAGGGCTACGGCATCACCGGCGAACGGGTCGACGGCATGGACGTGCTCGCCATTCGCGAGGCTGTCGCGGAGGGCATCCGGCTGGCGCGCGAGGAGCGGCGTCCCACGCTGCTCGAGGCGTTCACCTACCGCTACCGCGGCCACTCCGCCGCCGACCCGGAGGTCTACCGGGAGCGCGAGGAGGTCGAGGAGTGGCAGGAGAAGGACCCGATCGAGACCTTCGCCCGGCGTTGCGTGGAGGCGGGCGTACTCGGCGAGCGCGAGGTACAGGAGGTGCGGGACAAGGCCGATCAAACGGTGCGCGCCGCGGTCGAGTTCGCCGACGCCTCGCCCGAACCGGCGCTGGACACCCTCTACGAGAGCCTCTACGTCACCGACAGCAAGGGCTGGTACGCGGTCGACGAGCGCAGCCCCGAGCCGCATCGCGGCGAGCGGGAGGGGAGCATGCCGGAGGCCGCTCGCGAGCTCGCCGAGGCCGGCGCGGCCTACGCCGGCCAGCCCGACGGGCCGCGTCCCAACCCGGCGGAGCACGGAGACGCCCAGGAGGGCGTCGAGCCCGAGGTCGCCGAGGAGGGGGACGACTCGCCCGTCGCCAAGGAGGTCGACCGCTAATGGCAACGCTGCGGATGCGGGAGGCCCTGCGCGACGCGATGGCGGAGGAGATGCGCGCCGACGAGTCGGTGTTCGTGATGGGCGAGGACGTGGGCGTCTTCGAAGGCGCCTTCAAGGTGACCGAAGGCCTGCTGGAGGAGTTCGGC
>DASSTR010000104.1:0-5476 GCA_035707825.1 Solirubrobacterales bacterium
GCACCGGCTACAAGATCACCTTCCCGTTCTTCGCCCCGGACGTGTTCTCGGCGCCTGACAACCGGCTGCCGCTCTACAGGCGGGTCGTCTCCGCCGAGCGGCCGGGCCTCTACTTCATCGGCTTCATCCAGCCGCTGGGGCCGATCCCTCCGCTGTCCGAGGCGCAAGCCCAGTGGGTCGCCGATCTGCTCCAGGGCAATTCGACCCTGCCGTCGGCGACGAAGATGGGCAAGGAGGTCGACGGCTACGAACGCTGGCTGGAGAAGCGCTTCGTTGCCTCTAAGCGTCACACGATCGAGGTGGACTTCCACCTCTATCTGCGCGAGATTCGCCGCGAGCGTAAGCGTTCGGCTCAGACTGCTTGAGAGAGGCCGGGGTGACCAGCCTGGGGAGCCCGCCCGTTGGGCTCACAAGTTCTCCAGGATGGTGACCCCGTCTCCGCACCGCGCCGGCGGCCGGACCGCCATGAGGTCCTCTGGGGCGGACGGGGCGAGGCCCCCGGCGCCTGAAGTCACCGCCCGAGTCCTCCTCCGCCGTCGTGTCGACATCAGGCGCTTTGCTTGCCCACCAGACCAGCCACAGCGCCCCGAAGACGGGGATCTTCAAGACGACCAGGAGGAAGAAAATGGGCCAGAAACCCTGCACCCGTCTCAGTCTACCCAGGCCCTGCACCCAGGCTCGGTTGCGCCAGGGCGGGCGCTTCGGATGGAGCGGTCAAGGGCGCAAATGCCGAGCAGGAATGATCTAGATGCCTTTGGCCCAGAGGATCAGGGCCTCGACCTGGGCCTCCTCGAGGCCCAGGTGGGTTTCGGTGGGAACCAGCAGCGTCGGCTCCGCGCGCTCCTGCGCCCAGCGGTAACAGCTGTCGTCGAAGTTGTCGTCGACCCAGGCCAGCGCCCTTCCCTCGCCATAGGCGTCGAGCGCTCCCAACTTCCAGTGCGCGGAGCCGAAACGAGCGGCTCCGTCGAAGCTGATGTAGGGGAGCTCGGGAAGGCCGAGCATGGTCGGCAGGTAGTCGTTGGCCCTGTCCTCCCATCCGGTCGCCCAGAAGAGGTCGAAGTGCTCCGCGAGGCGCTGCAGCCGCTCTCCCGCCGCGAGGGAGATGCAGTGGACGATCCCGTCGATCATCTCGAAGCGGGCCGTGGCCCTGTCAGGCGCATCCTCGAACCCGAACAGCGAGATGACCCCGTCGACGTCGACAGCGAGAAGCGGCCGCGTCATCGCGAGGGGCCGCTTACCAGCGGTAGTGGGCGAACGCCTTGTTCGCCTGCGCCATGCGGTAGATGTCGTCCTTCCGCTTCCAGGCGCCGCCCTGCTGCTGAGTCGAATCGACGATTTCGTTGGCCAGTCGCTCCGCCATCGAGTACTCGCGGCGGTTGCGGGCGTAGTCGACGAGCCAGCGGACCGCCAGCGTGCGGGCCCGCCGGGCGGGAACCTCTACCGGCACCTGGTAGGTCGCGCCGCCGACACGGCGGGAGCGAACCTCGAGGACCGGGGTCAGTTGTTTGATCGCCGCCTCCAGCGTCTGCACGGGATCCTCGCCGGAGCGCTCCCCGACGATCGCCAGCGCGTCGTAGACGATCTGCTCGGCAAGGGACTTCTTGCCGTCGCGCATCACCTTGTTGATCAGCTGCTGGACGAGTCGGTTGCGGTGGCGGGCGTCGGGCTCGACCGGTCGGACCTGGGCTGCGGATCGGCGCGGCATCAGCTATTCACCCGGCCTTGACGCCGTAGCGGGAGCGCGCCTGCTTGCGGTCGGAGACGCCGGCGGCGTCGAGGGTGCCGCGGACGACCTTGTAGCGCACGCCCGGCAGGTCCTTGACCCGGCCGCCGCGGACGAGGACGACGGAGTGCTCCTGCAGGTTGTGGCCCTCGCCGGGAATGTAGGTGGTGACCTCCATCCCGTTCGTGAGCCGCACACGGGCGATCTTGCGCAGGGCGGAGTTGGGCTTCTTCGGCGTTACGGTCGCGACGCGGGTGCAGACACCTCGCCGCTGCGGCGCCGCGACCGCCTTCTTGCGGCCCTGCCCCGACTTGAGGCCCGGCGTCGTGGTCTTCTTCTTAGGGCGCTTGCGGCCCTTGCGTACAAGTTGGTTCGTGTTCGGCACGGCCGCGCATGGTAGCGGGCCGCTGCTTTTGGGGCCAGGACGAGGAGCACTCCGGTCAGCATCAGCCCCGCCGCGCAGGCGAGCTCACCATAGAAGCCGCCGTAGAGAACTCCGGTTGCGCCGGAGAAAAACGCGGTCTGTTCGCCGGCGTCGAGACCCGACGGCAGGTCGACGATGAGGATCACCGCGAGGCTGAGCAGGCCGAGGAGGAAGATCGGCCGGCCGAGGCCGCGGCGGTCGCGGCGGATGCCGAGAAAGGCCAGCCCGGCGGCGAGCAGGGCCACCGGGACCAGCACGTAGGCGTGGGCCGCGCCGGCCGGCTTGACGTCGACCGCCGGGGCCGTGGCGGGAAGGCCCGCATAGCCGGGCTGCCCCACCTCGACGCCGTGGTAGTGGACGAACTGCGAGACGAGCAGTCCGACGGCCATCGCAAGGGCCACTGCAAAGATCGCTCGCTGCGGGGTGACGATCGCGCTGGCCCACGCGACCGCCTTCGCGACGCGGCCCGCGAGCCGGCGCGCCAGGCGCTCGACCACGGCGAGGAGGCGCAGGGCCAGCCGCACCAGCGGGCGCAGCAGGGCCCAGAGCCGGCGCCCCAGGCGCGTGGCCAGCGCCGAGAGGCGGCGGGCGAAGGGAACGATGGTCCGCGCGGCGAGGGCGCGAGCCCGCCGCGCCCAGCGGACGAGGGCGGGATGGAGGCGCACCAGCTGCCGGTTGGCGGCGCGGTCGACCTTCCGGGTGAGAGCAGCCGTTTTCTGCGGCACCCGGCGCACCGCTTGCCTGGCCGTCTGCGGGGCCCTCCGGATGCGGCGCTTTCGGGCTCGCGGCGCCGAGCGGTTACGCCGCCGCCCCGCTGCTATCATCGCCCGTCGCTCAGGCTGTTTTTTCGCAGTACGTTTCGCCGGGCCCGCGAGGGCCTTTTTCGTGCGCGGATCCGGCTTCTCGCCCGACCGCTTTCGTTTAGATCGTCCCCGCTTCAAGCCCACTACCCCACTACCTTACGGACCATGCCACGCACCTTTCCACTAGAGAAGACGCGCAACATCGGGATCATGGCGCACATCGACGCCGGTAAGACGACGACGACCGAGCGCATCCTCTACTACACCGGCCGCACCCACAAAATCGGCGAGGTCCACGAGGGCGCCGCCGTCATGGACTGGATGGAGCAGGAGCAGGAGCGGGGGATCACGATCACCTCGGCCGCCACCGCCTGCGAGTGGAATGGCCACCGGATCAACATCATCGACACTCCGGGGCACGTCGATTTCACGGTCGAGGTCGAGCGCAGCCTGCGCGTCCTCGACGGCGCGATCGCCGTCTTCGACGCCGTCGCCGGCGTCGAGCCCCAGTCGGAGACCGTCTGGCGCCAGGCCGACAAGTACAAGGTGCCGCGCTTCGCCTACATCAACAAGATGGACCGCACCGGCGCCGACTTCTTCAACGCGGTGCAGACGATGAAGGACCGGCTCGGCGCCAACCCGCTGCCGATCCAGCTGCCGATCGGCAGCGAGGGCGACTTCGCCGGCGTCGTCGACCTGATCGAGATGAAGGCCCTGGTCTGGAAAGACGAACTGGGCACCGAGTTCGAGACCGTCGAGATTCCCGCCGACCTGCAGGAGCAGGCCGAGGAATACCGCACCCAGCTGATCGAGGCCTGCGCCGACTACGACGACGAGCTGATGGAGGCCTACCTGGGCGAGGAGGAGATCCCCCACGAGCGGATCGCCAAGTCCCTGCACAGGGCCTGCCTCGACACCAAGGTGACCCCGGTCCTCTGCGGCTCTTCGTTCAAAAACAAGGGGGTGCAGCCGCTGCTTGACGCGGTCGTCGAGCTGCTGCCCTCGCCGCTGGAGGTTCCACCGGTCACGGGCCTGATCCCGGCCGGCAAGGGCGAAGACGAGCCGACGGCGGCCGAGCGCCCGGCCGACGACAGCGGCCCCTTCGCCGCACTCGCCTTCAAGATCATGACCGACCCCTACGTCGGCAAGCTGACCTACTTCCGCGTCTACTCCGGCAAGCTCGAGGCGGGCGGTCGCGTGCTCAACGTGAAAACCGGCAAGACCGAGCGGATCGGCCGCCTGCTGATGATGCACGCCAACAGCCGCGAGGAGATCGAGGAGGTCTACTCGGGCGACATCTGCGCCGGGGTCGGCCTCAAGGAAACGAGCACCGGCGACACCCTTGCGGCGCCCGACGCGCCGATCGCCCTGGAGAGCATCGAATTCCCCGAGACCGTGATCGCGGTCGCGATCGAGCCGAAGACGAAAGCCGACCAGGAGAAGATGGGGACCGCCCTGCAGCGACTGGGCGAGGAGGACCCGACCTTCCGGATCGAATCCGACGAGGAGACCGGGCAGACGCTGATCCATGGAATGGGCGAGCTCCACCTCGAGGTGATCGTCGACCGCATGTTGCGTGAGTTCAAAGTCGACGCCAACGTCGGCAAGCCGCAGGTCGCCTACCGCGAGACGATCCGCAAGGAGGCGAAGAAGGTCGAGGCCCGCTTCGTCCGCCAGACCGGCGGCCGCGGCCAGTTCGGCCACGTCGTGATCAACGCCGAGCCGGCGCCCGGCGAGGGCTTCGTCTTCGAGAACAAGATCAAGGGCGGCGCCATCCCCGGCGAGTTCATCGGCCCCGCCGAACAGGGGATGAGAGAGGCGCTCGAAAACGGCGTCAAGGCCGGCTACCCGATGGTCGACGTCAAGGTCGAACTGATCGACGGCTCCTTCCACGACGTCGACTCCTCGGAGATGGCATTCAAAATCGCCGGCTCGATGGCGATCCAGGACGCCGCCCGCAAGGCGAACCCGGTCCTGCTGGAGCCCGTGATGTCGGTCGAGGTGGTCACCCCCGAGGACTTCCTCGGCGACGTGATCGGCGACCTCTCCCGGCGCCGCGGCAAGGTGCAGGGCCAGGAGCAGCGCGGCAACGCGCTGGCGGTGCAGGCCTTCGTGCCGCTCGGCGAGATGTTCGGATACGCAACCGACCTTCGCTCCTCCACCCAGGGGCGCGCCACGTACACGATGCAGTTCGAGCGCTACGAGGAGGTTCCGACCAACATCGCCGAGGAAATCATCGAACACCGCTCCGGCGAGCCGGTGGGGGCCTCTTCATGAAGGGCCACATCGGGCGGAGCCTCGAGGCGCCGATCGCCAAGGCCGCGCCCGGAGAGTAGTTCTAGCTATATTTCCCAGGTTCGCCCGCGGGCAGCGCAATACACCCTGCCAGGCAGCGCTCCACAGACTCAACCAGCTCAAGCAGACAGAACACGATCAACCCCACTTCGAAAGGTAGAACGGAGAGAGATGTCAAAGGAGAAGTTCGAGCGCGATAAGCCGCACGTCAATGTCGGCACGATCGGTCAC
>DASSTR010000105.1:0-25980 GCA_035707825.1 Solirubrobacterales bacterium
GTGAGGCAGAGGCCGACGTGACAGAGCAGCTCGCCCTCGGGTGACTCGGCAACGCAGGCAATGTAGGAGCCTGTCTCCAACCGCGAGGACACCTCGACCTCGTCGTAGACCCAACGCACGTCGTAGCTCTCGCCGTAGACGACGCGAATCGCCTCTTTGAGCACGGTTCCCTCGTCGGGTCGCAGGAATCTGAAGCCGACCTCCATATCTCTATATTCGACCCTCTGCCCGCCTAGCTCAATTGGTAGAGCACTTCCCTTGTAAGGAAGATCGTCTCGGTTCAAGTCCGAGGGCGGGCTTCGCCCCGGGTGGTACGAGTTCGCCTACTCGGATTTCTCGGCGGTGCCGAGGATGCGAGCCTTCTCCGCGGCAAGCTCCTCATCGGTGAGCACGCCCTTCTGGTGCAGGTCGGCGAGGCGCTCGAGGCGGGCGAGACGGTTGTCCTCCGCGTCCTCGCCACCCGGCCTGCGCACCTCGGGCAGGCGCAGTTTCGAGGCCCGCTCGCCGAGGTTGGCGCCTTTGACCACCCCGACCACGCGCTCTTTGGCCCGGCCTAGGTTGTCGCCGAAATCGGCATCGGGATATTCGGTCCGCGTCTGTTTGCGCAGCTCGTGGATGCCGAAAGCGGCCAGCCCGGCGACGATGAGCGTGGTCAGGAAGGAGCGAAGGTTCTGAGTCGGGGCGGAGAGGAAGTAGATGCCGACCACGATCGCCAGGGTCGCGTACACGTAGGCGACGTAGTCGCTCAGGACCGGAGCAATCGTCTTGCGCGCCGCCCGCGCCGAACCGGTGGGGGAGGCGAGCCAGCCCGCGATCACGAAGAGAACGCCGATGACGATCACCGTCGTCGCGATGCTGCTCATCAACGAGGTCGAGATCGACCAGGCCGCGTCCGCGGCCGGGCGGACGCTCTCGTCCTCGACCAGCTGCCCGGTCACGACCCCGCCGGCCACCTGTCTGGCGACGATCACGGCAAAGGCCGCGGCGATCAGGCCGACTCCGCAGAACAGCACCGTCACCCAGCGCCCGTCCCGCGATAGATAGATGGCGAGGCCGAAGGCGAGGAAGGTGAGCAGGGAGAGGACCAGCGCCAACCCCTTTACGGCGGCGGCGATGTTCTGCGCCGTCTTCAGCTGGTCGGAGCGCAGGATCGTCAGGCTGCCTGCGTCCGGCGGGAGTTTTTCGGCCAGGTTGGCGCCGATGCCGATCTGCTCGGCCAGGTTGGTGACCAGACCGCCGAGATTGAGGGTGACTTCGCCGTTGTTCGTCGAAACCGCTTCCCCCTTGTCTTCGAGCACGGCGAGCAACTGTTCATGAGCGGCTCTGTTGGCATCTCGCCAGAGGCTCTGCGCGGTGGAGGATTCGAGCAACTCTTCGACGACGTTGGGAGCAACCGAGCGGAATCCGCCCGAGAGGGGCCCCGCGAGCTGCTTGGATTCGCCGGGCAGTTTGTCTTCGAGCGCTTCTTCGACGTCGACGTTGGAGTAGAGCTGGTCCACCAGGTAGTCGGAGAGCGCAGCGCGGATCGTGTGGTTCTGGATCAGCCGGTCGCTGGTGTTGACCCAGTCGTTGGTGTTGAGCGCCTGGCGCTCGACCCAGATCGCGAACACGCTGAGGAAGGCGAGGATCGAGCCGGCGACGACAAGAGCCTTGATGGTGCGTTTGCGCCCGCGGCTCATACAGGGATGCTATACGTGGGACCGTGAAGCTCGAGGGAATTCACCACATCACCGCGATCACCGAGGACGCGCAGCGCAACGTCGATTTCTACGCCGGCGTGCTCGGGCTGCGGCTGGTGAAGAAAACGGTCAACCAGGACAACCCGACCGTCTACCACCTCTTCTTCGCCGACGAGCGGGGCGACCCCGGGTCCGACCTGACCTTCTTCGAGTTCCCCGACGCCGCGCCCGGCCGCGCCGGCGCGGGCGATGTGCACCGCATCGTCTGGCGGGTTCGCTCGGCCGATTCGCTCTCCTTCTGGGCCGAGCGCCTGCGGGCCAGCGGAATCGAGTCCGAGCGGGAGGGAGAAACGCTGCGCTTCTCAGACCCCGAGGGCCTCGACCACGAGCTGACGGTGGCCAACGTCCCCGACCCACCGCTGATCGCAGAGCACCCCGAGGTGCCGGCCGAGCTCGCCCTGCAGGGATTCCACGCCGTTCGCGCCTACAGCGCCACGCCCGAGGCAAGCCGGAAGCTGCTGGAAGCGCTCGACTTCCAGCTCACCGGCGACCACTGGGAGGCGCGGGGGGAACAGCGCGGCGGGCTCTACATATATGACGAGCCGCCGGCCGAGCCCTCGCGGCAGGGCGCCGGCAGCGTTCACCACGTCGCCTGGGCCTCGCAGATCGAAGAGCTGACCGACTGGCGCGAGCGGGCTATCGGGGCCGGCGCCCAGGCGACCCCGGTCATCGATCGCTTCTACTTCCGCTCCGTCTACTTCCGCGAGCCGAGCGGCGTGCTGTTCGAGCTCGCCACGCTCGGCCCCGGCTTCACGGTCGACGAGCCGCTCGAGCACCTGGGGGAGAAGCTCTCCCTGCCGCCGGCCTTCGAGCATCTCCGCGCCGAGGTCGAGCCGAGGCTGCGACCGGTCGTCAACCCCCGTTCGTGAACGTCGGGACAGCGGGTCGGGGTGAGGGACCCTTTGTCTGGCGCGACGCGGGCCGTATCGTGCTCTTCGAGGAAGGGAGCCTGCGCGAGGCCCCGTGGCTGCTGGCCGAGCAGGGCGTCGGGGACTTCGAGCTGCTCGCCAGCGGGCGTGCGCTGAGGGAGGCCGGCGAGCTGGCCGCGGCCGCGGCCAGCACCCACGAGGTCCCCTCCGGTCAGGTTCCCGGGATCGCGGCCGCGTTGCTGGGCGATGCCGGCTCGGCAAGGCAGCTGGTCGCACTCGGCGGCGGCAGGGTGATCGATGTCGCCAAGGCGATCGCCTCGGTGACCGGCGCCGGGGTCACGGCCATCCCGACAACGATGTCGGGGGCCGAGATGACCGGCATCCATCGCCTGCCGGAGGGCGCCGAGGGCAGGGCCGCCGGCCTGGTGCGGCCGCGGGTCGTGATCGCCGACCCGCTCCTGATGACGAGCCAGCCGGAGCGCCGGCTCCGCGCCAGCTCGATGAACGCGCTCGCGCACGGCGCCGACTCTCTTTACACCCGCTTCGCCAACCCGGTCTCGCGGATGACCGCGCTGCGCGGCGCCGAGCTGATCGCCGCCGCACTCGACCAGGCGCCGGGGGAGCGCGACCGCGCCGGCTTGGCCTTGGGCTCCCTGCTCTGCGGCTATGCGATCGACTCCGCCCTCTTTGCCATCCACCACGTGGTCTGCCAGACGCTCGTCCGCGTATGCGGAAGCCCTCACGCGCAGACCAATGCCGCGATCCTGCCCCGCGCGATGGCCTTCATGGCTTCCCGCGCGCCGGCGGAGATCGCCGACCTGGCGGCCGCGATCGGCACCGAGCCGGCGGCGATCGGGTCGCGAATCCTCGCGCTTGGAGGCGATCCAGAGGGCATCGGAGCCGCGGGCGCCGATCGCTCGAAGCTCGACCATGCCCTGGACGCCATCCTGCAGCGGCCGGAGCTCGGCTTCGCTCCCCAGCCTCCAAACCGCGCCGAGCTCGAGCAACTGGTCCAAGCTGCCTGGTAACCAGTCGGGGCTAGCCGTGTAGCGCTCTCCATGACCCCGGAGCGCCTGGCGCGCTACCACGAGTACACGCGGCGCCACGGCGTCAATCCGCTGCTCTACATCCTGGCGCGGATCTTTCTCACGCCCTTCTTCCTCGTCTACTTCCGCTACTCCCGCCACGGCCGCGAGCACGCCCGCCTCAAGGGCGGCCTGATCGTCGCCTCCAACCACCGCAGCTTCATCGACCCGTTTGCGATCGGCGGCGCACTGCCCTGGCGGCGGCCGATGAACTACGTCGCCAAGATCGAGTTGTTCGAGCGACGCTGGCAGGCTTGGCTGCTCTCGCGCCTGGGCGCCTTTCCGATCCGTCGCGGCGAGTCCGACGAGGACGCGATGGAGACCGCCCGCCTGGTCGTCGAGCGGGGCGGGGCCGTTTGCATCTTCCCGGAGGGGACGCGGATCCGCAGCGGTTCGCTCTCGACCCCGAAGCGCGGCGTCGGGCGCCTCGCCCTGCAGACGGGCGCGCCGGTGATCCCGACCGCGGTGCTGGGGACAGAACGCGTGCGCCGCGGCTGGCGGATCCGGCCGCACAAGATCCAGGTGCGCCTCGGCCGCGCGATGACTTTTCCACGCGCGGAGGAGCCCTCGCCGACGCTCGCCGAAACGGTGACCGCGCGGATCTGGCCCAACGTCGAGCTGCAATGGGAGGAGATCGGGGGACTGCCGCCGATGCGCCGGGCCGCGGTGATCGGGGCCGGCAGCTGGGGGACCGCGGTCGCGGTGTTGCTCGCTCGCGGCGGTCTCGATGTCCAACTCGGCACCCGCAGCGCCGAGCAGGCCGGGGAGCTCGCCGAGGCAAGGGAAAACAAGCGCTACCTGGCCGAGGTCCAGCTCCCCGAGTCGCTGCGCGTCAAGCAGGCGGGGGAGATCGAGCTCGCCGGCCTCGACCTGATCTGCCTAGCGATCCCCTCCAGCTCGCTGCCGCAGGCGGTCGGCTCGATCGCCGACCAGGTGGGTAGCCGCACAGCGGTGCTGCTGCTGACCAAGGGGCTGATCGCCCCGCACGGCCAGCTTCCGGCCGAGTATGTCGGCGAGCGGATTCGCGCCCGTGCTCTGGCCTGCCTCGGCGGCCCCGCGCACGCCCGCGAGGCGGTCTCGGGGTCGGCGGCGCTGGTCCTCGGCTCTGCTGACGCCGACCTGAGGAGCCAGCTGGGCGAGGTCTTCGACCGCGCCGGCCTCGTCTGCGAGCGCTCCGGCGACGTCATCGGCGTCGAGATGGCCGGGGCGGCCAAGAACGCCGCCGCCCTAGCGGCCGCCGCGGCCCAGCCGCACGGGTTGAACGCGGCCGGCATCGCCGCCGCCGAGGTCTGGCGCGAGTGCACCGAGTACGCGATCGGCCGGGGGGCGGAGCTGGAGACCTTCGCCGGGCTGGCCGGCGTCGGCGACCTGACCGCGACGATGATGGCCCCGACGGGACGCAACCGCCGCGCCGGGGAGCTGCTCGGCGAAGGGACGCCGGCAGAGAAGATCCCGCAGCTGATCGGCCAGGCCTCCGAGGGGCTGGACGCCGTCCCCCTGCTTGCGGCCGCGATCGGGGCCTCCGGCAGCGGAGCCGAGGCGCTGGACGGCCTCACCGCCCTGATTCGCGGCGAGATCGACCCGCAGGAGTGGATCGCGGGATTGCGGAACGCCGAGCGCGCGAGGCGGGCCGCCGCATGAGGGCCGCCGCCGGAGGGCTAGTCTTGCCGCGTGGAGAGCTTCGAGCCCGCAAGCCTCGATCCCGCCGCCAAGGCGGAGCTCGACAAAGACTTCGAGGACCTCTACCGGGACCACCTGCGCGACGTCTATTCCTATGCCTACTATCGGATCGGCAACCACCACGATGCCGAAGACCTCACCGAGCAGGCCTTCCTACAGGCCTACCGGCACTTCGATCGCGCCCGGCGGGAGTCCGATGGGCGGCCGCTGCGGCCCTGGTTGATCCGCATCGCCCACAACCTCGCCTCGAATTACTACCGCGACCGCTCGCGGCGGCCGCAGACCTCGCTGGAGAGCGCCGATCCGATTCCGGCGCGCCACGGGACCGAGGCGATAGCCGAGGGGCGCGAGGAGCTGCGAGAGGTGATGGAGAACCTCGACCGTCTTCCAGACGACCGGCGCGAGGCCCTGATCATGCGCTTCGCGCTCGGCATGGACAATCGGGAGATCGCCCGGGCGCTGGGACGCAGCGACGGGGCGACCAAGGTGCTGATTCATCGAGCGATCAAACAGCTCCAGGAGGAGATGAGCGATGAGTGAAGGCAAAGGCCTGGCCGGCAGCTGGGACGTCGAGAGCCTGCTCGCCGACGCGCTGCGCCCGATCGAGCCGCCCGAGCAGCTCTCCGGCAGGGTCGAGGACACCTTCGCGGCGATCACGCAGGCCGCGGCGGAGGAGCTCTCCGATTGGGCCGAAGAGCTCTCCGAGAGCGAGCTGCGGGCGCTGCGCGATCCCCGCAACTGGGTTCGCCCGGTGATCGCGGTCGGCGCCGGCGGCGTCGCCACCGGGGCGCTGGTGGTGCTCGAGATGCGCCGCCGCGGCCGCCAGCAGGCCAAGGGGAGCCTGCGCTCGCTGGCCGAGCGCGTCCGACCCTAAACCGACTTAGGCCGGCTTCGCCGCGTCCCCGCGCTCGACCGGTGTCGCCAGGGCCGTGGCGACGCCGAGCAGGCCGAGGCCCAGGTGGAGGAAGTTGTCCCCGGTGTTGACGGGGATGAAGCCGAGGATCGCGTCGCCGCTGCCGATCAGGAGGCCCCAGATCGCGATCGCCAGGTAGATGACCCCGAGGCCCATCGCGTACTGGCGCGCCGCGAAGCCGGCCACGAGCAGGCCGATGGCCCCGGTGAGGATGTGGAAGATGTTGTGCCAGGCGTTGACGGCGAGGATCCCGAATGCGTCGTCGACTTCGCCGGGACCGCCGAACGAGGCGCTGTAGAAGAAGCCGACGATGCCGACGATGACCAGGACGCCGCCGACCAGAGTCGCGTAGAGCCTTGCCGGGCTTGCGTCTTGCAGCGGTTCCCGCCTCTCTTCCATCGGTCCCTCCCTTGGTATGAGCGCTCCCTTCCAGTGAGCGCGGGGCGGCTCGATTGTAGGCTCCGCGGTCCGCGATGGCCGAGACCTGCTACCGACATCCCAACCGCGAGACCGGCGTCTCCTGCTCTTCGTGCGGGCGGCCGATCTGCCCCGAGTGCATGACGCCGACGCCGGTCGGGATGCGCTGCCCGGAGTGCGCCAGCCACCGCACCAAGGTGACGACCGGAGCCGGCGCCTTCGGGGACGTCCGGACTCCGGCGACCATCGCGCTGATCGCGATCAACGTCATCGCCTTCCTGGCCGAGATCGGCTCCGGGTCGGGAGGGCTCGGGACGCTGACGGGAAACGCCGCGATCGACAACTTCGGCCTGCTCGGCACGGCGGTCGCCGAAGGGGAGGTCTACCGGCTCCTCACGGGAGGCTTCCTGCACGCGGGGCTCTTCCACATCGCCCTCAACATGGCCGCCCTCTACTTCCTCGGCCGGCTGCTGGAGCCGGCGATCGGCACGCCGCGCTTCGTCGCCCTCTATTTCGCCTCGCTGTTCGCGGGGTCTCTCGGCGCTCTCGAGATGACCGAAGCGACCCGGGTCACGGTCGGCGCCTCGGGAGCGATCTTCGGCCTCTTCGGAGCCGCCTTCGTGATCGCGCGCGGCCGCAACCTCAACGCGATCGCCGCCGAGCTCGGCATCCTGCTGCTGATCAACCTCGCCTTCACCTTCGGCGTCCGCGACATCAGCGTCGGGGGGCACATCGGCGGCCTCATCGGCGGCGTGCTCTGCGCTCTCGTGATCGTCGCCGGCGAACGCGGCATGCTGGGCCGGCGGCGGCTCGCGGTCGAGCTGATCGCGATGGCGGCCGTCGGGGCGCTATCGATCGTCGCTGGAATCGCCGTCGCCTAGCTCCAGCTGAGAGGAGTAGGAGAGCTCGGCGAAGTCGATGTTGCCCGGTGGGGCGACGAGCTCGGGATGCAGGAGGTGGCCGAGCAGCTCGACGCCGTCGATCAGCCGGGGGCCGGGCCGCGAGAAGGTCGAAGCGGCGTCGACGGCGAAGACGCGCCCGGCATCGAGGGCCTCGAGATGCGGCCAGTGCGCGGTCGCTTGAGCCTCTGCTTCATCCGCGTAGAGGCCGCACGGCATCACCACGACGACATCGGGATTGAGTCCCGAAAGCTCCCCCCAGCGAACCTCCGGGGACTTCAGGCCGGGCGGCCCCGCGACGTCGTCGCCGCCGGCGATCGAGATCATCTCGGGGACCCAGTGGCCGCCGACATAAGGGGGGTCCAGCCACTCCAACGCGATCACCCGCGGCTGGCTGGCGCCCGAAACGGCGCCCCGGACCGCCGCCAGGCGCCCCTCGAGGTCGCCGCGCAGCTCGTGGGCCTCGCCTGCCTTCCCCGCCGCCTCGCCGAGGCGGACCACGTCCTCGAGCATCTCCGCCAGGGTGCTTGGGTCCTGCTGGATCACCCGCGGCCGGCTCGGCAGCTGCGCCGCAACCTCGACCACGTCTTCGAAGGAGACCGCGCAGACCGCGCAAACCGCCTGGGTGACGATCAGATCGGGTTCGAGCTCGGCGAGCTGGCCGGAGTCGAGCTCGTACAGCGCCCGCCCCGAGCCCACCGTCTCCTTGACCTGAGCGTCGATCTGGGCCGGTTCGAGGCCTTCCGGCAGCACCGTTCGGGTGATTTGCGGGAGCGAGCGCGCAAGGGCGGGGTGGTCGCACTCGTGGGTCACCGCGACGACGCTGTCGTCAAGACCGAGGGCGAACAGCATCTCGGTCGCGGAGGGTACGAGACTTACTATGCGCACTTCAACGCAATATGGCACTTCTTGATCGGTATCAGCCCGCCGGCCGAGCTATATTTCCTACGCCGCATGGCCGACGACGACCTTCCCCGAAGTACCGGGTCACATAGCCGATGAGCGTCCTTCTGCTTGGGGTTTTGCTCCTGCTGGTAGCCGTCAACGGCTTCTTCGTCGCGGCCGAGTTCGCGCTCGTGCGCAGCAGACGCGGCAAAATCGAGCAGCTGGCCCGCGAAGGCGAGAGCGGCGCTGAGGCGGTCGTCGAGCAGCTCGACAAGATCGACGAGTCGCTGTCCGCCTGCCAGGTCGGCATTACGATGGCCTCGATCGGGATCGGCTTCCTCGGCGAGCCTTCGCTGGCGAAGCTGCTCGAGCCCGTCTTCGGCAGCCTCTCCCACGGCGCCGCGGTCGGCCTCTCAGTGGCGATCGCCTTCGCCATCGTCACCGCTCTGCACATCAGCGTCGGCGAGCAGGTGCCGAAGATGCTGGCGATCACCCGCGCCGAGCGCACCGCGCGGCGCGTCTCGCGGCCGCTGAACTGGTTCCGGGTCGCCACGGCTCCGGTGACCGTCGCGCTCAGCGCACTCTCCAATGCGATCGTGCGCCTCTTCGGGGTCAACCCGGGAGACCTAGAGGAGCGCCACACCGCCGAGGACCTGAAGCAGATCATCGACCGCTCGCGGCTCGGCGGCACCCTCGACCCCGGCGAGGCCGGGATGCTGGGCGGCGTCTTCCACCTGCACGAGCAGGAGGCGCGGGAGGTGATGACCCCGATCCCGGCGGTGGTCACGGTCGACGCTTCGGAGACCGTCGAGACCGCGCTGCGGCGCTGCGTCACCTCGGGCCACACCCGACTCGTCGTGATCGAGGACGAAAACCCCGACAAGGTCAAGGGGGTCGCCCACAACAACAGCCTCGCCCGCCTCTTCATGAGCGAGGGGGCCGAGGCCTCGATCGAGCCGGTGGTGCGGGACGCGCTGATCGTGCCCGAGACGCGCCCCCTCGATGACCTCCTGCACGATCTGCAGGGCCGGCGCACCTCGATCTCGGTCGTCGTCGACGAGTACGGGCGCACCGTCGGCATCGTCACCGTCGAGGACATCCTCGAGGAGGTGGTGGGGGAGATCGAGGACGAGACAGACCCCCGTGCCGCCTCTCTGCGCCAGCTGCGCAGCGACGAATGGTTCGTGCGCGGCCACGTTTCGCTCGGCGACCTCGCCGACGCGGGCATCGAGCTGCCGGTCGACACGGACGCCTACAACTCGGTCGGCGGCTACGTCTTCGGCGAGCTCGGGCGGCTGCCCAAGCGCGGCGACACGATCGTCGCCAACGGCTACACGATCCGGGTCGAGTCGGTGCGCGAGAACCGCATCGAGGCGGTGCGAATCAGCCGTTCCGTCCGCCCTGCCGCCTAGCTTCTCCGGGCAGCCTGCGTTCTGCTGAATCCGGGAGGTGCCGTGTGTGGATCGTGCGATTGAGCGACAAGCAGCTGGAGATATTGAGGGCGCTGCTTCGCTCCGAGGAGCATCTTGGCCCGGCGTTGAAAGGGGCCGTCGAGGCGCTTGACCTCGCGCGCTGGGACGAGCTCCCCGAAGCCGAGCTCCCCTGGGACGAGATCGAGTCGGCCGCCCGGCGTCAGGGCATCTCGGTGGCTGACGTAATCTGGGACATCGCCGGCCGCCGCTAGACCGTCGCCGAGCCACTGGGACGTGAATGACAACTAAGGCTCGGCGTCGTCGAGGACTCATGCCTCTTTCCGCGCTTCTGCTGCTGACCTGCTGCCTCTTCGCGGTCGCAGCGGCCAGATCGTGGTCCGCCGAGATGTCCTCCGTGGCGGAACGCTGTATCGCCAACGGCCTGGTCGACTTTCAGGAAGCAACCGGGTCGACCTTCAATCACCACCCCGAGAAACAGCGAGAACTGCGAGGCACCGACACCTTTCTCACCTCACTGGAAACGGATACCTCCTTTCAGGGCGTCATCGCCGACCTTCCCGCTTACTGCCAGGGCAGCTTTCACCGCGAGGGCTCGATCAAGCTGCTGTTCAAGACGACGAAGCGCGGTTGGCGCCCGATCTACAAGGCGTGGACTCCGATCAAGTGGGAAACGCACGATCTGTATGACCGGCGGGCCCGCGATCCAGGGCCGGAATACTTTCCCGACGAAGAACAGGGCAGCGGCGAAGTCGAGCACGCCACGGCGAGCGTTGCCGGAGATCGTGGAACGCCCAGCCCCTGGGTCAGATTCGAAACGCACCAGAACACGAATACCCTCGGCCTTGGCTGCACCGTCGCCAGCCGCGCCGCCGTCAAGCTGCTGATCGTCGACGATCAGACCTCGGCGATCGTCGCAGCCAGGGTCTACACGGTTCCGATTCAGATCGAAAGCTGGTACCTGGCTCGGTGCCTCAGGAAGTTCTCCCTCGAGTCGCAGGCCCACGCGAAGCGGTGCTCGCAGCGCGCGATCGCCGGTGGGCCCTCGCTCTGGAAGGTCAGGGTCAAACGGGTCAGCTGCGATCTGGGACGGCGGGTGGCCCAGGCGGCGCTGCAGCTTCCCGCCTACTCGGAAGGCGCAACCGTGGCTCAGCAGGTCGAGGGCTGGAGGTGCTACTACGCCAGCCGTGGTGCGGTGTCCTGTCAGAGGGGCAGCCGTCACATCTATACCCAGCTGCGCTCGGGCGCTGGAGACAAGTGCGAGAGGTCAGCCGCGCCGGCGGGAGTGAAGTCGCTGAAGGCGCTCGGCGCATCGTGCGGCGTCGCGTCGGAGCTGGCGAGCTCGATTCTGGCCGAACCCGGAAGCCCGTCTCCGGTGGGCAAGGTGGCAGGCGGGGGCGGTTGGGACTGCGCCGCCAGGCGTTTCCTCGCCTATGAAGACCAGATGACCGGCAGCTACAACTGCTTCTCGGGCCGGGCCGCTGTTTCATTCAGCCTTCCCAAGCCCAAGCAACGGCTCATCCCTAGCGAGCAAACGGTCATTCCAGCCGGTGTCGTCCTGCCCGGCCAGGGACATGAGCAGCTGTTCACCATCACCCCGGAGATCAAGTTCTCCGAGAATGCGAAGTGGACAAGATCCGAGATCCTCATCTCGTTCACCGCGGAGCCGGCCCTGGTGGGGCAAAGGGCGGATATCAAGCTGGAAAAGCTGACAGCGAAATGCGAATGGACCAGCGATGAGATGCAGGACACGCCCATCTGCCCATCGATGAGACGCACTGGCAGGGCACAGCGGCGCAGCATCGTGCTCGAGGGCTCCCAGACGATCGAGGTGGGCCCTCGCAAGCGTCGGGGCAATTGGATCTACCGGCTGACGGTTTCCACGCGGCCCTTCAGCCTGCACTCGCTGAGCTACCGAAAGACCAGCCACACGTTCAGCTTTTGGATGATCTACGCCGCCACCCACTGCGAGCGAAACCCGTGGTGCCATCACCGGCCCAAGCAGCGGAGAGGGCCTCGCTCAGAGCCGTTGCCCGGCGGCTATCAGTCGTAGGTGTAGAAGCCCTCGCCGCTCTTGCGGCCGAGCTTGCCGTCGCCGACCATCTTGACGAGCAGCTCGGGAGGCTTCTGGTAGGCCTCGGAGGAGGCGGCGAAGAGCGCGTCGCCGATCGCCTGGCAGACGTCGAGGCCGACGAAGTCGAGCAGCGCCAGCGGGCCCATCGGATGCCCGGCGCCGAGCTTCATGCAGGTGTCGATCTCTCCTGCCTCCATGCCCGTCTGTTCCATGAAGCGGACGGCGTCGAAGAGGTAGGGGAAGAGCAGCCGGTTGACGACGAACCCGGCCAGGTCGGGCACCTCGACGGCGGTCTTGCCGAGCGCCGCGCACCAGGCCAGTGCGTTCTGGCGGGTCTCGTCGGCGACGCCGTCTGGGAAGCAGACCTCGACCAGCTTCATCCGCGGCACCGGGTTGAAGACGTGAAGGCCGAAGAGGCGCCCCTCGATGCCGCCGGCGGCCGCTATCTCGCCGATGCCCAGCGAGGAGGTGGTGGTCGCGAGGTCGGCGTTTGGACAGGCCTCGGCGACCCTGGCGAGCAGCTCCCCCTTCGGGCCGACCTCCTCGACGATCGCCTCGACGACGATGTCGCACTCGGCCAGGTCGGCCGGGTCGGTGGTGACGCGAAGGCGGGAGGGCTCGGCGCCCTCGATCTTGGCGCAGGCGGCGACCACTTTCTCCTCCGCGCGCCAGGCCGAGGCCTCGCTGCGGGCGAGGAGGATCGTGTCGGCGGTCGTCGTCGAGACCGCCGCCAGGCCGGTGGCGATCGCGCCGCTGCCGGCGATCCCCGGCGCCTCGTATCCCTTGCTCGCGTTCATTGCGCACGGGTTCCTATCAATCTCGCCCGCAGCCGTGCGCTCCGGTGTTCCTGGTTGACTGACCAGTCAATCGGCTATCTTGGATTCAAGGACGGCGAACGCAGGCCGCGAGAACGGAACGGAGGCTTCGATGGCAGAGAACGGCGACGGCGGCTTCGGCGGCCGAGAGGTAGTGATCGTCGAGGCGGTGCGCACCCCGATCGGGCGCGGCCACGAGGAGAAGGGCTACTACAAGGACGTCCACGCCTCCAACCTGCTCGCGAAGGCCTACGCGGAGGTGATCGAGCGCGCCGGCATCGACCCGGCCGAGGTCGAGGACGTCGTCTCCGGCTGCGTGCAGCAGTTCGGCGAGCAGGGCGTCAACATCGCCCGCAACGCCTGGCTCGAGGCCGGCCTGCCGATCGAGACCCCGGCGGCCACGGTCGATCGCCAGTGCGGCTCAGGCCAGCAGGCGGTCAACTACGCCGCCGCGATGGTCGCCTCCGGGGTCCACGAGGTGATGGTCGCGGGCGGCGTCGAGCACATGGGCCACATCTCCTTCGCCGACAGCTACAAGGTGATGGAGGAGCACGGGATGGCCTTCTCGCCCCAGTTGATGGAGCGCTACAACCTCATCCCGCAGGGCCTCTCGGCTGAGATGATCGCCGACAAGTGGGAGGTCCCCCGCTCCGAGCTCGACGAGCTCGGACTGCGCTCGCACCAGCTCGCCGCCAAGGCGACTGAGGAGGGCCGCTTCGAGCGCGAGATCGTCCCCTTCCAGGTCAACGGCGATACCTACGCCACCGACCAGGGCATCCGTCCCGACACCTCGCTCGAGAAACTGGCGCAGCTGAAGCCGGCCTTCAAGGAGGACGGCAAGGTCACCGCCGGCAACTCCTCGCAGGTCTCCGACGGCGCCGCCGCGGTGCTGCTGATGACCCGCGAGAAGGCCCAGGCCCTCGGCCTCGAGCCGCGGGCGCGGATCTATGACCAGACGACGGTCGGCGTCGACCCGGTGATCATGCTCACCGGCCCGATCCCGGCGACCAGGAAACTGCTCGAGCGCAACTCGATGGCGATGGACGACATCGATCTGGTCGAGATCAACGAGGCTTTCGCATCTGTCGTTGCGGCCTGGCGCCGCGAGCTCGACCCCGACATGGATCGGGTCAACGTCAACGGCGGCGCGATCGCGCTCGGCCACCCGCTGGGCTCCAGCGGCGCCCGCCTGATCACCACCCTGCTGCACGAGATGGAGCGCTCCGACAAGGAGATGGGCCTGGTGACGATGTGCTGCGGCGGCGGCCTCGGCACCGGCACCTTGATCCAGCGGGTCTAGACGTAGCTCCGCGAGCGAAACCGATCTGGAAGGGCGAGGGTTAAGTTGATGTCTGAAATCGAGGGGTAGTTGTCCTTGCGGACATAGCTGGTAGGCGGCACGATGCGGCCATGCCCGCCGCGGAACGCCACATCGTGCTTGTCGGTTTCGAGGGCGTGCAGCTGCTCGACCTCGCCGGGCCGGCCGATGTCTTCGATGCCGCTTCGCGCGCCGTCAAGGCGGCCCAAGGAGCGCCCGCCTACCGTCTGACCGTCGCCACCGCGGGCGGCCGTACCGTCCGCGCCTCGTCCGGGATGAAGATCGAGCCCGACGCGGACCTGGCCGAGCTCGATCCCGCTGACGTCGACACCCTGCTGGTCGCGGGCGGCCCCGGCCGGCGCGTGCTCGAGGAATCGGATCTCGTCGCGGCTCTGCCGCGCCTTGCCTCCGGCGCTCGCCGCTTTGGCTCGGTATGCGGCGGCACCTTCCTCCTCGCCGCCGCCGGGTTGCTGGACGGCCGGCGGGTGACCACCCATTGGGCCGGCTGCGAGGACCTCGCGGCGCGCTATCCGACGATCGCCGTTGAGCCGGACCGGATCTACGTCCGCGACGGCGAGGTCATCACCTCGGCGGGCGTCACGGCCGGCATCGACCTTGCCCTTGCGCTCGTCGAGGACGACCACGGAACGGAAACCGCGCGCACGGTCGCCCGCTGGCTGGTCGTCTTCCTGCAGCGGCCCGGCGGCCAGTCGCAGTTCTCGCAGAGACTGGACGCCCCGGTGTCGGGCGACTCGCCGATTCGCCCTCTGGTCGACGGGATCGTGGCCGACCCGGCCGGCGATCACCGCGTCCTGGCCCTGGCCGAGCGGGCCTCGCTTTCGGAGCGCCAGCTCTCGCGCCTCTTTGCCAAGCAGGTCCACACCACCCCGGCGCGCTTCGTCGAACGGGTCAGGGTGGAGGCGGCGCGCGACCTGCTGGAGGGCAGCCGCGTCTCCGTCGACGTCGTCGCCGCAGACTGCGGCTTCGGCAGCGCCGAGACGATGCGGCGCGCTTTCCTCCGCGTGCTGGGGGTGGGACCGGGCCAGTACCGGCAGCGCTTCGGCCCGGGTGCCGAGGCTCAGGCTGTGGGGGCGAGATGAGCTTGACCGACGTCGGCAGGGTGCCGTGAGCCTGCTCGGGGACATCGGCACGATCGAGTGGAGTCGGCGCACCAAGGGCATCCTCGGCCGCGGCGAGCAGGCGCGGTTCCTCGCCGCGACGGTCCTGCGCACGACCCGGGCGATGCCGCGGCTGCTGGCAAGCCGCGGTGGAAAGGGCGGCTCGGGCCCCGATCCCTCCGCGCTGACGCCGCCCGACACACCCTTCGCCCATGAGGTGGTCGAAGCCTGCTCCGAGCTCGAACCGATGCTCGTCGAGCACGGCTATCGCTCCTACATCTTTGGCCGCGCCCTGGGCGATGTCGAGGGGCTCGAGTGCGATGAGGAGGCGCTCTTCGCCGCGACGATGTTCCACGACTACGCCTTCGGGACGATGGACTCGCTCACCGACAGATGCTTCACCGTGGCCGGCGCCGAATTCGCGGAGGGGTTCCTGGCCTCTTCGCCGCTGACCGAGTCGGCCCGCCACGACGTGCTCGACGCGATCACTCTCCACCTCAATCCTGTGGTGCCGCCCGAGCAGGGCTCCGTTCAGCACCTCTGCCACGACGGCGTGCTTCTCGACGTGCTGGGCCTGCGCGCCTGGGAGCTCGACCGCGCCGGCATCTACCGAACCTTCGAGCTTCATCCGCGCCACGGCTTCACGGTGCGCGGCGAGCCGCGGCTGCGCGCCCACGGCCGCCGCGTCCAAGGCTGCCGCGTCGCCGCGCTCCTGCTTGCCGGCTTCGGCCAAGCGCTGAAGACCGGCCCCTGGCGCGGCGCGGATCGCCGCGGCGCGGCGTAAGTCGTAGTCACTTGAACCCGGCCAGGCGCCTCGTTTTAGTTTCGCCGTCGCGGGCAGTAGGTTGCGGTCCCTTTAGTCGAACTTGAAAGGACCGGCGCCATGATCAAGAAATTCGCAGTGGTCGTCGCTGGGCTGATCGCGGTCACGGCGCTCGTCGCCGGCTGCGGCAGCGGCGACGACGAATCCGGCACCAGCACCAGTTCGCTCACCAAAGCTGAATTCATCAAGCAGGCGAACTCGATCTGCACCCAGGGCAACAAGGACATCAACACTGGATTCGAAGAATTCAGCAAGGAAAACGACCTCGACGAAACCAAGGAACCGCCCAAACCGGTGCAGGAAGAAGCGGTTGAAACGATCCTGATCCCGGCGATCAATCGCCAGATCGAAGAAGTCCGGGCCCTAGGCACTCCCGAAGGGGACGATGGCCAGCTCGAGGAAGTGATCACCGCCGAGGAAGAAGCGATCGCAGAAGGCGAAGAAGACCCGCTGAAGCTGTTCGAAACGACGGCGAAGCAGAGGGAAGCCAACAAGATGGCGCGCGACTACGGCCTCACCGTCTGCGGAAGCGAAAGCGAAGGATAGGAACGAGACGCGATAGGGCGGCTGGCTGACTGGCCAGTCGCCCTATATGCTGCGCCGCGATGGACCTGACACTGTCGCCGTCGGAGGCTGAGTTCCGCGACGAGGTGCGTGCCTGGTTGGAGGAGAACCATCCCGGGCCGGAGCCCGAGAGCGGCCTCGAGGAGGTGATGGCATTCCGCCGCGAGTGGCAGCTGAAGATGCACGAGGCGGGCTGGGCCGGCATCTCCTGGCCCAAGGAGTACGGCGGCCGCGGCGCGACCCAGATCGAGCAGGCGATCTTTGCCGGCGAGATGGCTCGCGCCGAAGCGCCGAGCCCGGCCAACGTCCTCGGCCTGGCGATGGGCGGTCCGGTGGTGATCGCGCACGGGACCGAGGAGCAGAAGCAGCGCTACCTGGAGCCGATCCTCTCCGGCGAGGAGATCTGGTGCCAGGGCTTCTCGGAGCCTGAGTCCGGCTCCGACCTCGCTTCGCTGAAAACGCGCGCGGTCAAGGACGGCGACGAATGGGTCGTCACCGGCCAGAAGGTCTGGACCACCTTTGCCCAGTACGCCAAGTGGTGCATGCTCGTCGCCCGCACCGACCCCGACGCTCCCAAGCACAAGGGGCTCACCTACTTCCTGATGGACATGGAGCAGGAGGGGGTGGAGGCGAAACCGCTGGTCCAGATCACCGGCGAGGGCGAGTTCAACGAGGTCTTCATCGAGGAGGCCCGGATCCCCGACGAGAACGTCGTCGGCGGCGTCGGCAACGGCTGGACGGTGGCGATCACGACGCTGATGAACGAGCGCGCCGGCCTCGCCTTCGGGGCCATCGCCCAGATCTCCAACAGCTTGAAACGGCTGCGCGAGCTCGCCGCCGAGACACCCGTCAACGGCGGCACCGCGGCTGAGGATCCCGTCTACCGGCAGCGCATCGCCCAGCTCCATATCGAGGCCGAGACGATGCGGTTGAACGCCTACCGGGGCCTGACCAAGACGATGCAGTCGGGGATCCCCGGCCCCGAGGGTTCGCTGGGCAAGTGGCAGTGGGCCGACATCAACCAGGGCCTCACCGAGCTCGCGCTCGACATCGAGGGCGCTCTGGCGCCGCTCGATCGCGGCGCCGAGCACGCGGTCGCGGGCGGCGCCTGGCAGTACGGCTTCCTGCGCTCCCGCGCCAACTCGATCGAGGGCGGGACGACGGACATCCTCAAGAACATCATCGCCGAGCGGGTGCTCGGCCTTCCGAAGCTCCGATAGAGACAGCGGGAGCGTTCTATTCATGTACTTCGACCTCACCGACGAGCAGCAGGCGATCCGCTCCACGGCGCGCGACTTCCTGGCCGCCCGCTACAAATCCGAGCGCATCCGCGAGCTCGCCGAGAGCGAGAGCGGCGTCGAGCAGGGCGACTGGGAAGAGATGGCCGAGCTCGGCTGGCCGGGGCTGGCGCTGCCCGAGGAGTGGGGCGGTCAGGGCCTCGGCATCGTCGACCTCGCCGTTCTCTTCGAGGAGATGGGCTACGCGCTGGCGCCCTCGCCCCTGCTGTCCAACACGGTCGCGGGCCTGGCGCTGGCCCACTGCGGGTCCGACGAGCAGCGCGAGCGCTGGCTGCGCCCCCTGGCGGCAGGGGAGAAGCGCGGAGCGCCGGCCCTCTGGGACGCCGGCGCAGCGGTCACGCCCGGCAACTTCTCGATGGAGGCGCGGGCCGACGGGGACGGCACGGTCCTCGATGGCGAGAAGATCCTCGTCATGGACGCCGCCGGCGCCGACTTCTTCCTGGTGGCCACCGCCGACGGGCGTCGCCATCTGGTCGATCGGGAGGCCGCCGGCGTCACGGTGACCGCCGAACCGTCGATCGACCTGACCCGCCGCCTCTACTCGGTTCGCTTCGACGGCGTCCGGGTCCCGGCGGAGAACACGCTGCCCGGCGAGGCGGCCGACTACTTCCCCGTCCTGCACCGGGTCTGCGTCGCCCTTGCCGCCGAGTCCACCGGGATCGCGCAGCGGACGATGGAGATGGCGGTCTCCTACGCCCAGGATCGCAAGCAGTTCGAGCGGCCGATCGGCTCCTACCAGGCGGTCTCCCACCGCTGCGCGCAGATGCTGCTCGAGACGGAGAACTCCCGCTCCGCGGTCTACGGGGCGGCATGGGCCGCCGACGCCGAGCCCGAGTCGCTGCCCCTTGCTGCCTCGATGGCCAAGGCCTATGCCTCCGATGCGGGCTGGCGCGTTCCCCACGCCTCGATCCAGGTGCATGGCGGAATCGGCTTCACCTGGGAGCACGACCTCCACTTCTTCCTCAAGCGCGGCAAAGCCAACGCGGCGATGTTCGGCGACGCCAAGTGGCATCGCGAGCGGGTCGCCGAGGCCGTCCTCGCCGAGTCCGCGGCCCCGGCCGCCGCCTGAAAACCGGCGATGCCTGACGGTTGGTGATGACGATGGTTGGCCCGGCCTCGGGGATGGAGATGAATACGACCAGCCGGCTCCGGGCAGGAAGCTGATGGCGGCCCTGGAGCGCATCTCCGTCGCCGCGATCGGCACCTCGGTCGCCGACCTGGAGGCCGAGACGAAGCGAGCGGAGGCCGCCGGCGTTGAGTGCGTCTGGGCGCCGGAGCTCTTCCGCTCCTCGGTTACGCAGGCCGCCTACCTCGCCGCCAAGACCGAGCGAATCGGCGTCGCGACCGGCATCGCCTGGGCCTTCACCCGCAGCCCCTTCATCGTCGCCATCTCGGCCCTGGACATAGACGAGATGTCTGGCGGCCGCTTCCGCCTCGGCCTCGGCTCGGGCGTCAAACGCCTCAACGAAACCTGGCACAACGCCGAGTACGGCCGCCCCGCCCCGCACCTGCGCGAGGCAATCGAGGCGACGCGGCTGATCATGCGCCAGGCCGGGGCGGGGGAGCCGATCCGCTACGAGGGCACCTACTACGACATCGACATCAAGGGCTGGGTGAGGCCGCACCCCGCCGTTCGCGAGGTGGTGCCGATCTACACCGCCGCCGTGCAGGGCGGGATGTGCCGGATGGCGGGCGACGTCGCCGACGGCCTGATCGGCCACCCGATCCAGAGCCTGCGCTGGATCGACGAGGTCGTCGTCGATTCCTTCGAGGAGGGCCTGCGCCGCTCGAATCGCGATCGCGGCGACTTCGACTACCTGCCCACCGTCTGCTGCGCGATCGACGACGACGAGGGCCGGGCGATCGAGATGGCACGCCGCACGATCTCCTTCTACGCGACGGTCAAGACCTACATGCCGCTCTGGGAGTTGCACGGCTTCGCCGACAACGCCGTCGCCGCCGGCGAGGCATTCAGGCGCGGCGACCTCGCCGCCGTGCCGGCCGCGATCAGCGACGAGATGGTCGACACTTACTGCGCCGCCGGCCCGCTCGACAAGGTGCGGGCCCGCGTCGAGGCGACGGCCGAGCGTGCTGACGGTCTCTTCCTCACTCCTCCCACCTACTTCATCTCCCCTGAGGAGCTGAGCGAGTTCCAGAACCGCCTCATCGACGCCTTCGGCCCCGGCGCGTAAGAGGCTCGTCCGCGGTCGCTACTCGTCGCGGGGGATGATGCGGAATACCGAGACGACCTCGGCCTGGTGGGCCTCGGGGTGGGCGACGTAGGCGCTCGGCCCACCGCCGAACCAGCCGGCGCTTTCGTTGTCGCCGACGAAGATCCCCGGGTGGCGGCGGCCCTCGCCGTCCTCTACCCAGACCTTGTCGCCCTTCTTGAATCCGTGCTCGACGTCTGTCATCTGTCGAACACTAACCGCAGCCTCTACGGGCGGACGGCGACCCCGCCTACGGGCGGCCGCTGACCCTGCTCGCGGGACGGCGACCCCGCTTACGGGCAGACGACGATCAGATGGAAGTCGGCGTCCTCCGGATTGCCGCCTTTGTCACGGGTTCGCACCTCGATCGCGTTTGGATTGGCCGGCGACGCGTTGGTCTGGGCATAGCCGGCGTTCGGCACCGAGGTGCCGGCGTTGTCGCGACCGGCGACGTTGGCGCAGGTGCTGGCGTTGACCGGCAGCGTGATCGTGACGGCGCCGCCTCCCTCGCTGGCCGTGACGCCGGCGTCGCTGGCGCGGGCGAGCGCCGCGTTGCCCGGGCCGGCGGGATTGTTGACCACCGCCCAGTAGGTGTGGGCGGCCCGCCGCGCGGCGGGGACCACGCCGAGCTTGTTGGTGTTGATCTGGAACCCGGTCAGCGTCTTGTGCTTCAGCTTGCCGCCGCCGATCGTCTGCTTCTTGATCGCGCCGCCATTGATGTGCTGGGCCGCGTAGGCGCTCCCGGTTAGGGCGACGACCAGGGCGACGATCGAGATCACCGTCGCGGGCGAGGGGCGTCTGCGCTTGCGCTCGTTCATCGTGGCTCCCTTCCTCGAAGTTCGATCGGTGTCGGCTCTTGGATGGCCCGCTGGGGACCGAATTCCTGCCTGGACCGGAGTCCTTGAAATTAAGTAACACGCGCCGGCGCGGAAAGCTGCGGCTCCCGACCTTGGCCTCTTGGCTCTACTATCAGCGCCGTACAGGCCGGCAAAGGGGGATGGGCGATGGGGACGGTTTCCAACAAAGGGCGGCTCGGCGCCGCGTTCGGGCTGCTGGCGATCCTGGCGGCCGCGATCCTCGCCGCCGCCGGCTCGGCTGCATCCCCATCCGCGCTGGAACACGCGATCCAGGTGCAGGAGCAGCACTCGGACGAACTCCTCGACCGCGGCGCCATCGTCGGCACCGGTGTGGGGGAGAACGCCGCGGGGACTCCTGAGATCGTCGTCTACGCCGAGCGGCCGGTTCAGGTCGCCAGCACGATGGCGGGCGTCCCGGTCGACGTCGAGGTCACCGGACCGATCACGGCCGGCAAGGCCGCGGGCAAAGGCGGCAAGCCCGGTGGAGGCAAGCCCGGTGGCGGCAGCACCGAACCGGGGCCGACCGGGACCTTCACACGGCCGGTGCCGATCGGCATCTCCACAGGCAACGCCGGCGAGTGCTCGGCGGGGACGATCGGCGCTCGCGTCAAGGACGGCTCGGGAAATGTCTACGCGCTCAGCAACAACCACGTCTACGCGCTCGAAAACACCGCGCCGCTCGGCAGCACCGTCCTGCAGCCGGGTCGCTACGACACCGGCTGCGCCTTCGATGAAAAAAACTCCATCGGCACGCTGAGCGCCTTCAAGCCGATCGCTTTCAGCTCCACGGCAAGCAACGTCGTCGACGCCGCGATCGCCAAATCGAGCACCGCCGCGCTTGGGAATTCCACCCCCGCGAGCGGTTATGGCATTCCCTCCTCGACCACCGTCGCCGCCAAAGTCGGTCAGGCCGTGCAGAAGTTCGGCCGCACCACTTCGCTGACCACCGGCAAGGTGACCAGCATCAACGGCATGGTCGAAGTCTCCTACGGCGCCGGCGTCGCGCGCTTCGTCAACCAGGTCTTCGTCGAAAGCAGGAAGGCTTTCCTCAAGGCCGGCGACTCGGGCTCGCTGCTGGTGACCCAGGACGCGAATGCCAACCCGGTCGGCCTGCTCTTCGCCTCTGACTCGAGCGGAAGGTTCGCGATCGCGAACCCGATCGGCCCGGTGCTCGCCGAATTCGGCGTTTCGATCGACGGCAGTTAGCCCCGGCGGGGAGGGGACCCACGCGGGGGTGCAGGCCGCGTCGGGGTCTGCTTGGCGGGTTCGCTAGGCGAACCGGGCCGCGAAGCGCTGGAACGCGTCCATATCGGTCACCGCCGGGCCGTGGCCCGGCAGGATCACCGATGGGTCCAGAGCCGCCAGCTTGCGAATCGAGCGGCGGTTCTCGACCGGATCGGGCGTCAGATCGTCGGGGGGCTCGGTCAGCTTGGTGCGCAGCGCCACGTAGGTGATGTTCCTGATCACGTCGCCGCAGATCGCCACCCGGTCGGAGTCGCGGAAGAAGATCACCTCGCCCAGCGCGTGCCCGGGGGCATGCACGACGCGGAAGCCCGCGATCTCGTCGCCCTCCGCGAAGGCCTGGCTCACCTCGTGGGGCGGGCCCTGCCAGAGCCGCGCGAAGAGCCTCGCCACCATGCTCGCCGAGGCGGCGACGTCGCGCCGGCCCTCCATCGCGTCGACGTCCGCCTCGTGGCAGGCCAGCGGGATGCCGCGCTCTTCGCAGATCGCCTTGGCGGCGCCCTGGTGGTCGGGATGGACGTGCGTAAGCGCCAGCAGGGACAGCTCTCGCCCCTCGGTCTGCTTGAGGATGCGCCGCCGGTCCCAGCGCCGGCCGGCGTCGATCAGCACGTCCCCGACCAGGTAGACGTTGATCAGCGGGCGAGGAAATTCGTCGAGGCGCAGGACCCCCGGCGCGACTTCCTTCATCGATGGCCGATGCCCAGGTCGCCCCGCGGCTCGCCGCTGTGCTCGGCCAGCTCCTCCAGCTCGGCGATCTTGCGCTCGCCTTCGAGGCGGGCGGGATGGCCGGCGGGAAGCGGCTCGATCAGGCGGCGGATGCGATTGCGGACCTGCAGGGCGAAGTGCGGCGTGACGGCGCCGGAAAGGGCACGGATGTCCTCAGGGGTGACGGCGTGCGCCCCGGCCAGAAGCTGGGGGTTCTCGGCCTCGCTCACGGTCCCCCGATCTTCGCCAGCTCGGCGAGAGCATCGATTTCGCTCTGCTCGTTCACCGAGATCGCTTCCTGGTCCCCGATGATCCAGACGTGGTTGTAGAAGGCGCGGGTCGGGTTGTCCGTATAGCCGGGCTTGACGTCGAGCAGGTAGTCGCGCAGCACGGGGGGAAGCGTATCGGCGTCGTCGCTGACCAGCAGCGGTCCCCAGGTGCCGGACGCCGAGAGCGGCGCCGCGGCGGCGGCGTCGAGCGGGGAGTCTTCGCGGGCGACGACGAATCCGTGCCCCGGGTCGACGATGTGCCAGCCGAAGCCGCTGTCGAAGTAGCGGGCGAACGCCACCGAATTAGCCGCCGGGTCGTCGCCGGCGACCCGGGTCACCCGCTTGGAGATCGCGTCGATTTCCTTGACGACGGCCGCCGAGATCGCACTCTCGGGGCCGAGCACGTACACGGGGGCCTCGGGCGTGCGCCTCAGCGCCGCAGCCGTCGGCGCCGGCAGGCGATTGCGGTCGGCGAACAGGACAGGGTCGCCCGATCGCGCCGCCCACGCGGCGGCGGGCATCGCGAAGGCCGGTTGGTCGGCGGAGGCGATGACGATGTGCTCGGGCGCGCCGGAGAAGAGCCGGTTCCGCTGCCTGGCGATCGCAGCGGCGGTGGCGGCGGGAGTTGAGCCGCGCAGCCGCGATGTCCGCAGCCCGTCGGGCGCCTCCGCATTGCCGACCAGGAAGGCGCGCGTCTCGACTTCTCCCTCCCGGCGCTCGAGCGCGCTCAGCGCCTGGGCCGTCGGCTCGGGCGCGCCGTCGGGGCCGGAGATCAAGATCGGCGCTCGTACCGGTGCGGCCATCAGCACCGCCGCCGCAATGGCCGAGCGCCAGTCTCCTTCGTCGACGAGCGTCACCGCGCCGGGCCGCTGTTCGTCGTTGGTGGAGGGAAAGACGGCAAGGGCAACGGCAGCGGCGTTGGACGCCGGGTCGCTGCCTCCCACGCGGGTCGTGTTCTTGGTCGCGAAGGCAGGAAAGCCGAGGTCTTCGGCTGCCGCCGCCGTGGCGGAGGGCTTCGCATTCGCCTCCGTGCCGCCGGGGGCGGGACCAGGGGCAGGCTGCTTCTCTCCGCCGGTGCCGCCGAGGATGGCGACGAGGACGAAGACGATGGCGATCGCGACCGCCGCCGCGATCAGCTTCAGCGCCAGCGGTACCGGGCGCCGCGTCTTCGCGGGCGGCTTCGCAGCCTCGGGCCGCTGCGCTGCCGCGGGCCGCTGCGCTGCCGCGGGCTGCGTCTCCTCGAGACCCCCCTCCAGGGGCGGCACCTCAGCGTTGATCGGCCGCTTTCTAGCCATGGGTGAACGCTACAGGCGCGAAATGGAGCTCGAAGGCCGGGCGCGGGGCGGGCCATCGACGGCTTCCACGATTTCCGACCGCACTGGCTGGCTGGTCAGATAATCTTTGGGCCAGGCTGGTTGACTGACCAGTCAATCAGTCGCCGTCGGAAAAGAGGAATGCAATGAACTTCGCCCTGAACGATGAGCAGCAGGCCTACAAGGAGCGGTGCCGGACCTTCGCCCGGGAGGTGATTCGCCCCGCCGCGCGCAAGCACGACGAAGAGGAGAGCATTCCCTGGGAGGTCATCAAGGAGGCCCGCAACCAGGGCTTCGGCACCCTGGAGGCGATCCAGCGCTCGGCGTCCGACGGCGAGGGCCAGATGCAGGTGATCTCGGCCGAAGAGTTCCACTGGGGCTGCGCCGGCATCGCGCTGGCGATCTCCGGCTCCGGCCTCGCGGCCGCCGGCATCGCGTCCTCCGGCACGCCCGAGCAGATCGCCCGCTGGGTGCCCGAGTGCTTCGGCAGCGCCGAGGAAGTGAAACTGGGCGCCTACGCGGTCACCGAGCCGCAGGCCGGCTCCGACGTCAAGAGCCTGAAGACGACCGCGAAGCGCGACGGGGACGAGTGGATCCTCAACGGCACCAAGGTATTCATCACCAACGGCGGCATCGCCGACGTCCACGTCGTCGTCGCCACGGTCGACCCTGCCCTCGGTACCCGCGGCCAGGCCTCTTTCGTCGTCGCCAAGGACACGCCGGGGCTCAGCCAGGGCAAGAAGGAGTCCAAGCTCGGCATCCGCGCCTCACATACCGCGGAGATCATCCTCGACGAATGCCGCATTCCGGCTGAGAATCTGCTCGGCGGCGAGGAGAAGCTGGAAAAGAAGCTGCAGCGGGGCCGCGAAGGGAAGAAATCACGCGGCGCCGACGCCCTGGCGACCTTCGAGGTGACACGGCCGCTGGTCGGCGCCTCCGCCCTGGGCATCGCCCAGGCCTCCTACGAGTGGACGCTCGAGTACCTCGAGGGCCGCAGTGAGGGCGGCACGCCGCTGCTGAAGACCCAGCGGATCCAGCAGACCCTTGCCGATGTCGCGACCGAGATCGAAGCGGCGAGGCTGCTCGTCCAGCGCGCCGCCTGGATGGGCCGCAACGGCGTGCCGATGCGCGGCGGCCAGGGCTCGATGTCGAAGCTGAAGGCGGGCGACGTGACGATGTGGGCGACGTCGACGTTGATGGACCTCGTCGGTCCCGATTCCTGGAGCGCCGACTGCCCGCTGGAGAAGTTCTTCCGCGACGCCAAGATCTACCAGCTCTTCGAGGGCACGGCCGAGATCCAGCGGATGGTCATCTCCCGCATGCAGGCGAGCGAATACGCCGAGCGCCTCGCCTACGGCGCCGAGGTCGCCGCCGAGGCCATGGCCGGCTCCGCCGAGGCCGAGGCTGCCGGCAAGGAGCCCGTCCCGGCATAGCCCCGGAGGGGGGCGGCCGATCGG
>DASSTR010000106.1:0-9814 GCA_035707825.1 Solirubrobacterales bacterium
CGAGGAGGCGTCACCGGGCCCGGCGGTAGCGCCGGGCCCGGGTGAGAGCCATTGCGACGCGGCCTACTTGAAGCGGAAGCTGGTCAGGTCCTGACCAAAGGTCGGGTTGACGACCAGGGCGTCGAGATCGATGTCGCTGGAGACAAAGGTGGAGATAGTCGCCGCCCCATAGGGGACGTAGGCGGCAGCTTCGCCGTATTGCTTGTTGAGTTCGGCGTAGGCGGCTTCCTGCTCGGGACCGAGGGGGACTTCGGCCAGTTCGGTCACCTTCTTGCTGAGCGCCGGATCGTCGTAGCGCGCGAGGTTGGTCGTTTCGATCGGCGAGATGCCTTCGGCGGTGAACAGCGGCTGGAAGTATGCATTGGGGTGTGGGTAGTCGCTGAACCAGCTCGCCCAGCCCATGTCGACGTCGTCAGTCGACTGGTTGCCGACCGTTTCGTAGTAGATGTCGGCGCTGAGCACCTTCAGGTCGGTTTCGAACCCGAGTTCGCGCAGCACGCTGTCGAGGTATTCGCCCGCCTCTTTGTTCGGGCCTTCGTCGTCGGTCCAGACGCCGATCTTCAAGTCGCTCGGCTTTGCTTCCGCGAGCAGGCTTTTCGCCTTCTTCATATCGGTCGGGAAGAGGTCGAATTCTTCGGAGCCGGGAAGGTCAGGCGGCAGCATCTGGTGAAGGACGACGCTCTGGCCGGCGTAGATCCGCGCCAGCGCATCGGGGTCGATCGCGTAGCTGATCGCTTCGCGGACCTTCTGGTCGTCGAAGGGCGCCTTGCTCGTATTCATCCAGAAGAAGTAGTTGGCGATCGTCGGATCGGTGCGGAACTGGGTGCCTTCGAACTTACGCTTGACGCTCGCGTACCGGTCGGCGGGGGGCGCGTTCTGCATCCACTGAAAGCGGCCGTCTTCGATGTCGTTGACCTGCGTAGTCGCGTTGCGGACGATGGTCACGTCGATCGCGTCCATAGACCCGGCGGGCAGGGCGGCGATCGCCTCGCCGTTGCTCTTCGCCCAGGCCGGGTTGCGGTGGTAGGACCAACCTTTTCCTGGCTTGACGTCGGCGATCTCGTAGGGACCGGTTGCCGGCGGCGGGGTCTGGGTCTGGTCTTTGGCAGGGGTGTCGGCCGGCAGCGGCGCCGCAAAGGGCAGCGTCAACTCGTTGGCGAAGGTGCCGCGCGGGCTGGTCAGTTCGATCGCGATTTCGCCGGTCTTGTCGTTCGTCTTGATTCCTGAGATGCCACCAGACCGAGTCTTCGCGAACTGTTCGGCGCCAACGATGTTTTCGTAGTAATAGGCGCCGGGGGAGGAGAGCTCGAAGAGTCGTTCGATGGTCGCCTTGAAGTCAGATGCTTTGACCGGAGTGCCGTCGGAGTATTCGAGGCCGGGCCGCAGGAACAACGTGTAGGTCTTGTCGCCGTTGCTGACCTCTGGCAGATCCTTGGCGAGACCGGGGATGATCTTGGCGCTACCGGAGCCGTTTTCTCGCGGATAGGTGAGCAGTGGCACGTAGGTCTCGAACATGGCGGTCCAGCCTTCGAGCGTGTAGGAGCGACCGGGGTCAAGGCTGGGGAAGGAGGCGTAGCTGACCTTCAGCGTCCCACCCTCCTTGCCGCCGCTGCCGCTGTCGCCACAGGACGAGATCCCGAGGACGAGTAGGGCGCCAAGGATTACCGCAACGACTGGACCTAGCTTCTTCAAGAGGTGACCTCCCGGTCTGACTGGATGGAGTTAGGCCCCACCGCAGGGATTAATTCCACCATAACTTCGTCCTTCTCGGCAGCATTTCCTGCATCGACGCTTGTACGACCTGGCAGACGCGCCGCCAGCAGCGGCGTGGCGATCGCGAGTAGTCCAAGGACTCCGAGGCCGGCGAAGAGGAATGTCGCCCTGGGCTCGGCGATGGTGGCAACGACGCCGCCGGCGAGGTAGCCGATGCCGGGCATCGCTGCGCCGAGCGACTCCACCACGCTCATCACTCGCGCCTGCATGCTCGCCATCGTCAGCTCCTGCACAGCGCTGACCATCGCCACCCACCAGATTCCGTTGCCTGCCCCGCCGACGGCGGCCGCCATGCATGCGATGGTTAGCTCGGGGGCCGCGGCCATCCCGAGGTAGCCGGCCGCAATGCCTGCCGTGCTGAAGAAGAGAAGAAGGCCCAACCGTGTCGTGCGCAGGGCGGCGAAGGCGATTCCGCCCACCACCATGCCGGCCCCCCAGCTGGCGAGCAGCAGCCCATAGCCCGAATCGCCGACCCCGAGCGTGTCCTTGGCATAGATCACCTCGATCGGAATGACCGCGGCGAAGAAGATCAGTGCTGTGGCCTCGGCGATGATCAGCCGCCGCAGCGCAATCTGCTCCCTTATATAGGCGAGGCCGGCACCGAGCCGCTCGCGCATGTGCCCGGGGTCGGGCTCGGCCTGCGGCAGGTGGCCTGCGGTGAGGATGATCCAGGCGATCAGATAGAAGGACACCCCGTCGAGCAGCAGCGCGCTCTGGATGCCGAAGCTGGCAACGACCAGGCCCGCGATACCCGGGCCTAGCGCGGCGCCGCCGGTGAAGCCGATGTTGAGGATCGCGTTACCGGCTCGCAGCTCGCCGTGGGGCTCGAGCATCGCCGCGACCACCGCTCGGGTGAGCGCCCGCGCCGAGACCGCCAGCGCGCGGTCCAGCGTCGCCAGGACAAGGACGGCAGGGAGGGAGAAGTTGGACGCCACCAGGGCCAGGGCGCCGAAGGCGGCCGCCTCGCCGCAATAGAGAACCGGCAGCACGAGACGCGGCGGCGGCTGCTCGATGCGGGCGACGAGGATCGGCGCCAGCATCGCCGGCAGGAATCCCGTGCCGACGAACAGCAGTGCAGTGGCCATCGCGCTTTCGGTCTGATCGAAGACCAGTACCGACAGGGCGACGATCCCCATCCAGTCGCCCAGCTCGTTTACCGCGTAGGAGAGCGCGAGGCGGCGGAAGACCGGTCTTCGCAAGGGATCTCGTAGGCGCGGGCTACTCATTCCTTGGGATTCCGTGCATCAGTTATCTGCACAAGTTTTCGTGCATATGCACAAGTTTCGGCGAAGCTGTGCTACAAGTTACCCAGCTATTGCACAAATTCAGTTTTGCTCCCTTGCAAAATTGACTCAGTTGGGAGGTTTCGAATGGGCTTTCGCGGCGGCTGATCTCAAAATCAAAAGACTTATTGCCTAGGCGTGAATTTCGCGCTCTAGGCATCGAAAGGGCGCCTACGGGCGTCCTTTCGTCGTTTCTGGCGCCGGTTCCTCGTTTGCAGGCGCAGCATCAAGGGCAGATGATCTAGGCGGCTGGGTCGGACGTAGGCTAGCCTCGAATCGCTCATCTCCTGCGCAGGGTTTGCCGATGTGCTCAAGAATCTATTCACACTTTTGGCTTTCCGGCCAGAGCCATACCGGCCCCTCTTCATCTGAGGCGTAACTCGATGCCAAAAACTCGCCCCTCACGCACCGCAGTCGTCGTGATGATTGCCGCGCTCTTGGCGACGGTGGTCGTCGGCGTACGCTTGGCGGATACTGCCAACTGGGACCTCGGCCTGGCCTTCGTCCTGCTCTCCTTCGCTCTGTTCAGCGATCTGACCGCCGTCAGAGTTCAGTCGCGAATGAAGATTTCGGGCAGCTTTCTTGCCCTTGTCGTCGCGATGGTGCTGCTGGGTGGCACCCCGGCGGCGTTGATTGGGGTGGCGACCATCCTCGTCGGGTGGGCCCGCTGGCGGGAGAGCTGGCACTACCTGCTCAACAACACGCTCACCTACGCTCTCTTCTCCCTCGCCGGTGGAGTTCTCTTCAAGGAAGTCACCAGTCTGCTTGCCGTCACCAGTGACGACGCCCTCTTCTACCTGCTGATCTTCGGTCTCTTCCAGTTTGCGCTGGCTATCAACTTTCTGATGGTCGCCGGCTACGGCTGCTACATCGAACGGACGCCGTTCAAAGAGAAACTCGTTCTGCTTCCGCCCGTACTGCCGTCGGAGTTCGCGAGCGCGATGCTCGCCGTGGCGGTCGCCTTCATCTACCACGTGATCGGCATCACGGCGATCGCGTTCTTCGGCGTCGTCTTGGTGACCTTCCAGTACCTGCTCGGGCAGCTGATCCTCTCCCAGCAGCGTGCCCACGAGCTCGAGGTGCGCTCTAAGCAGCTGGCCAGCTTCCAGGTGGGCATGTTGAGCGCCATGTTGCGCACCCTCGACCTGAGGGATCAGATGACCGCCCGTCACAGCGCCGCGGTCGCTCGCTACTCCCGCGCGATCGCCCAGCGTGCCGGCCTTCCTCGCAGCGAAGAGGAGCTCGTCCACATTGCCGCGCTGCTGCACGACATCGGCAAGTTCATCCTTCCCGACCGGATCCTGAAGGCCAACGTGCCGCTGACCGACGAAGACTGGATGCTGATCAAGCGCCATCCCCAGCAGGGCGCCCGCGTCGTCTCCTCGCTGGACGGCTACGGGCCGGTCGCCGAGATCATCCTCGCCCATCACGAGCGGATCGACGGCAAGGGCTACCCGCGCGGCCTCGAAGGGGAGGAGATTCCCGCGTTGGCTCGGATCATCTCCGTCGCCGATACCTACGACGTGATGACCGCGCGCGACTCCTACCGCACGCCGGTTTCCTCCCACGAAGCGATCCAGGAGCTGCGCCGGGTCGCCGGCAAACAGCTCGACCCTCGCTTCGTCGAGGTCTTCGTCGAGCTGCTCGAGGGCCAGGACGTCTCCTTCCAGCACAGCGAGGCGGCCGACTTCGAGAAGGAGCTCGAACTCGAGGCCCGGATCGAAGAGACGGCGAGCCCCGACAGCAAGCTCGGCCGCTTCGAGGTCCCCGGCCTCAGCGTCAGCTGACCGGCGCCGGATTGGGCAACTGGGCCTGACGGGCGGTGCGAGCCTCGCCTAGTTGGGCCTGACGGGCGGCGCGGCCTCGCCTAGTTGGGCCTGACGGGCGGCGCGAGCCTCGCCTAGATGGGCCTGACGGGCGGCGCGAGCCTCGCCTAGATACGGTTCGCCCGCATGCGCGCCGTCACCTTTCAGGCTCCGGGCGAGGTCCGTATCGAGGAGAAGCCGGACCCGCAGGTCAGTGCCGCCGACGAGGTGCTGGTGCGGGTCGAGGCGAGCGGCATCTGCGGCTCGGACCTCCACATCTACCACGGCCGCGTGCCGGTCGAGCCGGGCTTCACTATCGGCCACGAGTTCGTGGGGACGGTGCTCGACGCCGGGCCCGACGTCGAGCGGGTCACGGTCGGCGACCGGGTGCTGGGCTGCTTCCACACCGCCTGCGCGACCTGCGCCGCCTGCCTGCGCAGTGACTACCATCGCTGCCGAAATGGCCAAACCTTCGGCCATGGCTCCAAGCTCGGCAACCTCCAGGGCGCCCAGGCCGAGCTGCTGCTGGTGCCGCGCGCGAACCTGACCCTGCGGCGGGTGCCCGAGGGCATGTCCGACGAGGTGGCGCTGTTTGCCGGCGACGTGATGGGGACCGGCTACCACGCCGTCGCCCATGCCGGGATGCGCTCCGGCGACACGGTCGCGGTGCTGGGCCTGGGGCCGGTCGGCCTCTGTGCTGTGCAGGCGGCGCTCGCCGGCGGCGCGGTGAAGGTCTTCGCGATCGACACGGTCGAGCAGCGCCTGCAGATGGCGGCGGCTTTCGGCGCCACACCGCTTCACCTGGTTGACGACGAGCCGAAGCGCGCCGTGCGGGCGGCGACCGAGGGCCTCGGCGTCGACGTGGTCGTGGACGCCGTCGGCGACCCGGCGCCGCTGGAAATGGCGATCAGCCTGGCGCGCGACGCCGGCACGGTTTCTGGGATCGGCGCCTACGCCGGGCGCGGCGAGGTGCCGCTCGGCCTTGCCTGGCTGAAGGGCCTGACCCTGCGCCTCGGCCTCGCCAACGTGATCGCCCACGTCGATCGCGTGCTCGGCTTGCTCGAGGCGGGCAAGCTCGACCCGGCGCCCCTGGTCACCCACCACATGAAGCTGGACGAGGCCGCGGAGGCCTACGCGCTCTACGACCAGCGCGAAGCGATGAAGATCGTCCTGACGCCGTAGCGCTTGCACGCCCCGCATAGCGACCTACGGTCGGTCAGGCGCTTTTCCACGAACTCTCCGGATCCACTTCCCTGAGTTGACCACATCCTGTGTGGTCAACTCAGGGAAGTGGAAGAACGCCGCGGCGTCGCTGTGCTAGTTGACTAGGACAGCTTCGGGGGTTACTGTGTCTTCCGAATGGCACAGCAAACGACCTCCTCCCGTCGCTCCGGGCCGGGGCGAGCGCCCCGGTCGGCTTCGCGGCGGGGGGCGGCCTCGCACGAGTCGACGCCCTTTTCCACCGACCCCGGCGACGAGCTTCCCGTCGGCCTGCAGCTGAGCTGGCGGCTGCGGGCGCTGATTCGCACCGGCCGCCTCGCCGCCGGCGAGCGCCTCCCCAGCTTCCGCCGCCTCGCCGAGTGGGCGGGCGTGAACGTCAACACCGTGCGCGCCGTCTACGCGGACCTCGAGCAGGAGGGCCTCGTGGTCAGCCACCAGGGCCAGGGAACCTTCGTCGCCGACGGCACGGCGCCCGCCCCCGAGCTCGAGCAGATCGCCACCGAGGCGCTGCAGCGGGCCAGGGAGGCAGGGCTCAGCCCTCGCGAGCTCGCGATCGTCGCCACCGCCTGCGCGACGATGCCGGCCGATCCGGAGCAGTCGGACTTCCTGCCGGGGCTGGAGGAGAGCGGCGACGAGATCGAGGTCCGTCATGAGCTGCGCCGCCAGATCGGCAGGCTCGAGGCCGAGCTGGCCACCTACATCCGCGACCTTCCCGATGACCTGCCCACCGCCCACCGCCGCGCCGAGGCGCACATCGCCGGCGTCGGGGAGCTGGAGCAGACCCGCGACACCCTGATCGCCAAGCTCTCGGAGGCCCAGCGGGCCGCAGCGCTGCGGGCCAGGGAAGAAGACGAGGCGCGGGCCAAACTTCGCAGGGAGCTCGACGATTCGGCCGCGGTCGAGCGCGCCGAGCCCGGGCCCGGCGCCCTCGGTAGGGCGATGAGCTGGTGGCGCGGCAGGGCCTGAGCTGGTGGAACGCCAAGGCTTAGGCCGCATAGTCATGCCCATCCAGTCCACCTTCGAAGAGGTGGGCGAGATGATGATCCTGACGGCGAAGACGATGCTCTCCGCCGTGCGGCCGCCCTACCCCTACGGGGAGGAGCTCTTCGGCCAGTTCCTCTTCGTGCTCGGGCTCTCCTGGTTCCCGATGACGATCTCCACCTTCGCGCTCTGCTTCGGGGCGCCGGGGCTGCAGGCGGCCGGGGTCCTCGACCTGATCGGCGCCCTCGATCGCCTCGGCGGCTTCTTCGTCGTCACCGCCGTCCGCTTCATCGGCCCGATCGTCACCGCCGGCGTCGTCGCCGGTGTGGCCGGCACGGCGATCACCGCCGACCTCGGCGCCCGCAAAATCCGCGAGGAGCTCGACGCCCTGCAGGTGCTCGGCGTCGACCCGATCAAGAACCTCGTCGTGCCGCGCTTCATCGCCCTGATGGTGATCACCGGCCTGCTCGACGTCTTCGCGATCGTCTTCGGGCTGACCGCCGGCATGGCGGCCTCGCTTCTCTACGGCGCCCCGCTGGGCGGCTTCTTCGCCACCCTGTTCACCAACGCGCTGATCACCGACGTCTGGGGCTCGGTGCTGATGTGCACGCTGTTCGGCGCGATCATCGCGGTCGTCTGCTGCTACAAGGGCATGACCGCGTCGGGTGGGCCGGCCGGCGTCGGCCGCGCCGTCAACCAGGCGGTCGTGATCGCCTTCATGGGCTGCTTCTCCTTCCTCTACGTCTTCTCCGCCGTCCTGCTCGCCTCCAACCCGGAATTGCAGACGATCCGATGATCTGGAGGGGCCTGGTCCGGTGAACGAACTGCTGAGGACTCCGCGCGACTGGCTCGACACCGGCGGCGAGGTGGCCCGCTTCGGCTCCCGGGTCGGCGGCCTGGTCATCTCGGGTCGGGTCTTCAAGTTCTTCGGCGAGAGCCTGCGCCAGGCCGGGATCCTGATCCTCGGCTCGGCGCTGATCGTCTGGGCCTTCGTCTTCATCCTCGGCCTGCAGTGCGGGCTGATCGGGGCCTACTTCAGCCGCTCGATCGGAGCGCCCGGCAACGCCGGCCTCTTCTCCGCCTACTGCGACCTGCGCGAGGGGCTGCCCTACGCCTTCGGCTACATCCTCTCCGCCAAGGTTGGGACGGGAATCGTCGCCGAGCTCGGCGCGATGCGGATCTCCGACGAGATCGACGCGCTCGAGGTGATGGGGATACCGCCAGTCACCTTCCTGGCGGCGACGCGCCTCCTCGGCGCCTGGATCGCGATTCCCTTCCTCTACCTCGTCGGCATCGGCGTCGGCTACTTCGCCAGCTACATCGCCGTCGTCGATCAGGTGGGGGACGTCTCCTCCGGTGGCTACTTACTGATCTTCTGGACCTTCCAGACGCCCTTGGACATCCTTTTCAGCCTCACCAAGGCGATGGTGATGGCGACGATCATCGTTTGCGTGGGCTGTTACTACGGCTACACGGCGTCGGGCGGCCCGGTCGGGGTCGGCACGGCGACGGCGCGCTCGATGGCGGTCAACATCATCCTCGTCAACATCATCGGGATGCTCGGCACGCTGATCTTCTACGGCTCCAATCCGCGCGCCCCAATCGGGGGCTGAGCCCGTTCCCTTGGCGCCTGAGCCCGTTCCTCTGGGACTTGGCGGTTTGAGCGGCGGACGCTGATCTGAGCGCCACGGTGGTTTGGATTTAGCGTTTGCGTGGAAGGATGGATAGGGATGGCTGTTCTCGACGACTCCGAGATCGATGCGCGCCTTGGCGGCCTCTCCGGCTGGACCCGGTCGGGCGACGCGATCGCAAAGACCTTCGAGTGCGGCGATTTCGTCGGCTCGGTGAAGTTCGTCGACGGCATCGTTGCCCCCGCTGAGGAGATGAACCACCATCCCGACGTGGAGATCTCCTGGGACAAGGTGACGCTGACGCTCTCGACCCATTCCGAGGGCGGCCTGACCGAGAACGACTTCGAGCTGGCGGCGAAGCTCGACGCCCTCGCCTGAGCACCTCTCCTGGCTGGATCGTCTCGCCCGTCGCTCCCGTCTTCATTCGAGCGGGCCGCCCTTCTTGGATTCTGGCTCGATCCCGCCCTGCCTTGATGCGACACTCCGGCCACAGTGGCAAAGCGTAAGAAGAGAGCGCCGAGGCAGAAGGCGGCGACGGTCGACTACACCGACGCCGAGGGCAATGTCCTCAGCCTGCGCGACTCCCTCAGCGCCGGGACGATCGCCAAGATCGGCGAGCCCCCGGCGGGGGACGCGACCTCGCTCGAGGATGCCTGGCACCGTCGCTTTGAGCTGATCTTCGAGCGCCTGGCGGTGCGCTGGGAGATCGCCGGGCTGCCGCTGACCGAGCAGAAGATGCTCCTCGGCCGCTATCGCATGGCCGACGCCGAGACCCAGCGTTGGGTCCGGGAAACGATCGCGGAGCACATCGACCGCTACATCCCCGAGCTGGCCGAATAGCAATGACGGGGCTGACCGAACCCGGTGCAATAGCAACGCTCTGGCTGGCGGTGTAGCCGTGGCCGATGAGTTGAGAGTCGACGATCGCCTCTCGATCCCGCTCGCCGAGATCGAGCTGCGCGCGAGCAGGTCGTCCGGCCCCGGCGGCCAGCACGCCAACGTGACCGCGTCGCGGGTCGAAGCCGTCTTCGACGTCGAGGCGTCATCGGCGCTCGACGAGCGCCGGCGCCGGCTGCTGCTGCAGCGGCTCGGGCCGCGGGTCACCGCGGTCGCCCAGGAC